>PCAV01000037.1 GCA_002730675.1 Rhodospirillaceae bacterium | reverse complement strand
AAAATTGCTTCCAAATCTAATTTAACAATTAAAATTGGAAAACAAGCTTTTTACAAACAATTAGAAATGCCGTTGTCTGAAGCCTACGAATATACATCAAAAGTAATGATACAGAACATGCAAGCCCGGGATGCCGACGAAGGAATCAGCGCATTTATCGAGAAACGGGTACCTGTTTGGATTGGCAAATAAAATGACACCTACTTCAACTCACGCTTCACTTAGTAAACCATCATACTCCGACGACTTTATTAAATCCATTTTGGCTGACGTAAAAACAATCGCAATGGTTGGTGCTAGCCCTAGTTGGACCAGACCCAGCTATTTCGCAATGAAATATCTACAGTCAAAAGGATACAAAGTATTCCCGGTCAATCCAGTTGCAGCAGGGCAGGAAATACTCGGTGAAGTTGTTTACCCAAATCTAGACGAACTGCCTGAGCAAGTTGATATGGTCGATATCTTTCGAAAATCAGAAGACGCTGGAGAAATCACTGACCAAGCTATTTTACATGGGGCCAAGATAATCTGGATGCAACTGGGTGTCATAAATAAAGAGGCAGCGGCTCGTGCTGAAAAAAAAGGCCTCCGTGTTGTCATGGACAGGTGCCCAAAAATTGAGTTTTCTCGTTTATTTGGAGAACTATCTTGGCATGGCTTTAATTCAAAAGTAATTTCTTCAAAGAGACGTTCGAAAGGTATAGCCGAGCAAAGCACGCATTCAAATCCAGCAAAGATGGTGACGGCAAAACCGGGCTTTGAGACAAAAGCAATCCATTCAGGCGCATCACCCGACCCTACTACGGGGGCACGTTCAACGCCAATTTATCAAACAACTGCGTACGTTTTTGATGATGCCGATCATGCCGCCTCACTGTTCAACTTGCAAACTTTTGGAAATATTTACTCACGATTGTCAAACCCCACTACAGCTGTTTTGGAAGAGAAGATATCCTCTCTAGAAAATGGCAGAGGGGCAACATGTACTGCTTCAGGGCATTCAGCCCAACTTCTTGCGCTTTTACCTATTATGGATCCTGGAGACACATTGATTGCCTCTACAAAATTATATGGAGGCTCGATTACCCAATTTGGCAAAACCTTTAAAAAGTTCAACTGGAATTGTAAGTTCGTAGACTTTGACGACGTAATATCTGTTGAAGAAGCCGCCAACGGTTCATCTGTTAAGGCAATATTTGGAGAGTCACTTGCAAATCCCGGAGGGGTTGTCTCAGATATCGACGCGCTGAGTTCTATAGCTAAGTCAGTCGGTATACCTTTGATAATTGACAATACAATGGCAACTCCATTTTTATGTCAGCCGATCCAACATGGGGCAGATATTGTTGTGCATTCAACCACTAAATTTCTATCAGGCCATGGTAACGCCATGGGAGGTGCCATCGTTGATTCTGGTACCTTTGATTGGGCACAAAACGACAAATATCCATCGCTAGCTCAACCAGAAGAGGCTTATCACGGGCTGAATTTTTACGAATCTTTTGGGGATCTTGCTTACACAACTTATGGCCATGCGGTGGGGTTAAGAGACTTAGGCCCTACTATGGCTCCAATGAACGCATATTTAACGATTATGGGCATTGAAACACTTGCACTTAGAATGGAAAAACATGTTGCGAATGCCGAGGTGGTAGCCAATTATTTGGATAACCATGAAAAAGTATCATGGGTTTCCTATGCAGGTCTTGAGGAGTCGAAGTACTTTCATCTTGCAACAAAATATTTACCGAGAGGTGCGGGTTCTGTTTTTACGTTTGGCATAAAAGGCGGCTATGATGCAGGCGTGGAGTTTGTAGAAAAATGCCAACTACTTAGTCACCTTGCTAATATTGGAGACACTAGATCACTTGTGTTACATCCGGCATCTACTACGCACCGCCAACTTACTGACACTCAACGAATTTCTGCAGGGGCAGGAGACGATGTAATTCGCTTATCAATTGGTCTAGAAACAGTTGAGGATATAATAGCGGATCTCGCACAAGCACTGAGATAAAGTTGGATCTAAAGCGATACGACTGATGGGTATGGTTCCAAACGTTGCCATAATTGGTGCAGGACCTGCTGGGTTGATGGCAGCCGAAGTACTGCTCGAGAAAGGTATAGCCGTAAATATTTTTGAAGCCAAACCAACCATTGGCAGAAAATTGTTAATGGCAGGTAAAAGTGGTCTTAACATTACCCACACCGAGAATTTTAAACTATTTTTGGGCAGATTTTCCGCGGAATTCGATACTCTAGAAAATTCCATAAAAAGCTTTACCCCAACCATGGTGCAGCAATGGACATCCAACTTGGGCATTGAAACCTTTGAGGGAAGTTCGAAACGAGTATTCCCGAGAGAAATGAAAGCCTCCCCTCTTCTTAGAAAATGGCATGCCCGCTTAAGTAAGCAATCTCTTAAGACGCACGTAAATTATAAATGGTTGGGTTGGAAGGAAGATGGAACACTTTTGTTTTCATGTCCCTCAGGGATTTACGAGCATACCTCTACCGCAACTATACTGGCACTTGGGGGTATGAGTTGGCCACGGCTTGGAAGTGACGGGAACTGGCTGCATTTATTCAAAAAGAATGGGATAGCCGTACGGGAATTTTTTCCAACTAATTGCGGATTTCATTTCGACTGGTCGAATGTTTTTCGTGATCGTTTTGCAGGAACGCCAGTTAAGTCATGTAAAGTAACTGTCGGTAAAAAAACTATTTCTGGTGATTTAGTAATCACGGATTATGGTATGGAAGGAACGCCTATTTACGCTCACTCAGAGACCCTACAAGAACAAATTCGGGTCAATGGCTATGGCGTAATTTCATTAGACTTGCATCCACCAATCCAACTTGAAAGCCTTATTGAAAGGCTATCGTATAAAAGGTCTAAAATATCTTTGCCAAATTACTTGAGAAAAAATGGTAAATTAAGTGCGGTTAAGGCCTCCTTGTTGCGGGAATTTTTAGACGAGGATGTCTTTAGAAAACCAAAAGCCTTAGGGCGAAAAATTAAATGCCTTGTTTTAAAAACGCAAAAAAGTCAGCCTATTGAAAGAGCAATAAGTAGTGGGGGGGGAGTAAAGTTCACTGAAGTTGATGATTTTCTTATGCTAAAAGCTTACCCTGGAGTTTTTGTAGCAGGTGAAATGCTAGATTGGAATGCCCCGACGGGGGGTTATTTAATCAACGGATGTTTGGCTCTTGGACGACAAGCCGGATTAGGAGCTATTAAATGGACCCGAGACACCTTTAATTGAGTTTCTTCATTAGTGACGCATATTTATCCAATAGCAGGAGAATATTTTTTCGGGATTAGATGGTAGAGAAAATACAATTATCTAGACGCCGGCGTCTCTATATATCGTGGTAAAAGAGTGAGATCATCTTCCAACCCAAAGACTGTAATGGGTAAGCTATTGGGGTTTCAACATGCTAACTTGGCCATTCCCTAAATTCAGAGGGTTTAGCTATTACACTATCGTATGCTGCGCGTTTAGCATGGGGTATCCATCCATCGCCATACGCTATTGCTCGTCTAGCCCCAAATGGAAAGGCGCTTCCGACTATTAGCGGTGGGGGAGGCTTATGTATTGGTTTTGGATTAGAGATCATTTCAGAGAACTTAACAAATTTACCCTGATAGGTAGCGTACTTATTAACCCAATTCTCCCGCATCGCCTCTAAGCGCTCTTAAAGCAATAACAATCAAGTACTGAAATCTGTGGCATGATTTCCCATTTCCTCAGAATTTCATCCCGCCCCCATCCCAAATAAAAAGCGGCCTAAGGATATCTGATCAAGAGAAGCAACTAATTTTGCAGTTTGGATAGGATATATTTGGACGACAAGACAAATACCTGTGGCTACTTTAAGGGAAGCCGTTACTGCACCTGCCACCGACAACGTTACAAAAGGATCCATTACATCTTGTTTTTTTTAGCACCACACCCTTTGGAAAATCTAAATTCCTAAAAACGGTTATTTGAGGATGTTGACGCACCGTAAGCGATTCGTAACCACACTTCTCTAACAGCAAACGCTAAGCGTTAAGGAGTTATGGGATATTGCGTAAAGAATATAGCATAGCCGGCTCTCATAAAAGCACCCGCCAAGAAGTGCATTTAAAGCTAAATAGGAAGGGCATTTGTATGCTTAATAACTTCCATAGAAAAGCTAGAAGTGACATCTGTTAAAGTTGTCTCTTCAACCATATTTTTATAAAATTTATCAAACTGTTGCATATCCGCGACAACTATTTTTAGGAGGTAATCCACCTCTCCTGCCATTCGGTGAAATTCTTGAACTTCCGGCATGGTTTTTACAAGCTTAGCAAAGCGTTCTAACCAGGGCCCTGAATGTTCGCCAGTCTTAATCATCATGAATACTGTCAAACCGAGTCCCATCTTTGCTGGGTCAAGTACTGCTTCTTGTCGNAAAATAACACCATCAGCTTGAAGTTTATTAATGCGCTTCCAGCACGGCGAGGTGGATAAACCTACACGCTGCGCCACCTCTGTTACGGATAAGCTACTATCCTCTTGCAGCACCCTTAATATTTTCAAGTCCATATTGTCCATCGTATCGCCCAAACATTTTTCATGATTGCAATAAAACGTGGTAAATAATTGCTGAGTTTGCCAATTTTTTTTAATTAAAAGAAAAGTTTTCCAAGATCGAGTATTCTACAAAGACCATAGATATTTTCACAACTATTCTCTGAGTTAAAACCTATTTTCTTTTTTTAAGTTAATCAGGAAGTGTGGACATACCCATAAGATGCTCATCAACGGCTCTGGCCGCTCTTCTTCCTTCCTTTATCGCCCATACCACGAGTGATTGGCCTCGCCGCATATCACCAGCAACAAANACGTTTTCTCGAGATGTTTTATACGAGGTTTCATCTGCTTTGACATTTCCCCGCTCATCGAGCGCAACGTCTAACTCGTCAAGCAAACCTTTAGGTTTAGGGTGAACAAAACCCATAGCTAAAAGAACCAAATCAGCCTTTAAATGAAATTCTGTCGTAGGGAGTTCGACCATGGAAAATTGACCGTTTTCGTTTTGCTTCCACTCGTTGCGCACTAATTCAAGGCCGGTTAACCTACCATTATCACCAGTAAAGGCTTTGGTCGCAACTGACCAATCACGCTCTGCTCCTTCCAAATGTGATGAAGAAGTTCTCAGTTTTAGGGGCCAATTCGGCCAACTTAAAGCCTTATCTTCCATCTCCGGCGGCTTGGGCATGACCTCTAGCTGAGTTACCGAAGCGGCTCCTTGTCTAATTGATGTACCAACACAGTCTGATCCCGTATCGCCACCACCGATAACAACTACGTGTTTACCACCCGCTAATATTGTTCTGTTGTCTGTCACATCCTCGCCAGCAATACGTCTGTTTTGCTGTGCAAGAAAATCCATAGCATAATGTACACCGTCTAAATCACGGCCCGGCACCTCCAAATTACGCGGCGTTTCTGATCCCCCCGTGAGAACCATAGCGTCAAAGTCTTCCAAAATATCGGCTGTTGAGACATCTATTCCAATTTCAGTGTTCGCTATAAAAGTCACACCTTCCGCACGCATTTGTTCCATGCGCCGGTCAATCAANTGTTTCTCCATTTTAAAATCCGGTATTCCATATCTGAGCAAGCCTCCAAAAGTCGAATTCCTCTCAAAGAGGGATACAGAGTGCCCAACTCTAGCAAGTTGTTGAGAACACGCTAAACCGGCAGGTCCTGAACCAATAACTGCGACCTTTTTACCTGTTTTACTATGACTAATTTTTGGAGTTACCCATCCCTCNTTCCACCCCCGATCGATAATCGCACACTCTATACTCTTTATGGTGACTGGCTTATCTGTTATGTTCAGCGTGCAAGATGCTTCGCAGGGAGCTGGGCAAACCCGNCCAGTGAATTCAGGAAAGTTATTCGTGCTGTGNANTGCTTCTANTGCCGCTTTCCAGTTTTCTCCATAGATNAGNTCGTTCCAATCCGGAATAAGGTTGTTGACAGGACAGCCGTTGTGACAAAATGGAATGCCACAGTCCATGCATCGTGCACTCTGTCTGTTGATATCATTGTCAGATAGCGGGACAACAAACTCTTTATAATGTTTAACTCGTTCATCAACNGGAGCGTAGCTGCGATCCAGCCGATCAAACTCTATAAAACCTGTTACCTTACCCATTTTTACTCGCCTGCCATAACATTCAACTNACGACCATCTGTTTGGGACACTTGTTTCCGTTCTAGCAGTGCCCGCCGAAAGTCTATCGGGCAAACCTTCTTGAAAAGAGGCAAATAGTTGTCCCACAAGCTTAAAATCTTAGAAGCTTTAACACTATTGGTCTCTTTAAAATGCTTTTCGATAATATACTTAAGCCTTCCTTCATCAAAGTCCATCATTTCGTTAAATACATCTTCGGTGAAGGGTGCATCAGCGGCCTCTCTTTCTATCGGCTCTATTTCAACCATCGACGTGTTGCATTTAATTTCAAAGTCATGGGTCTCGTCTAAAACATAAGCGATGCCCCCGCTCATCCCTGCCGCAAAATTCAGTCCTGTGGAGCCAAGCACTACGACAACACCTCCTGTCATGTATTCGCAACAGTGGTCTCCAACGCCTTCTACTACCGCTATCGCGCCGGAATTACGGACGGCAAAACGCTCGCCTGCTACCCCTCTAAAATAACACTCACCCTCTATAGCTCCGTAAAGTACTGTGTTACCAACGATAATGTTTTGCTCTGCCGCGAAGTTCCCAGTTTTGGGTGGGTAAATGGATATTTTACCACCCGACAGGCCTTTACCAACATAGTCATTACCACCACCTTCGACTTCTAAACTAATACCTTTGGCTAAAAACGCACCAAGGCTTTGACCAGCACTACCCTTTAACTTAATGGATATCGTTCCATCAGGGAGCCCCTCGTGCCCATATTTTTTTGCCACTTCCCCTGACAACATCGTTGCAGTGGAGCGATCTGTGTTTTTAACGGGCAGATCAATTTTAACGGGCACTCCGGACTTTAAAGCAGTTTGGGACTTTTCAATTAAAAGATGATCTATAACGTTTTCCAAGCCGTGGTCTTGCGCCTCACAATGCCGTATCGCTACTCCCTTCCGTTCTTTAATTACGTGTAGAATCTTCGATAAGTCGACGTTTTTAGCTTTCCAATGTTCCACAACGGGTTCGATACCTAAAAATTCCCGCCTGCCAATCATTTCGTCAATCGTTCTAAATCCCATGTTGGACATAATTTCCCGGACATCCTCAGCCAAGAACATGAAGAAGTTAATTACATGGTCTGGCTGACCGGTAAACAATTTGCGGAGTTCCGCGTCTTGAGTAGCTACTCCCACAGGACAAGTATTCAAGTGGCATTTTCTCATCATGATACAGCCGGAGGATACCAAAGCTGCCGTCGCTATACCAAACTCGTCGGCGCCTAGCAAAGCGCCAATAACTATGTCTCTTCCAGTGCGAAACCCGCCATCCGCTTGCACAACAATTCGTCCTCTAAGCTCATTTTTTACAAGTGTTTCGTGCGTTTCCGCCAACCCTATTTCCCATGGACTTCCAGCGTGCTGAATGGAGGTTATCGGGCTGGCTCCTGTCCCGCCATCAAAGCCTGAGATGGTGACGTGATCTGCGTGGGCTTTGGATACTCCCGCAGCTACTGTCCCTACACCCAATTCCGATACAAGTTTCACGCTAACCCGCGCTTCTGGATTAACATTTTTTAAGTCAAATATGAGCTGAGCCAAGTCCTCAATCGAGTAGATGTCGTGGTGGGGAGGCGGCGAAATAAGCCCGACACCGGGGGTTGAATTTCTTACTCTTCCTATCCAATCGTCAACTTTATGACCAGGTAATTGGCCCCCTTCACCCGGCTTTGCTCCTTGCGCCATTTTGATTTGAATATCTGTTGCGTTTACAAGATACTCCGTTGTTACACCAAATCTGCCAGAAGCTACCTGTTTAATCCTAGACAGCATAGAGTCGCCGTTCTCTAGCGGTTTAAACCTAACTCTATCCTCGCCACCTTCCCCACTGTTGGATCTACCACCTATCCTATTCATGGCTATCGCGAGTGTTGTGTGCGCCTCCCAGGATATAGATCCAAAAGACATCGCTCCGGTTGCAAACCTTTTCACAATTTCTGAGGCCGGCTCTACTTGCTCTATGGGGATAGGGGTATCCGTGTACTTCAATTCGAATAGCCCGCGCAGATTTCGAAGCTTTTTAGTCTGGTTGTTCATTTTTTTTGCGTATGCTTTGTATCGGCGGTACTCACCAGACCGAGCAGCGTGCTGCAACCCAGCAATCGTTTCTGGAGTCCATGCGTGCTCTTCACCTCGAATTCTGAAGGCTAAATCACCACCAACTTCTAGCGCCCCGTTAAATTCGAGCACTCCTTCATAAGCTATTGCATGTCTTCGGACGGCCTCCTTGGCAACACCATCCAATCCGATACCCCCGATTGCAGACTTGGCCCCAACAAAGTATTTTTCAAGGAAGCTCTCGTTTAAACCCACAGCGTCAAATACCTGAGCACCACTATAGGACTGGTAGGTAGATATCCCCATTTTTGACATCACCTTAAGCATACCTTTTGATATCGCCTTAATATATTTTTCGTGCAAGCTTTCTGGCGCAAGACCGCTTTCCAGTGTTACTGATAAGTTCGACAGCGTTGCGAAAGCTAGGTACGGGTTTATTGCCTCTGCCCCGAAGCCAGCCAGAAGACAAAAGTCATGCACGCGCCTAACTTCACCTGTTTCTACCACTAGACCAACACTAGTTCTAAGACCCTTACGTATTAGGTGATGATGCAAACCTGAGGTTGCCAGAAGCGATGGGATAGCAATCTTATCCGAACATATTCCCCTGTCCGACAAAATGAGTATGTTAACACCACTTGAAATCAACTTTTCCGTCTCATGGAATATCTTTTCCAATGCAGGCCCCATGCCGTCGGAGCCCTCTTTAGCTGGATAAGTTATATCTATGGTCTCAGTGCGCAAATCCGGATTATAAACCGCACTGATATTCCTTATCTTTTCCAAATCTGCGTCGTTAATAATAGGCCTTTCTAACTCTAATCGTAGCTTACGGCTAGCATCATCCAACTTAAGCAAATTGGGTCGAGGACCAATGTAGGAAAGTAAGGACATAACCATCTCTTCCCTAATAGGGTCGATAGGTGGGTTAGTCACCTGAGCAAAACATTGTTTGAAATAATCAAAGAGCAGTTTGGGTTTATCAGAGAGGACAGCGATCGGTGTATCCCGTCCCATTGAGCCTATCGGATCTTCGCCATTCAGTCCCATTGGCGTCAAAAAGTTTTTTATATCCTCTTGGGTATAACCGAATGCCTGCTGCTTGTTGATTAGTCCATCCTGCTCGATGGCATCTAAATCGTTACTACTTTCAAAGTCAGATAGCGTTATCTTTGTCTTATCCAACCAAGTTTGATAAGGGTGCGCACGCGCTAAAGATAGTTTAAGTTCTTCATCACTTATAATCCTGCCCTGTTCTAAGTCTAAAAGAAGCATTTTACCCGGTTGCAAACGCCATTTCTGCACAACATTTTCATCAGGCACAGGAATAACGCCGTCTTCCGACCCCATTATAAGCAGATCATCGGTTGTGACCATGTATCTGGCTGGCCTCAAACCATTCCTGTCTAAGGTAGCACCAACCTGCTTGCCGTCAGTAAACGCCATCGCTGCAGGCCCATCCCAAGGCTCCATAAGGGCCGCATTGTACTCGTAGAATGCCCTTCTATCTGGATCCATGAGCGGGTTATTATTCCAAGCCTCTGGGATCATCATCATCATTGCCTGCGCTAGTGAGTAGCCGGAGGCAACCAATAACTCGAGAGTATTATCGAAAGAGGCTGAGTCGGAAGCCCCTTCCGGAATCAGCGGCCAAAGCTTTTCTAAATCGTCTCCAAGAACTGATGACGATAGCGTAGACCTGCGCGCCGCCACCCAATTAGCGTTTCCTCTTACAGTATTTATTTCTCCGTTATGGCACAGATAGCGAAACGGTTGTGCCAACTTCCACGAAGGGAAAGTGTTTGTCGAAAACCTTTGATGGATTAGCGCGAGTGCCGTTTCCGTTCGCGGATCAGCTAGGTCTAAGTAATATTTATCAAGGTTATTGCACAACACCATTCCTTTGTACGAGAGCGTTCTCGTTGACAGAGATGCTATGTAAAACGACTTTATTTCACTCTGGAATTCTAGTTGGCTCTCAACGAGCGCTCGATTTTCGATTATTTTTCTTACAACGTAGAGTTTTCTTTCAAATACATCTTGATCTAAATCCGAATCATTAGCTCTTAAAAAAATCTGGAAGATCAGAGGCTCATTTGGTCTTACGCTTTCGCCTAGACATGTGTTATCCGTAGGAACAGAGCGCCAGCCTAGAACTTTTAATCCCTCGCTTACGACTACGTCTTCTACGAGATTGATACAAAATGCTTGAGCGTCTGGATAATTTGGAATGAACAGCATTCCTACCCCATACTGACCAACATCGGGAAGACAAACACCCTCAAACGCCATGGTTTCGCGAAGCAAATTATCGGGGATTTGCATTAGTATCCCTGCGCCATCACCAGCCAGGGGGTCAGCTCCTACTGCCCCGCGATGGTCAAGGTTTTCCAGAATCTGCAGGGCTTGTTTTATTAAGTGGTGACTTTTGCGGCCCTTGATATTGGCTATGAACCCGAAACCACAGTTGTCATGCTCATAGGATGGGTCGTACAAACCGTCGCTTCCTGAGCCGCCTAAGCGCTTGTCCTTTTTAACATCCAAGACTTTTCCCCAACCTTACCTTTTCTACAACCTAGACATGGGCAACTTTTTGCCATTGCTAAACTTCGAATTTTTCAACTTCATCCCCCGTCGTGAGTATAAAGACCAAACTCAACGAATCCACTAGTCAATCGAGTCCCTTTAGAAACTACGTCACGCCCTGCCCACAATGCTTTGTTTTTATTACTCTCTTCCATTTTAAACACTCAATGCACCAAAAATAAATGGGTCAGTATTATTGTCGTATTTACAAAAAAAGTCAACAAATAATCTCCGTTTCAAAG
>PCAV01000036.1 GCA_002730675.1 Rhodospirillaceae bacterium | reverse complement strand
AATAACGACCATATCGTTTCGCACCATGTAATCAACATCGCGCGTAAATAGCTTATGAGCTCTAAGCGCCTGATTGACATGATGAACAACAGAGATGTTCTGGCTATCATACATTCCTTCGCCCGACACCAACTCTTTTTCTTGAAGGAGCTGCTCTATTTTTTCGGTTCCAGCTTCAGTAAGCATCACTGTTCGCTGTTTTTCATCTTTCTCATAATCGGCGTCTGAAAGTTCGGGAATTAATTCATTTACGTTACGATAAAGTTCCGAACTATCTTCTGCCGGGCCTGAAATGATCAATGGCGTTCTAGCTTCATCAATCAAAATGGAGTCAACTTCATCGACAATCGCAAATTCGAAATCTCTCTGACACATATCTTCAAGACGAAATTTCATATTATCTCGAAGATAGTCAAAACCAAATTCATTGTTCGTTCCGTATGTAACATCGGACTGATAGGCCATCTGACGCTCCTCGTCAGATAAGCCCTGAACGATTACGCCAACAGAAAGCCCTAAAAACTTATAAATTGCTCCCATCCACGCAGAGTCTCTTTGTGCCAGGTAGTCGTTAACTGTTACGACATGCACCCCCCGCCCCCTTAAGGCATTCAAGTAAACCGCAAGAGTTGCGACGAGTGTTTTACCCTCGCCTGTTTTCATTTCGGCAATCTTACCCTCGTGAAGAACTATGCCTCCCAATAATTGGACGTCGAAATGGCGTTGTCCTAAAGTACGTTTGGAGGCTTCCCTTACGGTAGCAAAAGCATCTACCAAGAGATCATCAAGGGTTTGACCATTTTGAATTAGCTCTTGGAGCCAAGGTGTCCTCGCCGCGAGTTCTTCGTCGCTTAACTTTTCAAGTTCTGGTTCTAACGCATTTATTGCGTCAACCGAAGCCTGCATTCTTTTCAACACTCGGTCATTTTCAGAACCAAATAATGTTTTTGCTAAAGCACTTAACATGCCTGCTTCCTGCTAAGTAGTTGTTAAACAAACGCGTTATTGCGATAAAACGACGACAGCAATACGCTCTGCACTTCATCCTGTCAATGTGGTGTTTTTTTCATTGAACAACAAGGGAAAATTAATTTTACCTATTCTATAGCTACCAACAGGCCATTAATGCTATCTAACTAATAAGGGATCTTGTTATTATCGTACAAATGCGAAACGTATATCTTTTTTGGCATCAAGATCCAGACAAGAAAACTACAGCCAAGGGCACATGAAATGATGGTAAGTTTTAATGTAAATTTCATAAAAAAATTATCCAAGTATAGCCTCGCCTTATTCATTTTGTGCTGCGGGTCGGCTATTGCACAAACGACATCAAATACGAATAACATTTTGAAGGATGCAGAAAACAAACTCGTGGCCAAGGTCGAAGGTGAAAACATCTTTTTAGACGAGATACTCGAGATGGCAAAACAGTTGCCTAGAGAATATCAAAAATTGTCACTAGATACCGTGTTACCATCACTGCTCGCACGCGCAATTGACGCCAGACTTGTAAGAAATGCGGGAATTAAAAAGGGGTTTTCAGACAACCAAGAGGTTAAAAAACGGCTCGAAGAAATCAAAGGCCAGATTATTTCAGAAGTTTTTCTTCGAACAACAATTAATTCGCAAATTACTGAAGAAGCACTTCAGCAACTATATACCGAAACTAAATCTGAAATGGCTGGCGAGGAAGAAGTAAAGGCGAGACATATACTTCTTAACAACGAAACCAAGGCTAATCAGTTAATCAAATCGTTAAAAGATGGAGCTGATTTTTCAGAAACCGCAAGTAAACACTCAACTGGCCCCTCAGCATCCTCCGGCGGAGATTTAGGTTGGTTTACAAAAGGTCAGATGGTTCCTGAATTTTCAGAAGCCGCTTTCAAATTAAAGCCCGGTCAAATAGTTGATAAGCCGGTGAAAACACAATTTGGCTGGCATATTATTTTAGTCGAAGATCGTAAAAACGCTGCCCCACCTTCATTTGACGATGCTCGAGGCCAGTTAGCGTCTAGACTTAGCCAATCTTTGCTGGCAAAGCTTTTAGAAGACTTAAGAAAAAATGCAAAAATCGAGCGCTTTGACATCAACGTAAAGTCGACTAATAAATAACCGTAAATTGTCAGTAGATCTAAGAACTATCCTCTGTTGCGTAGGTTTTTTGAAATGGATTTAAAAAAGTCACCATTAGCTCCCAAAAACTTCCCACGAATGCCTGGAATCACAGGGGTGTCGAGCTCTACTAGTCTTTCAGGTTTAAAATATAAGGGCCGACCAGACTTACTATTAGTCAAATTAAAGTCAAACACTTCTATCGCAGGTGTACTAACAAAGACGGCTGTTCCAGGATGCCCAGTAATTTGGTGCAGAGATAAACTACAAAAAGGCAAAGCACAGGCCCTCTTTGTAAATTCTGGTAATGCTAATGTTTTCACCGGCAGTGAAGGTCAAACAGCAGTAAAGGAGATAGCAAAAGCAGTATCAGCAGCTCTTAAATGCCCGGTAAATTCAGTTTTCATGGCGTCAACTGGTGTAATTGGCGAGAAATTAAATCACAAAAAAATAATAACCAAAATTCCAAAGATGGCAGACAAACTAAGAGAGGGGCGCTGGAATAAGGCAGCCACAGCAATTACGACGACCGACACTTTTCCAAAGGGAGCTTACGAAGTTGCTTTTATCGGAAATAAAAAAATTCGTATTGCAGGCATCGCAAAGGGTTCCGGCATGATTGCTCCAGATATGGCCACTATGTTGAGCTTTATTTTTACAGACGCCAATATTTCTTCTGACATTTTACAGACGTTATTATCTAGAAATGTTCAAAACACATTCAATGCAATTACAGTCGATAGTGACGCATCCACCAGCGATACACTTCTTTTATTTGCAACAGGGGCAGCAAAATCAATGGTACCAATGTCTGCTGACGATCCTATCCTTAAGGATTTTGAGTCAGCGTTACAATCTGTGATGTTAAATCTTGCAAAACAAATTGTTTGTGATGGAGAAGGTGCACAAAAACTTATCCAAGTTGATGTAACCGGAGCAACTTCCAAGAAATCTGCCCATAAGATTGGTCTCGCAATAGCAAATTCTCCGCTTGTGAAGACAGCTATTGCAGGTGGCGATGCAAATTGGGGAAGAGTGGTGATGGCGGTTGGAAAATCCGGAGAGAAGGCTGACGCCAATAATATATCTGTTTGCTTTGGCAAAACAACAATTGCCGAAAAAGGTGCTGTGGTGGAGGGGTACGATGAGGCGCCCGTTACGGAACACCTCCAAGGCAGAGAAATTCACCTTGCAGTTGATGTTGGTCTTGGAAATGGTAAGAGCACCGTTTGGACTTGTGACCTAACACATGGTTATATACAGATTAATGCGGATTACAGAAGCTAAGGAAAAAGTTTTAAAACAGTGGAATTTTTAGATTATCCAATTTTCTTTAACCTTTCTCTTGGTTCACGACGTGACAGAAGAATCCTATAAAAAACCCATTGTTATTGTAGTGGCGGGTGCCCTAGTTGATGCTGATGGCAGAGTTTTAATTACAAAGCGTCCTAAAGGCAAAGAAATGGCCGGTCTTTGGGAATTCCCCGGTGGAAAAATTGAACAGGGAGAGACCCCCGAACAAGCACTTATAAGAGAGCTCAAGGAAGAATTAAATATTGAAACAAAAGGAACTTGCCTTGCACCCCTTAGCTTTGCCAGCCACCAGTATGAGAATTTCCATCTCCTCATGCCGTTATTCATTTGCCGACGCTGGTGGGGCGATATTTTGGCTTTAGAATCACAGGAAATACGTTGGGTATGGCCAAAAAAATTAAGAGAATTTGATATGCCTCCTGCCGATGAACCGCTCGTCAGTATACTTCGGGATTTTTTGTGATTAACTAAGCAGTATTTCGCTAAAATTTTTTCGTTAAAGGAAGGATCTAAAATATGACTTCGGATAGTGTCCTACTTCAGATAGAGAATGGCGTTGCGACCGTCACTTTAAATCAACCCGACGTGCGCAATGCACTCACCCCTGAACTGAGAACATCATTTAGAGAAATTATCGCCTCGCTAGAGTTTAATAGTGATGCTCGATGCATCGTGATTACAGGTGCCGGGGACCATTTTATGTCAGGAGGTGATATTCGTAGTATGGTGGACCGCTTGAGTTTGGATGAGGCAGAACGGAGAAAGCAGATCCTAGAAGGTATTCACCTACTCCATCTGCCTATTTTTGGCATACGAAGAATGGGCAAGCCTGTGATTGCCAGCATTAGAGGAGCAGCTGCTGGTTTTGGTGTCGGACTAGTTGCAGCCTGTGATTTGGCAATCGCAAGTAGCAAAGCTTTTTTTACTCTTGCTTATTGCCATATTGGAGCAAGCCCAGATGGAGGTTCTTCTTATTTTCTTGGCCGAACTTTAGGAATGAAACAACAAATGGAGCTTGCATTTCTTGGGGATCGTTTCTCTTCGGAGAAGGCCAAGGAATTGGGCATTATTAATTGGGTAGTTGACGACGAAGAGTTAGATGCCGAAACGCACAGATTGGCAGCGCGACTTGCCAGCGGGCCTACTGTCGCTTACTCAAATGCAAAAAAACTATTCAATCAAACAAATCATTTGTCGATGGAATCACAGCTTCAGATGGAAGCCGAACGAATGGCAGATAGTATGATGACATCGGACCATGCTGAGGGCATAACAGCTTTCATGGAAAAAAGATCGCCAAAATTCATTGGCAAATAGATTTTTGCTGGTTTTTTTCAGCTACTATGCGTTGAACATAGGCTTTAGCTGGTTGAGTTATTAAACGCTCTTCATATTCAATTACCCGCATTTGAGGGCTGACAAGATTAATGAGCTCACCGGACCTGAGTAAGTAGTCAGGATTTGTTGGGCGTCCATATTTTTCATGCCCGACGGCAAAGGTTTCATAAATTAGGACACCTCCATCATCAAGTAAACAGAGCAGCTGTGGAAAGATTGGACGATACAAATAATTTGTAACAACAATACCCTGAAAGGAACTTGCTGAAAAAGGTAGCGGATTACCGTTCTCCACATCATATTCCATCAACTTTATGCCCTCAACATTCTGGAGATCTTTTGCCTTTTCTATCTGGTTATCAACTAAAAGAAGCTTGAAGCCTTTTTGGGCAAGGAAACGCGCGTGGCGACCTGCACCTCCGGCCAGGTCTAAAATGNACCCGTTCTTTGGGATTTGGCTATAATAACGTCTCACCCATGCAGATACCTGTGCCATTTTATCCCCTAGATAAAAAGANNTGCTAAAATAAATGNTAAAAACAACTCCATACTAATACGNCTGAATTGAAAACATAAAACTTGAAAATATNATACCGGCTTACTATCTTCGNTNANCGAAGTNAATNGTCGANGTTATTGATTAACCAAATGGAGTGTTTGAGTGATACTATATCAACTGCAATGTGACTCCGAGCACCAATTCGAAGGCTGGTTCAAAGATAGTCAAGCATTCGATATGCAGGCAAAACGAAAGCTTCTTACATGTCCCGTTTGCGGATCGACGCAGGTAAGTAAGGCCCTTATGGCTCCAAGGATAAATAAATCCAAGAATGTGTCTCACTCAATGGCTGGAGATACATCGCCATCTAAAGGGATAAACGTTAGTCGGCAAAATGAAGAGCTCCGAAAAAAACTCAAAGAACTAAGAACGGAAATAGAACAAAACTGCGACTACGTAGGAAACCAGTTCGCCGAAGAAGCAAGAAAAATTCACTACGGCGAAGTTGAAGAAAAAAGTATATACGGGGAGGCAAGCCTTGAGGACGCTAAGAAGCTTGTAGATGAAGGCGTGGATTTTACTCCTATCCCTTGGCTCCCAAAAGAGAATTCCTAACACATGAAAATTTTAGGATTTAAGCGCGCTGACCGCGTAATTGACAACCGGGTTAGCTGCTAACTGGAATTCGTCCTCCTTCAAAGAATAGGAAATTCCTCTTGTAACTTCGGGTGTGAAGCCCGCCTTTATCAACATGGAATTCAGTTCAGAGGGTGTGATAAATTTTCTCCAATCATGCGTTCCAGCAGGTACTATTTTCAATATGTATTCTGCAAAAATTTTTGCTCCCAATAAAGACAACAGCGATCGGTTTAGAGTTGTAATTATTAGTTTACCGCCTGGATTGATTAACTTATGGGTGACTTCAATAAAACTTTGCGAATCTGAGATATGCTCTATCACTTCAGAGGCGATGACAACGTCAAATTGGTCTGAATCGTCAGGTAAAATGCTCAGATCTCCAATCCTGTAATCTATATCCAGCCCCATAACCGAAGCATGATCTTTAGCGGCTTTAATAGCCTCTGCGGAAGCATCCAGTCCAGTGACGTCAGCACCGAGCCTTTTTAAAGGCTCCGCCAACAAGCCCCCCCCGCACCCAACATCTAAAATTCGCAAACCTGCAAAAGTTTGCGAATATTCAGTGTCACGATTCACAAAGTTACTCAAAGCTTGACGGATGAAAAGCATTCTGGCGGGCGTGAGTTTATGGAGCGCCCCAAAAGCTCCATCATTTTTCCACCAATCCATATAAAGGGAGGAAAATTTCGCTATTTCATCTGCATCTGTGAATTTGCTGACCATAATCTCACTAACTATGATATTTATATTTTTGCACAAAGATATTGCCCGCTCTTGCCACGGTAACTTTGCACTAGCATGTATAGCAACTTTTTGTTAGCTAAATAACGGTAAATATAGCTTATCTGGAACAACTATATGACCTACATCGTCCAAAAATTCGGTGGAACATCGGTAGCAGACTTAGGTAGAATACAGAACGCTGCCCAGAAAGTGAGAGAAGAAGTTTCTAAGGGCAACAAAGTTGCTGTAGTGGTTTCCGCTATGGCAGGCGAGACGAACAAACTTAATGAATGGGCTAGTCAGCTTGCTGGACCAAAATTCAATGCCGAATACGATGTGGTTGTTTCATCTGGAGAGCAGGTCACTAGTGGACTTCTGGCGCTCTATTTAAATAACATTGGAATAAATGCTCGCTCATGGATGGCGTGGCAGATCCCTTTTGTCACAGATAGTACATTTACCAAAGCTAGGATAACGAAAATAGAGGCCGCCGAACTCAAAGCCTCCTTGGACGAAAATTGCGTTGCGGTCATTCCTGGGTTCCAAGGTGTTACGAGCCAAAAACGCATTACGACACTTGGACGCGGTGGGTCAGACACAACCGCTGTTGCATTAGCAGCTGCAATCAATGCTGAGCGATGTGATATCTACACCGACGTAGACGGCGTTTATACCACTGACCCACGAATAGTTGCAAAAGCAAGAAAAATTGACGCGGTAACATACGAAGAGATGCTAGAAATGGCATCTCAAGGAGCAAAGGTACTCCAAACACGATCGGTCGCGTTAGCAATGTTGTATAATGTCCGCCTGCAAGTTCTATCCAGTTTTGAAAATAAACCCGGAACGTTAGTTTTAAATGAGGAGGAAATATTGGAACATGAGACAGTAACCGGCATCGCCTACAGTCCCGATGAAGCAAAAATTACCT
>PCAV01000035.1 GCA_002730675.1 Rhodospirillaceae bacterium | reverse complement strand
CACCTCAAAATGAATTATCAAGACAAAAATTGCTGAGTGATATATGGGGGTATACCGATGAAATCTCGTCACACACTTTGGAGACACATATATACCGCCTTAGAAAAAAAATTGAAAACAGCTCCTCGGAAGCATTTATTTTGACTACAACTGAAGATGGTTATCGCTTGAATTTGTATTAACAGAGATCTTTAGATAATATCTGCAATTATCAGACGAGTCTAAAAAGGTAAACGCGTTTGGTCGGGGAAAAGGTACGATCTTGAATAAAGAAGCAAAACTGACAGTTAAGTTCTGGGGGGTACGAGGAAGCATACCGTGTCCCGGTTTGGCTTATCATAGATACGGTGGAAATACTCCCTGCGTAGAAATTACCTGTGGAGATAAGACTTTAATATTTGATGCTGGCACAGGACTTCGCGTTCTCGGACAAGAATTAATTAAAAAGGGTAGGATTGAGGCTGAAATTTTCTTCAGTCACGCTCATTTAGACCACATAATAGGTTTTCCATTTTTTGCGCCAGCGTTTAATCCTAAAAATAAATTTAAAATCTGGTCGGCTGTCTTTGATCAGCAAATCCCCATTAAGGAAGTATTTAAAAAACTAACTAGCTCTCCAATGTTTCCGGTCTCGTTGGAGGTATTTAATGCAAATTTAGATTTCTTGACATTTAGACCTGGTGATAAAATCGAGTTGGATGGAGGGATAAGTTTATCAACAGTGGCGTTAAATCATCCTCAAGGGGCAGTTGGCTATAGAGTAAATTTTGGTGGAAGATCAATATGCTACATCACCGATACTGAGCACAAAGCAGGAGAAATAGACCAGAATATAAAGGGTCTTGTCAGTGGATCGGATCTAGTAATATATGATGCATGTTTTACCGATGAAGATTATCCTAATTTTGCTGGTTGGGGTCACTCTACATGGCAAGAGGGTGTGAAGTTATGCGATGCGGCTTCAGTAAAAAAGCTTGTCATTTTTCACCATGACCCAGGGAATGATGATACTGCAATGGATATTATTTACGAAGAGGTTAATAAAGCCAGACCGGGCTCTTTAGTGGCTATGGAAGGAATGGAGCTCGAGGTATAGTTTTGAATAATATCTTTTTATAGCTGGTTCCTTAGATGAGTATAAAACGAGTGATCTATGGGCTCCTAACTGTCTTAAATTTAAAAGATATGGGTTTCTTTATACCCCATAGATATGCGGCTGGACGGGAAAGGGATAAAAATAAAATTTGTTGGGTTCACAAGTGGTTTTCAGAAGACAAAATAGATGCGTTTTCAAATACTCTTGAATTAGTCTCAGCATTCAACAAAGATCTAAAAAAAATCGATCATGAGTCCCGAAGTAAAAATACACCTCGTTGGCATCAAGATTGGTTTCCCGGACTTGATGCAGCAGTGGTTTACAGTCTCGTTAGATCCAAAAAACCCAAAAATATTTTAGAAATAGGCTCGGGTCACTCGACGCGGTTTATATTAACAGCGATTAAAGATGGTAATTTAGATACCTCCTTGACTTGCGTAGACCCTGCTCCTCGAGCCTCTTTTTTTTCTGAAAAAATTAATTTTCTTGAAAAGACAATCCAATCGGTAGATCTCAAGAAACTACCAGAGTTAAGCGAAGGTGATTTTTTAATAATCGATTCAAGCCATATCGCGGTATCAGGGAGTGATGTGGATATAATAGTTAATCAAATTTTACCCAATCTTCCAAAAGGCGTTTTTGTTCACTTTCATGACATATTTCTTCCGAATAATTATCCCTCTGCCTGGAAGTGGAGAGAATATAATGAGCAGTTAGTTATATCATCACTACTTTCTGGGGGAAGATTTGAACCAATTTTTTCAAGTCATTTTGTGAGGCTTTATCTAAAAGAGTCTATTAAACAGCATGACTTATGTTGGATACCTGTTGTACCAGGCGCTTTTGAATCCAGTCTGTGGATTGAGATAAATGGGAGAGAACTCTGAGATTTCAGTGGCTGGGGCGGCAGGATTCGAACCTGCGATGGCGGGATCAAAACCCGCTGCCTTAACCACTTGGCCACGCCCCAGCAATTTTTTGGGCAGTTAGATTATGACGGCAAAGATTAACGCAAACCGACATCTTACAAACTGTCCACTCGTGCGTTATAATAATGTAGGAGGTCTTGTCAATGGTGAAAAGTGTTAAAACTAGAAAGTTTCCGTGGAGTATAAAAGGGGTATCTGTTGAAGCCAGAGACTTTGTAAGGACGGCCGCTGCTGAGCGTGGCATCACAATGGGCGAATGGTTAACAAATGTGATCCAGAACGAAACGAACGCGTTTGAGTCAACTGGTGATAATCAACAAAAAAATGATGACGGCTTTAACACACCTCAAACGATTACAGAGGTTCCTAAACGCGCCGAAGATAGTTTGTTGAAAAAGCTAGATGAGACGGAGGGCCGAGTTTTAGAGGCAATGAAGCCACTAAGAGAGATCTTAATGAAACTGTCCTTAAGATTAGAAGCTTTGGAAAGTCGCAACGAGATAGAACGTTGATGCAAGTCTAGGTTACGGTAGGATTTTCATTAAGGTTTGATAGATCATAAAGTATGAAATATGTTTGGCGTTGGAATATTAACGTTTTGCTAATTTCTTTATAAATAAGCTACCTAAAGTAGTTGATATTTGGAAGATGAATGAACGAGGCATTAACTCCATGGAGCGTCAAGGGTATCGACGATGAAACCCGAAAGATCGCNAGACAGAAAGCAAAAGAAGCTAGACTTCCGATAGGAACGTGGATNAACAAAATTATTTTGGANCAGCAGGCGCAGGTTTCACGAAACAATAGCAATTTACCAAACTCNGAAGAGCAAANTGCTTATGAANCAAAAGAGNTTCCCACNCNAAAAGATGTTGATGTTCNAGGCNTCTCGAAGGCNTTAGAAGAATATGATAGCCGTCTCGAAAAAGAATTACGTCCTATAATTTTTGGACTTAATGAACNCGCGTTACGACTGGTTGCGGCTGAGGCATTAAAATCAAAGCCGAATAAGTCATACCAGAATGAGGCTCCGATCGAGGATATTGGAGAAGAGCTTGTAAATGAAGAAATAGCCAATCACGATGACATAAACAAGGAAAGCTATATTTCTTACGAGCGACCAACTCCTGTCCCCCCAACCTTTGACCTTGAACAATCCGGAGAAGAACTTTTTTCTGATCACGAGGAATTTGATTATTCCGAAGAAGTTTCCACACTAGATAAAGAAAAATTAGTTGAGCCAAATGCAACGACGACATCGGAAGGAGTTAAAACAAAGCCACTCAATAAATGGTTGCTAATCCTACCATTTCTGGTTTTCTTGGTTGGCATGATAAGTGTTACAGCGTTCATTTTTCCGACGCATTATAAGATCTTCTTTTATAAATATAGCGATGCCATGCTCGTGAATATGAGCTCTATCTTTAAGACGGTTGAAGATGCTTATGATGAAGTTGATCATATAGTTACAAAAACAATCCTTAAGTTCATAGGATTAAAAGATGACCCAAAAGTATCTTCCGAAACTATTGAGAGTGATAGGGGGTCTGGCAAAGGAGTATTCTCTGCGGGCGCTGGGGCTGCCCAAATAGGACAATCTAATGAGTATTTGAATAGTAGAACTACCCAAAAACTAATTCCCAACTTAGAAGTAGCTAGCACTTACCCAGAATCAAAAAAAAAAAAGAAAGTGAATCTCAATTTATCTCTAAGCAACAAACCTTCAGTGCACACGGAGGTTATGTTGAGACAAGCAAAAAACGTGTGTCTTCCGAAAAAAATCTTAAGGACCCGGACCTGCTGAAGAATGCAAATAAAGGGGATCCAAAAGCTCAATACCATTTAGGATTAATGAGCCTAGCCTCTTCAAAAAAGAAAGATATTAACCGGGCATTAAATTGGTTTAATTTAGCGGCCATTAAAGCATTTCCGCCGGCACAATACAGCATGGGCGTTCTCTATGATAAAGGGCTGGGCGTCAAAGAAAACAAGTCGACTGCTTTGCTTTGGTATTATGCAGCCGCGGAAAATAACTATGCAAAAGCGCAGTATAATCTTGGGGTCTTTTTTCTTAAAGGTATCGGTACGTCAGTAAACTTGAAAGAAGCCAATTTATGGTTTTCAAAAGCAGCGCAGCAAGGCTTGGGACAGGCTGCTAAAATTTTGATAATACTATCTGAAGTGGAGGAGGNCAGCGGATCGAAAAGTCNTGATAAAGTAAGGCTTATTAAATCCTTAGGGTTTTCAGANAATAAGAAATAACTANTCGATAAACTAGTCTACTTTTTATCAGGANTTAATNGTTACGNTAGTGAGGCTGCCNGATTTCTTTTCTTGATTGAATTAGNTATATACTTATGCACCTNTAAGGCTTCAAATAAGTTAGCNTATNCCACCANGTTGTCTCGTTGAGCCTNCTTAATGCTTCATTTACTTTGNNTGGNTTACCCTGCTTNAAAATAGCAAAACANGTTGCCCCGCTACCTGACATGCCAACGCCTATTATTCCNGGCAGTTTCCGTAATAGTNCCAAAACCTCGGNGATTTCTGGGACAAGCGAAACAGCTGCTTCGTGGAGNTCGTTTTGTTTTTTTGATGCTAGTAAATTTTCTAGTTTCTCTTGGGTCCACGACTTTTCNACCAGGCAACTATCTATTGGCTTCGAGTAATTTCCNTGGAACGCTCCAAAAACATNTTTAGTTTCTAGCTTGCGATTAGGGTTTACTAATACNATAGGGAGTTTAGGAAACGGTTGAAGAATATTCAGTCNCTCTCCAATTCCCTGCATTCTANCTGTTTTTCCTTGNAGGCATACTGGTACGTCCGCACCNAAATCTAAAGCTATTTTGAANAGTTCTTTTCCAGTTAGGGAAGGNCTNTTTGGAATTTGTGTTAATAACCTNAGCGTTGNTGCTGCATNGGAAGAGCCGCCACCTAGCCCAGCTCCGATNGGAATTTCTTTTTCCAAGCGTATTCTAACAGGCTGCTCCCATTGGGTCNTTTCTCGAAATTTTTCTAATGTTTTTCTAATAATATTGTTGTCGCCAATTTCTCTCCCNAANGTACCTNCCGTAATNATNTCGTCTCGGGTTTCATTTGAAGAAATCTCCAAGCGATCGCCAAATTCGCAAAAACCNACCAAACTGTCGAGAAGATGNTAGCCATCCTTGCGACGGCCAGTCACCNTCAAAAGCAAGTTTATTTTCGCGAAAGCCAAGGATGAAAGCAAAACGTACCNCCAGTTTGNGATGTTTCANTATAAGAATTATCTAGTCTAAGCCAAAAGATCAGTTTTCGCTGTATTTTTTCCTTTAGTTCGGCATCAGGGTGCATTTTAATCGCTCGTTTCCACTGATAAGTAGCTTCTAGTCTACGTTGAACTTTCCAGTATGCATCTCCGAGGTGATCGGTAATTGTTGCGTCATTTGGGCGAAGTCGCACTGCGCGTTCTAAAATAGGAACGGCTTCATCGAATCTAGAAGTCTGATACAAAACCCAGCCAAGACTATCTGTTATATAACCATCTTTTGGTCGCAAACTGACTGCTTTTCGGATAAGTTGTTCTGCTTTTTTCAAATTTATACCTTGTTCTGTCCAGGCGTATCCAAGGTAGTTCATTATAAAGGGCTGATTGGGGGCAAGTTTAAGAGCTTTCATGAAATCTGTTTCAGCCATATCCCACCGCCCAGATTGCTCGAGCGCAACACCTCTGCTGTAGTATAAAGTCCAGTCTGACTTGGCATCTTTATTCGTAAGATTTATAGCTCTATTGTAAGCAGAAATTGCTCCATCCCAATTTTTTTGGGATCGGTATATGTCGCCAAGCCTTGTGAAAATCTCGGCATTTTTTGGTTGCCGTTGCTGAAGCCGCTCGAGAACCCGGATTGCAGCATGTGGCTTATCGTGTCGCCTTAGGGTTTGTGATAACCGTAACTGCGCCATCTTAAAAAACATTGATTCTGCTGGGATTTGTTCAAATTCTTTTATAGCCTTTCGATATTTTCCTCGTTCCTGAAGAATTTCCCCTAAAAGTATCTGGGCGGAATAAAACTTTGGGCGCATGTAATTGGCAAGGTGCACAAAAATAAGCGCGGCATTGTTATTATAATCGTCTCTTAATGCGCTCGCTATATCGAATAGCGCTTCTGATATTCCATCTTGTGGGGACTGAACGGATATTTCTGAAAGGCCAGGACCTTTAACTTTTCGTATTCTTTGCTTCAACATTTCCAAGTCAAAATCTTTGGATTTTATTTTATCGATTAGGTCGATAGCTTTATCTCTTCTACCTGTTTTCTGGTAGTAGTTTGCAACAGATAGCGCAAGTCTACTTGGGATTTCCTCTACGCTTCCAATAGCTTCATCCAATAGCCTGTCTATAAAAAGTATCTTTTCTTGGTCCTGAAGGGCAAGTGCTGTGTGAAGAAGACTAAGAAGCGAAAAACCTCTCTTTTTCTTTAAGCTTAATAGATTTTGCTTAGTTTTTAGAAGGTCCTTCTTCCCACGATAAGACCAGCCACGCAATAGGGGCTTTAAAATTTCATTAACTTGTGTAGTTTCCATTTTGACAAAATTCTCAAGCGCTTTATCCCAGCTTTCTTGTTTGGTGTCTCGTAAACCAATCACAAGATGCATAAACGTCGAAGTTTTTTGCTGTTTCACCGCACGCTCGGCAAGCTCAATGGCGTGATCCAAATTTCCAGCCTCTAATTCCGCGATGAAGCTTCGCCGCAATAGTAAGTTCTCATTGGGATTTTTTTTTAATGCGTCTCTGAAGCTTGATGTAGCATCATTTAGATCGTGGTTGTTATATGCCACTCTCCCCTTAAGATAATTGCCCGCATTTGAAGTTGAAGGAACGTTTGCGCGTGTATCTAAACTATTTTCTGACGTGCACGAGTTTAGGACAAGAAGTGTGCAAAAGAGAACGAAGTAAAGAGGAGCGCTTCGCAGCGATGATAGATATGTTTTAATTGTCTTGGGAACCACTGGTTTACCATCGCAAAATTCTTTACATATTTGGGTAATTTGGTCCCCCTCCGCCCTCTGGAACGACCCAATTGATATTTTGGGAAGCATCTTTTATATCGCAGGTTTTGCAGTGAACACAATTCTGCGCGTTTATTTGTAATTGAGGGTTCTCTCCTTCCTCGTCGGCAATAATTTCATAAACTCCTGCTGGACAAAAGCGTTGTTCGGGTGCGTCGTAAAGGCGGAGGTTGAAATTGACTGGTACCGAGGAATTATTGAGCTTAAGGTGCACCGGTTGATTTTCTTCATGGTTCGTGTTGGAGAGAAAAACAGATGAAGGTTTATCAAAACTTACGACCCCATCAGGTTTAGGGTAATCGATTTTTTGGCAGTGTGCTGCTAGCTGTAAAGTTTCATGATCGTGGTGATTTCGAAGCGTCCAGGGAGCCTTACCTCTAAATAAAATCGTATCTATACCTGCATTGATTAGACCAAGCATAAGCCCTGCCCTAAACCCTGGCCTAATGTTTCTGACTTTATGTAGCTCGTCCCACAGCCAAGTTTTTTCTAACCTCGCCTTATAATCTTCAATTTCAGCACCGGGCTCGAGTCCACGGGTTCTAAAAGCGTTCTCTACTGCCTCAGCAGCCGTCATCCCCGACTTCATTGCCGTATGGGTTCCCTTAATTTTTGGTACATTAAGAAAACCAGCTCCACATCCCACGATTAAGCCTCCGGGAAAAGTTAGTTTGGGAATACTTTGAAAACCACCCTCATTCAACGCCCTCGCTCCATAAGCAATCCTCCTCCCTCCTTCGAATAAAGGTCTGATTTTCGGATGTGTCTTAAATCGCTGAAACTCGTCAAAGGGACTCAGGTGAGGATTTTTATAATCTAAACCTATGACGTAACCAACGGATACTTGATTACCTTCTAGGTGATAAATGAAAGATCCTCCGTACGTTGAACTATCGATAGGCCACCCAACACTATGGAGTGCAAGCCCCTCCTGATGTTTTTCTGGCTCAACTTCCCATAGCTCTTTTATACCAATTGCATATGTTTGCGGGTCTGCATCACTTCTCAAATTGAATCTTTCAAAAAGGACCTTTGTAAGCGACCCTCTGCTTCCTTCAGAAAATATAGTTTGTTTGGCATGGAGTTCTATACCAGGCGTAAAATTTTCAGTTTCTGTCCCATCTTTTCCGCGACCCATATCACCAGTAGCTACACCCTTAACAGAACCATCCTCATTGAATAATATTTCCGATGCGGCAAATCCAGGGTATATTTCGACCCCTAGTGCTTCAGCTTGTTCAGCTAACCAGCGGCACAAGTTACCTAGACTAATGATAAAATTTCCATGATTATTCATTTGTGGTGGTGTGGGTAGCTTGAAACTATTTTTTTGAGTTAAAAATAGGAATTGATCATTTGTGACTGGTGTATTTAGAGGAGCGCCTCTTTCTTTCCAATCGGGAAAAAGTTCGTTGAGTGCCCTTGGCTCTAAAACCGCGCCTGAAAGAATATGTGCTCCTACTTCCGATCCTTTTTCTAAAACGCAAACACTGATATCGCACTGATTTTCTAAGCAGAGCTGACGCAGTTTTATCGCAGTAGATAATCCTGACGGTCCTGCGCCAACAATAACCACGTCATATTCCATAGATTCACGACTCATCAGTTTCCCTCTTGTATTTCTACTATTTGATCTATGTAATATGATACAGGGCTGGCAATACGGCAAGCGAGGCTTTTATTTACAATGATTGAAAACCGAAAAAAAAACGCCGATGAGCCCAGAAAACCGCTTTCTCAATTCGAAGAGTGGCAAGTTGACGCAGGTATAAACGAAGTTCTCCTGGAGAATCCGGTAAATAGGTTAACAGCAGATATACCAGCTTCCACAAAAAGGCCTGAGGTATACAAGCCCGCGAAGGATAAAGAAGACAAATCTCTAGATATCAGTCGGCTAGATAATTCGGTAAACATGTTGAACAAAATAACTTTAGGGAGCGAACTGGGCGGGAACCGCAAAATATTATGGATGATGGGGAACTCTTTTTTGATAAGGGACGACGGAGCTGTGGCAACTTGCCCGATGTAGCCAAGAACGCT
>PCAV01000034.1 GCA_002730675.1 Rhodospirillaceae bacterium | reverse complement strand
TTCCGCGACCCAGCCAACATCCAAAAAATGTTTGGGCATTGCATGGACTGCATGAGTGCCTCAGAAATAAAAAAGACAAGACTGAATTACCGCATGTAGCTTTACTACTGCAACAAGCCGAGGCCCGCGCCGACATAAAGATCCGAGCAAGTTGCCTCTGTAGAGGTAAATAAAAGGATAGCGGTTATATTTTCTAATGGTGTAAGTTTCCCAAAGCTTACGGTATTTAACTTTGATATCCAGCTCTATTAGGTGACAGTGGTAAAAATGTTGTTAAAAATACAGATAATGGAATTCTAATCAAAAGCTGACTTAACGGCACTGTAGATTGAAAAACTAATCTGCCTAATAGAAATAAAATATTTCGCACCCTTTAATTGCCTTGTCTATGAGAGTTTCCCCAAGAAATTTTGAAAGCTTCCCCTCGCAGGTAAGTTGCTTGCTACAGACTTTGCGTCTCGATAAAGCGCAAGTGAAACGAAGAAATTGAGCCGGTTTATAACTTGATAATCAATTCTAGGGTTAGAAATGCCTCATTTCTTATCTTATCTTAGGTAATTTATGTTGTTTTTAATGCTTCCTCCGAATAAAACATTATCGTTGGAATTCTTCCTATACTCACTCCAAAAATTTTATAACTCTCTTTGTTTAGCATTTAAGCTCTTTTAGAGCCCTAGCCCGCATCAAAATTCTAGACAGTAACTAAAAACTTTGTAAAAACTTATAAATTAAATACCAAAACTTAGTTAAAATCTAAATTGATGGCCGGTAGAAGAAAAAAATTTTATGATGTGATCATTTGTGGTGGGGGAATGACAGGCGCAGCTATGGCTCTATGCCTGGCTAATTTAAAATTAAACGTTGCCCTTCTAGAGTCTTCTCTGCCACAGCCATTCTCAAAAAAACAGCGGTTTGATCTTCGCGTCTCTGCGTTGAGTGCTCAGACTGTTCTACTTTTAGAAACCCTAGATGTATGGGAAGAGATTTTGGAAATGCGATGCCACGCTTATCGCAGGCTGAGGGTTTGGGAAAATCCGGGATATGGAGATGCAATATTTAACGCTGAAAACATCGAGCAGTTACAATTAGGATTTATAGCAGAAAATCGCATTGTACAATTAGCATTATGGAAAAAAATAAAGACAAACGAACAGATAAGTACGTATTGCAGCACGACATGGAGACAATTAATTTATTGCGGTGATAAAATTTTAGTCGACCTACAAAATGGCGAACAGATAGCAGGCGATTTAATTATCGGAGCAGATGGTGCTCAGTCTAGCGTACGTAGAGAATTTCAAATACCTTCTTCCTTTTATAAATATGATCAATCCTGTCTAGTAGCTTCAGTGCGTGCAAATGAAGCAGAAAAAGATATAACGTGGCAGCGCTTTTCAAAAACGGGGCCCCAGGCATTTCTTCCGCTCTCTAAAGATTATGCATCGATAGTATGGTATAACCAAACTGAACAAATTAATAAGCTGGTCCAGTTGGATGAAAAGGATCTCGCTTTAAAGATAATGGAATCCTTTCCAAAAGAATTAGGTGCGGTGGAGGTTATTCAAAAAGGATGTTTTCCTTTACACAAAAGTCACGCGTCCAACTACATTAAGCCGCGGCTTGCTCTTATCGGTGACTCCGCTCACACAATAAATCCACTCGCTGGCCAGGGGGCGAACTTGGGATTCCAGGACGTTATTTGCCTAAATAATGTTATAAATACGGCGCTGATAAATGGTGAGGACTGGTCGTCACAGGCAGTGCTAAAACGTTATGAAATTAAAAGGAAAATATTTAATTCGATCATGATGAATGCAATAGACATCATTTACCATGGTTTTAGCAATGATGTGATGCCAATACGTTTTATTCGAAATAAAATAATGTCATTCGCTAATTTTCCCATCATAAACAACTCAATCATGCGTTATGCCACTGGGCTTGGAATGGAACTACCAATCAATTTCGAAAGATAATTTTAGGAAACACTAGAGTAATCACGTCAAACTATTATTTTTATTAGAGAAAAATTTGCACTATTTTTTTCTTTCAGTAAATGATCCCTGCTGAACTCATTTCAAAGACAACAAAAGTCGATTTAAAACTATAACGTGGATAGTATGAGGTTATATATGCGAATGATTTGCATTCGCATCCTTTTATCAATATAAAGTAAGTAACGACCTACCATTTTTTTTGCGAGAACAGCAATGACTGAATTAAAAAAGTATGAAATTTTCATCAACGGAGAATGGAAAAAGCCAAATTCAGGAGAGTATCTGAAGAGTTATTACCCCTTTACGGGAAAAGAGTGGGCACTTATTCCCAGGTGTAACGAAACAGATGCGCACCTTGCTGTAAGCGCTGCTAAACAAGCAATGGAAGCTGATGAATGGCGCAGCTTAAACGCAACACAACGCGGTCACTTGTTGCGTAGACTGGGCGATATAATTGAGAAAAATGCAGATCGCTTAGGCAAAATCGAAGTTCAAGATAATGGAAAATTGATTGCTGAGATGGGCATGCAGTGCAAGTACCTCCCACAATGGTTCTATTATTATGGTGGCTTGGCAGATAAAATTGAGGGCGCTGTTCTTCCAATCGATAAACCAGACACCTTTACCTATACTAGGCATGAACCACTTGGAGTTTGTGTGATGATAACTCCGTGGAACTCACCTCTTTTGCTACTTACAATGAAATTGGCTCCAGCTCTCGCTGCAGGTAATGCGGTAGTTGTGAAACCGTCTGAATTTACATCAGCATCAACACTCGAACTAGCGAACCTAGTTAAAGAGGCAGGGTTTCCAGATGGCGTTTTCAATGTAGTAACCGGTTACGGACCTGAGGTAGGAGAGGCACTCGTGACACATCCAGACGTCGCACGCGTTGCGTTTACTGGAGGCCCGATGAGCGGAGCAAATGTTTATGAGAAAGCGGCAGCGAGTCTTAAGAAAGTTAGTTTAGAGCTAGGCGGCAAGTCGCCAAATATCGTTTTTGACGACTGCAACATCGAAAATGCTGTAAAAGGAGCTATTTCAGGTATCTTTGCCGCTTCCGGTCAGACTTGTATCGCGGGTTCGAGACTGCTTGTTCAAAAAACCATTCACAATGAGTTTACTGATAAGCTAGTAGAATTCGCAAAAACTGCGAAAATAGGGGATCCTATGTTGCCGGACACGCAAGTCGGACCAGTTACAACTCAACCACAGTTTCAAAAAATACTGGGATATATGGATATAGCCCGCGAAGACGGTGCTGAATGTATACTTGGTGGCGGTAGACCAACCAATCCTGAATGCGGCGACGGTTGGTTCGTGGAACCAACTATCTTCGCAGGTGTAGATAATAAAATGCGCATTGCACAGGAAGAGGTCTTTGGTCCAGTCCTCTCTATTATCCCTTTCGAAGATGAGGATGAAGCTGTTGAGATTGCAAATGATGTAATTTACGGACTAGCGTCTGGAATATGGACTGGCGACATCAGACGCGCAATGGAAATTCCAAAAAGGATTAAGTCAGGTACTGTTTGGGTCAATACATACAGAGCGTTAAGTTACATCGCTCCGTTTGGTGGCTATAAACAGTCTGGGTTAGGCCGAGAAAACGGGCAAAAAGCGATCGAAGAGTACATGCAAACTAAGGCTGTCTGGATATCAACAGCAAAAGAGACACCAAATCCATTTATTATGCGTTAAACGGTCCCTATTCTTAATAAAAAACATGATGCATGCTTACGAGACACCACCAGTTAAACAGCGTTGTTAGTTCATCGCAATGAAACAGCAAAGGCTGTCATTTAAGGACTTTGATAATATAGATTCGTGGTCGATCGAATGGCGTCTGCAAAAAATTGATGCCAATTTCAACCCAATAAGGGACCACTTAGTCAAAGGCTTATCTATGATAAATAATGGCGTTATGATTTGAAGTAATGTGTCGGGACTANGANTTTATNGACGCCAAAAATTTATGAAGAGATATGCTGTGACATGNGTCCAAATGATAATTGTTGGCGCCCNATATTCNAATTAAANTAAAANTAAGCTAACGTATAAGTTATCTTTATAGAAAATCGTCNTNTTGCTATAGAGATNATAGTCTTTAGNTTCTATTTTCCGGCCCATGCAAATGCTCGACAAAGTCAAAAAGAATTACTCGCCTTTAGCACCTCAAGATATGACTGATGAATTATTCTGGAAAGATGGCTTATCACCAAATGACGAAAGACTCTGGGTGCCAAATGGGCCTGGGCGATGGTCACGCCCTCTATGTCTCAATGTGAGTCAAGGATATTGGGTTCACATAACCAAAGTAACGAAAGCCGGCATTGTTTCGAGACATCGGCATCCGGCACCCGTTCACGGTTTCGTAATTGAAGGAAAGTGGCGTTATCTTGAGCGGGAGTGGGAAGCAACCGCCGGAAGTTACCTATATGAACCCCCCGGCGATGTGCATACCTTAGTTGTCGATGAAGGAGAAAATATGAAAACTCTTTTCCACAACTCCGGGGCGCTATTATATTGCGACGAAGATGGAAAAACGATTGGCTCCACTGACGTATTTGACCGTGTACAATCAGCTAGAGATCATTTCGAAGAGGTGGGACTTGGAAGCGATTTTGTAAAACGCTTTATAAGATAGAAGATTTTGGTTACTCGAACTTGCATTAAAACCTTAAGACCAATCATAATCTGGATAATACCAAAAGACCCCATCAATTACATAAAATTCCAATTTAAATTAAGTTTTATAAACTCTACCTCGGTGTACGATGACGTCTAAGAGCGAATACGACAACCGAAGGCCTACGGTAACCATAAAAGAATCCTATCGATTTTTTACCCCCCTAATATTTATGGCTGAGTTACACATGTTGTCTCATGCCATTATATCTGCCTTCCTTGCACGAATGCCTAATCCAGAACCAATTTTGGCCGCTTACAGTATTGCATTTTACTTACATGCGACACTGGGAAGCCCCGTTTGGGCATGCCAGTTTGTTGCTATTTCATTCATAAAAGATAGAGCGTCAACGATAAGATTACTTATTTTTAGCTCACAAACTTTTCTGTTAGTTGCGTGGTTTTGGGCCCTCATAGGTCTAACTCCAGTTGGGATTACTTTTTTCGTTGAGATTTTTGGAACGAGCATCGACGTCGCTAGAGAGGCACAACTATGTATTCTGATATCCACATTAATAGTGCCGTGCGTTTTCTTCCGTTCAATAGCTTATGCTTTGTTAATGTTAAACAGACGTACAACCCTAGTGACACTTGGAACTTTAATAAGACTATTTGGTCTCTTTGCCATCTTGTTCGTCCTTCAAGGGCAAGCAACCGGCGCAACTATTGGCATGATAGCGCTGACAGGCTGCATTGCAATCGAGAGCATTTATGCAACCTTAGCAGCTTTGAAATATTATCTGCAATTACCCAGTAAGAAAGGCGTTCTGCCAAGATATATAGAACTCTGGCGATTTGGCTGGCCCGTCATACTCATGCAAACAGCCGAAAGTGGGATAGCATTTACAATTAGTTTTTTTCTAGGGCAATTGCCACGCCCTGAACTCGCTATCGCGGCGTTCGGTGTTTTAGATGCTATGATACGGGTACTTTTAGGACCACTTCGAAATCTAACACAAGCTGTTCAAACACTAACGAAAAATGAAGCCGACACAAAAGTGATAGGCATATTTACTATTCATTTAGGCATAATATTTAGCTTTATTATGCTCATGTTTCATATAGACATCTTCCGAAATTATGTATCGAAAGATATTATGGGGCTCTCATCATCACTGGCCTCTTATATTAAGCCAGCTTTATTATTAACCCCAATTTTAGCATTGAGTATGACAACTGCTGCTTTTACTCGTGGACAGTTGTTGGCAAGTCGTAAAACAACGGCAATCGCTCTCGCTTCAATAATTCGCATCGTGTCGGTCTGCCTTGTAGGTGTCGGTGCTCTAATGTTCTATAATGCAAATGGAGCAGTTGTTGGGATTGTAGCACTTATAACTGCGTTTTCTAGTGAAACAATCATTTTGGGAGGACGTGTCATATATGCTGTAAAAGTTAAGGGTGGACTATTTAATTGAAAACCTATCAAAGTTAATGGAGTTAAATTTATTATTATAAGAAAACACCCTCTTAATAGTTGTCAAAAGCCTAGGTTTTTGTATTTAACTCTCTTTATGTGATACAGGTGGCAAACTATCCCCACCTGCGATATATGATTAATCGATAATATTTTACGCTAGATTTTTAGATAAGGATGAATAATGGAGTGGGCTATTGGTGTAGACGTAGGGGGTACATTTACCGACTTTTATTTGTACAATACGACTACGGGTTCATCTTTCATTAGCAAGACACCATCGACACCACATAATCCAGCTGAGGCAATTGTTAGAGGATTATTGGATATCTGTGAAAAACATAATGTTGCTTTGGATAGCATTAGCAGACTCTCGCACGGCACTACCGTTGGAACTAACACATTAATACAGAGATCCGGCAGTAAGGTTGCATTGATTACGACCAAAGGATTTAAAGACCTTTTGGAGATAGGTCGCCAGACAAGACCTCATATGTATAACCTACATACGGATTTCCCCGCTCCTCTTGTAGATCGCGATCACAGGTTTGAACTATCTGAACGAATGGATTTTAATGGAAGTGTGATTATTGCTCCAAATAAATCCAATGTAGAGGAAGTTATTGATAAAGTTATCAATAGTGAAGCAAAGGCATGTGCACTTGGCTTTCTATTTTCTTTCATAAACCCTAAGCACGAAAGAGAAGTAGCGGAACTTATAAGACAAAAAGCACCCGGCCTCGTCATATCGCTTTCCAGCGAAGTACAACCTGAATTTAGGGAATACGAGAGGCTATCGACCACTGTCCTTAATGCGTATTTACAGCCTGTTATGAGCGTTTATTTAAAAACACTCGAGGATGGCGTGAAGGAAAACCTCCCTAACGCAAATATCGGTATCAATCAATCAAACGGGGGACTTATGTCCCCGGAAAGAGCAAGACAATTTCCAGTAAGGACAGCTTTATCTGGCCCGGCAGCAGGAGCTGTTGGCGCGTCTTTTATCGCTCAGCAAGTTGGACGCAAAAATATAATCACTCTCGACATGGGAGGTACAAGCGCTGATGTAGCAATGATTCAGGACTTCAAGGTTTCAATTTCTTTTGATCGTGATGTTTCTGGGTTTCCGGTACGCCAACCATCAGTTGATGTTGAAACAGTTGGAGCAGGCGGTGGCTCAATTGCATGGTTTGATCGCGATGATCTTTTAAAAGTAGGACCAGCTAGTGCTGGAGCTCATCCAGGACCAGCCTGCTATGGACTAGGAGGAACGTCTCCAACAGTAACTGATGCCAATCTAATATTGGGACGTCTTTCACCAAGAGGATTATTAGATGGTAGTATGCAATTAGACCCTAATGCCGCAGTGAATGTATTTAAACCCATCGCAAAACGTTTGGGCTTCCAGCCAGAACATACCGCACACGGCGTGTTAGGAATTGTCGTTGCAAACATGGTTCGGACGATCAGAACTATATCTGTAGAAAGGGGTTACGATCCCAGACAATGCGTTTTAATGCCATTTGGCGGTGCAGGCCCATTGCATGCTCGAGATGTCGCAATCAATTTGGGGATAAGTGAAATGATAATCCCCGCCGCACCAGGAATCGTTTGCGCTCAAGGTCTTTTGGTTTCGGATTTAAAAGAAGATTTTGTTGTAAGTCGTCGCCTGGCGTTAACTGGCGAAGCTTTACCCGAGCTACAAAAAATAATTCGTGACCTAGAAACGACTGCAAGTGATTGGTTCACTCGAGAAAATATAACGCCAGATGCCAGGAATTTGAAGTTGTCCATAGATGCAAGATATACCGGGCAAAATTTCGAACTTTCTGTGCCACTGGCTGAAGGAAAAAAAATTGAAGTATCCAAACTTAATCAAACCCAGTTAATACATCAGAAATTTTGCGAGGTACATGAACTGGCTTATGGCTATGCAAGTGAAGCTGACCCAGTAGAAATAATTAATATAAGGCTTACAGCAATTGCTAAATTATTTGAGTTTTCATCGAAAAATTCTGCCAGTAATACCCCTTCCCCACCCAAAGCAGCTGGAGAAAGGCCGGTATTTTTTGAAAACCCTGACAAACCAATAACCGCCAAGTGTTTTAACAGGGCCTCTCTTATTCCAGGACAAGAAATCCACGGACCGGCGATCATTGAACAATTAGATACAACAACGCCAGTATATCCTGGCGACATTGCTAAAGTTTCCGCTGATGGACACTTAATAATCTCTATCTCATCCGAAGGTGGTAAAAAAAATGGACAATAACAAAAACGAACTAGATCCAATTAGCCTCGAGATTATTTCTAATGGTTTACGCTCGATTACAGATGAATGTTTCGTTGCACTGACACGCTCCTCTTACTCAACCAATATAAAAGAACGAAAAGACCATTCTATTGCAATAGTAGATAAAGAAGGCAGGCTCGTTGTTCAAGCAGCTATGACTATTCCTCTGCACATTGCCTCGATGCGAGGTTTAATGGAATGCATACTTGAAAAATTTGAGGGAAATATTGACGAAGGAGACGTTTTTGTAGCAAACGACCCACACACAGCAGGGGGAACCCATTTACCAGATATCAATTACGCTATGCCAATATTCGTCGATGGTGAAATAGTCGCTTTTAGTTGCAATATTGCTCATCATGCCGATATCGGCGGAATGGTCCCAGGTTCTATGGCCGGCGGCATGTCGGAAATATACCAGGAGGGTTTGAGAATTCCTGTGGTGAAACTTTTTCGCAAGGGCAAGTTACAGCAGGATATCATGGATATTCTTCTCTTGAATGTCCGAGTTCCTAGTGAGCGTAGAGGTGACCACAATGCTCAAATAGCCGCGTGCCGTTTAGGAGCAAGACGTCTGCTTGAAGT
>PCAV01000033.1 GCA_002730675.1 Rhodospirillaceae bacterium | reverse complement strand
AGCCAAAACAAATGCTGCCGACATCAAAGTTATGAAAGAGCAGGTAGGAGATATAAAACGAATGAGAGATGATATGGAGATATTGAAAGATCTTGTTGCAAAAAATACAGATGGAGTAAAAAAAATGAGTGATGAATTACAAAATCAAACAGATATATTCCTGAAGGCTTTTGCATCCATCGGTGATAAATTTTCCCGGATAGTTAACTTTCCAGATTGGTTGTTTAAACAGTTCGGCAACGAAAAAAACCGGACATTCTGGCTCGAACTTGCTCTCCTCGGAATTGGTTTTCCTATTCTTACAGCGGTAGTAGCGAAGTGGATAGTTAGTAGTTTATTTTCGTCTACAATCAAAAGATTGAGAGATGCAGAAGTTGACACACTGCAAGAACGAGTTTTAAAGGGCACAATAAGGTTTTTGTTGGATTCAGTAAGCGTGGCTGTAGTCTTAGTCGCAGGGTATACAATACTTGGTATTGTTCCGCGATCACCCTTTTCAGTTGACATAGCTCAATTATTAATAAATGCAATTGCTTTTATTACCGGGGTTAGCGTTATTGCTCGTGCTTTGCTCGCGCCCCATGCTGACCAGCTGAGGCTAATACCAGCTTCTGCGAGAACATCTGCCTATTTATATGTTTGGGCTAGAAGGTTATCCCTAGTGGGGGTTGCAGGCTATACTTTGTCGAAAATTACTTCTTTGACGGCTAATCCAGAACTGACTATTTTAGTCGAAGTTCTATCTGCTCTGATCTTTGCTCTTCTATTAACCATACTTGTCTTGCAAAACCGGGATCTAGTAGCGTTATCAATACGAGGAACCAATAATAATCAAATTAGGTCGCGTCTCGGTGATGTTTGGCACGTACTCGCATTAATATACATTTTTCTTGTTTTTTGTGTCTTCGGTTTTGGAGCGCAAAGCGGGTTTCTTTTCCTAGTAAAGAGTACATCGCTAACTATTTTAGTTGTTTTCGTGGCTGTATTGTTTTCACTTGGATCAAAGCGAGTGATTGATCGAGTATTTAAAATAGATGCGGAACTCAATAAGCGATTTCCGGGCTTGTTGGAACGTAGCAGTGTTTACAGACCCATTATAAGGAAGATTGTAGATGGCATCTTATCCGTAGTTGTAATCTTATCTATTTTCGCGGCTTGGGATGTGAATTTATTTGCGACCATTTCCCCTGAAATCCAAGGCAAAATTCTAGGCGCCGCAGGAACAATTTTAGTCGTGCTCCTTATTTGTGTTGTGGCCTGGGAGTTTTCATCAAGTTACATTGCGAAAATACTTGCAAGGTCGGAAGAACGTGCCTCTTTCGGGCGAGCAGGTAGCCGTAGTCGTACACTCTTACCTCTATTACGAAAGGCCATATTTATAGCTCTTATAGTTTTTGGTGGGCTTATTATTCTCTCTGAGATAGGCGTCGATATCGCCCCGCTTATGGCCGGGGCTGGCGTTATTGGTCTCGCGATAGGCTTCGGATCTCAAGCCCTTGTTAGAGATATAATAACTGGCTTGTTTATTCTCATTGAAGACACCATTGCAGTTGGGGACGTGGTAACAGTAGGAGGGCATACGGGACTAGTGGAAGACTTGTCTATTAGAACTATACGACTTCGCGATGTTGCAGGAACGGTTCATACAGTTCCTTTTGGCGATGTAACCTCGGTTGAAAACCTGACAAAGGATTTTTCGTATGCGCTTCTAGATATAGGGATAGCTTATCGAGAGGATACTGACACGGTTAGTAGGATTTTGCAGGAGATATGCGAAGATCTGCAGTCGGATGGGGATTGGGGAGAGAAAATTCTAGAGCCTATTCACGTAATGGGTGTCCAAGAATTAGCAGATAGCGCAGTTATTATTAGGTCTAGAATTAAAACTGAACCTATAATGCAGTGGTCTGTTAAAAGAGAATTTCTAAGACGCGTGAAAAAGCGTTTTGATAAAGAAGGTATTGAAATTCCATTTCCTCATACGACAATGTATTTTGGTGAGGACAAAGATGGAAAAGCGCCACCGGCCCAGATTGTGATTGGGGAGAGTTCTTAATTGTCGAAGAGTAAAGACCATTTCCTGGCATCTTAAAATAAGAAAGGGACACCATGTATAAATTGGGTGAATTAGAGATACATCGGGCAATAGAGAGTGAAGTTCCAATTTTTGATACATTTAGTTTCTTCCCGGACGCTACCAAGGAGGTCGTGGAAGCCAATAAAGATTGGTTAATGCCGAGGTACATTGACCCCAAAACAATCGAAGTAATTTTATGCATTCAATCGTATGTAATTAAAACATCACACCACACCATCTTAGTCGATACATGCGTTGGTAACCACAAGTCCAGGCCTGCACGACCGAGCTGGCATATGCAAAACTCGCCATTTATTGAGGAGTTGGCGGGAGTTGGTGTGCAACCTGAGGAAGTAGACTTTGTTTTATGCACACATCTTCATGTTGACCATGTTGGCTGGAATACCAAGCTTCTAGATGGGCGGTGGGTCCCCACATTCCCAAATGCCAAATATATTTTTTCACGGAATGAATTTGAATTGTGGGCGGCTCGCTATGAAAAGGGGGAGACGGTACCTGTCCCGTTAGTTTATGAAGATAGTGTCCTCCCAATTGTTGAGGCTGGCCAAGCAATTATTGTAGAAGACACGCACCAAATCGATGACGGTATGTGGTTAGAGCCTGCTCCAGGTCATACACCAGGGCATGTAATGCTTAATCTAAAATCAGGCGAAGAAACAGCTTTGATGAGTGGTGATGTGATTCATCATCCACTGCAACTTATTNGACCTGATTGGTCGAGCCGGGCTTGTGAAGACCCCCATTTGTCCGCAGTCAGCAGAACGNAGATGCTGGAAAGNNTTGCTGATACNAATACNCTNTTGTGCCCAGCCCATTTTGGTTCTCCAACAATGGGACACGTTATAAGTCATGCAACTGATGGTTTTCGATATCGTCTGATAGAAAAATAAAGGCTAAAAGTTAACTATTTATGCATCGTCATACATCAAAAAATTGTTCAACTCTATTGAACTGCTGAAAATTTTGTAGGCATAAGTATTTGGTTGTTAACTGATGCGACAATTTGACCGGCTGCTTCCGTTGCTGCCTTTTTTTCAAGCCATTCTGGATCGCTGGCAAATGCGTTCCACTTTTTTTCTCTATCTGCGAGGGAGTCCCAAGCTAGTAAATAGTAGAGATCTTGGTTTGAGCCGCCTATTCCAACTGTCCAAAAGCCAGCTTGCTTTATGTCATGTTTCTCCCACAACTTTAGAGTGATGGTATCGAAGCGATTTAGAAGGGCTGGGAGCTGCCCAGGCACACAGTGGTATATTCTAAGTTCATAAATCATCTTTTGTTCTCTCTGAGCTTATTGCTGAAAACTGTTAAAATATTTTGACTTAATGGAAGTATAAAAAGAATTTGATTTCTAGGAAATCAAATTCTTCCCACGCCTTATTTGTAAAAAATTAAATATATTTGACCCCAAATCAATTGTCGGGAGATGTATCGAAAAATAAGGATGCTTGGGGTGAAAACGGATAATTCGAAGAAAAAGCTAGACAGCTACAACCTGTTATAAAAGAGATGTGAGTTTTGCGGTAAGCACTAGCTGGTCAAATGTTGAGAGAATTTTTGATGCAATTTGAAATCAGGGGTTGTTGCCTCCAATCGTTCGTCGACGTTCTGAGATAGAATCGCAGCAATCTCCCCAGTCAAAGATTCATCATAAATACCTGATCTAATCTGATTTGATAGCGCTTCATTATTTTTATCTGGTTCATTCCGGCCCTTTCTAACCATTTGATATGTCGTATTCAGAGCGATTGATAGCGCTTTTCCAACCAATTGGGCATTCAAGCGTTTCCTGTTGGGAAGTGAGGGTATGATATCTTCCTCTAAAACTGCTTTTGCTGCTTCGAGTAGATTGGTTATTTGGTCAGCATCCTTCATATCTTTAGTCTTTCATGGTTTTTTATGAGTTTTAATATTTCGTGTTCTAATTGAACGCCCTTAAAACCTGTAAGAGCCAGTTCAAGCTTTCGTTTACTGTTCCATGAATCTCGTAAACCTTGTCTGTGCGCTATTAACGCCCATTGAACAGTCGCAACAATTTTCCAGTATGGTAGTTCCAACCAATTTACTTTTTGTGGATTTGTTGTTTCATAACTCTCGATAAAATCTGATAATTGTCCAATCCCGCCAGCCTCTTCCTTATCGTTACCAAAACGCCAACATCTGGCACAGAGCCATCCTATATCTTCAAGCGGATTACCAATATGGGTAAACTCCCAATCTATTATGCCGGTAAGCCGTTTTCTATGTACTAAAAGATTTCCATTACGAAAGTCGCCATGGCAAAGGCTTTGGTTTTGTTCAACAGGTCGATTTTTTTCTAGCCATCTCAATGCCCATTCAATAACAGGTAATGAGTATGGCAGAAGATCCAGTTGATTGTACAAACGATCGATTAAACTTTGTTCTCTCCCCTTTTTGAATAATCGCAAGTGGTCAGAAGGTATTTTTAGCTTATGAAGCTTACCAAGTTGTTGGCCAATATCCCGGGTAAGTCGTTTTCTATCTAGAATNTTTAATCTGCTATCAGCCCNTATAAATTTTGATGACCCGATTATNTTTTGCATTATGAAGGCAGGGTTGCCAGTNAGGAGGCCNCACCTNTCCAGGTGGATAGGTNTTGGNACTTTAATTTTTTTTGACTTTAAAANTTTGAGTAATCGAAATTCGCANTCAATCCCAATGCTTGGAAGAAGTGGCGTATCACTCTGAGATCTTAGAATTAAACNNGACGTACCTTCNAAAAGCCCNCCNTCGAAANATGCTGTAATCTCCCAAGTNTACTTAGACGCGCCGCCNTTTAATTGGGAGATAGATTTAATTTCTGTCTTTNTGGCATTTGTCTTTTGGGTTAGCCAATNNGCTAAGGTTTCGGCTTTTAGCTCATGCAATCTATATGCCCCAAGACCAAAAATTTAGGCCTTCATTTCGATAAATTCTTGATAATACCATCTTGTGCACTTCAGAGGCGCCGTCAACCAATCGGGCCTGCCTAGCGTATCGATATATCCACTCGAGAGGAGTATCTTTTGAGTATCCTCGTGCTCCATTTAATTGCAGTGCTGTGTCTACGGCACGGTGTAATGTGTCAGCGACATGATTTTTAGCCATTGAAACTTCTTTTCTAGCAAAATCACCATTAGCTAATTTCCATGCTGCCCTCATTGTTATTAAGCGCCCTAGCTCTATGTCTGCCGCTAGTCCTCCAAGCATCATTTGAACACTCTCTCGATCAGCTAATTTGATATTGAAGCTTTCTCGTTGCTCTACATACTCCGAGGCGACTTCCATAGAGCGTTTTGCAAGTCCTAACCATCTCATGCAATGAGTTAGTCTTGCAGTGCCGAGACGTATTTGTGTAAGTTTGAGGCCATCGCCCACCTCCATTATTCGGTCAGCGTCGTCTATCTCCAAGCCATCAAAGCGAATTTCGCAATGCCCACCATGNTCTTCTGGNCCCATTATCTCAATTCTTCTNATTATTTCCCATCCCGGTTGATCTTTATGGAACATNAATGCGGTCAGTCCTTTTCTAGGATCATCCGACGTTTTGGCCATTAGAATAAAGTGCTCGGCCACTTCGGCNCCNGTAATAAACCATTTGTGACCATTAATTTTCCATTTTGAATTCCCCATAGGTTCTGCCTTTGTGAGCATCATAGAAGGATCAGAACCAGAACCAGGATGTGGTTCGGTCATAACGAATGATGATCTAACAGTGCCATCTATNATAGGTTGCAGCCATTTGTCTTTTTGTTCTTCCGTGGCNACNTTATTGAGAACAAACATATTTCCATCATCAGGTGCNCTGCAATTAAAGCATACAGGTCCAAAAATTGATCNGTTCATTTCCTCGTANGAAGCTGCCATGCCNATCTGGTCAAAACCAAGTCCTCCACGTTCCTTTGGCATNTGTGGAGCCCAAAGNCCTGCCTGTTTNACTTGCTTTTGGATTTTTGANAGAACATTAGGAGCAATATTTTCGTGGTGATCGTAGTTAGCCCTATCACTTTCTAGAGGGATAATATGCTCATTGACAAAGTCTCTAACCTTAGAGCGGTATTCTTCTATTTCTGTTTGCAGATCNAAATTCATAGTGCCTCNTAANTGGATTGTTAAAAAAATTATTTTTATNTNTAAAAANCATTAAAAATANTTAGCAGAGATCAATAAGTTTGGAAACATGGCACACTACTNTAGCTNTGTCGCTCGGCAAAAGATTNCANCGAGAAAATTAATATAGANAATCAACAACNGCGATTCTAAGGGAACCATTTTATTCTATTTGTCATCTTTTTGCCNAAAGGTGCTCTGGGAGAGCTGNTTCATCGGTTGGCCTGGGGNAANGCAAAAGAATACGAGGNAATAACTAGGCGCTGTCCGGACATTTGTTCCGAAANCTNAACNGTCTTTAATAATGCNANTCAAACNNAAAATACTTGTGTCAAAGGCGTATTATGCTACTTTTTGATAGACAGTATTGTGAGATAGCCCTGCAGCGTCCATGCAGTGCCTAACTTTTTGTATCTCACTGTCAGTAAGCTTCATCAGCGGCGGGCGAACGTGGGCTTCTGGAAGACGACCTAGATAATGAAGTGCTTCTTTCATTCGATTGTGCATATCTAAAAATGGAGCATCGTAAAAAGCTCGCACGGTGGGATAGATTCTGTCATTCAGACTGCGTGCTTCTTCGAGGTTCCCCTTTTTAAATGCTTCAAACAAAGCGACTTGTAAATTCGCAATTACACTGCCCGCGCCAGAGAGAAGGCCATCACAGCCCTGTACAAGCGATGATAGAAGCCACGCACTGTGAGTAGATAACGTATTTACTGGACTGCTTAAGGATTTTAATTCCCTAATATGACGTTCGTGAAGGGCCGCATCATTACACCAATCCTTGATTGCTCTTATTTGGGGGACGCGCTCACAAATTTTTAAGAGTGTATCAATCGGATAACCTAAACCTGGCGCCATTGGATATTGAAATAATATTATAGGTAGCTCCGTTGCTTCTGCGATTGTTTCAAAATGGCGGATTGCCATTTCAGGTCGCATTTGACCACCCATAGCTAGTGTGTTCGGGGGAAAAACCAGAAGGCAACTTGCGCCCCCAGCTTCCGCTTGTTTTGCGATTGCCGCAGCATTCGCTGAACCGTCAGCATAGACGCCATGCACCAGCGGTATGTCGCTACCGATTTCATCTAGTGAAATTTCTAGTGTTTTGGCTTGTTCTTTAATTGATAACGCGTGGACTTCCATTGAATGAGCATTGATCGTTATAGCACTAATCCCTTCCACCGCTGCGAGGTCACAAAGATGAGACCGAAAAGCCTTTTCATCGATTTCCATATTAGACTTAAAGGGTAGTAGGCAGGCGGGTATGACGCCTTGCGGTTCAAATGGCATTCGACTTTTCATATTACGCCTCCCGTAAAATCAACTATTTGTTCTGACTACAGATAGCTTATCTTGTAAGTTATTCCAAGTATATCGCAAGATCTGTAGTACATAGGACCCAAATTTAATTTTTACATGTTCTAGAGATTCCGCCGAATGGAAAATCCTATTTTTGGAATATCTGATTATTCAAACGTTGCTGAAAAAAAAGAGGGTAAATTATGTGATAGTTAAGTTTTTAAACAATTTTTTTATCTGAGTATTTATCATTAATTCCCGACAATCTCAGCATATGCCGTGCCAATGCGTAACTACTTGTTGTAACCTTGCATTGTAGTTTATTGTCCAATATTGGAACAAGTTCAGAAGCTCTAAGATCCGTAAAAGGGATAAATATAGAGTAAATGTACTCTCTGAAAAATTTATCGATTACAGCATCTGAGATAGACGCCGTCGTTATTTTTCCGGCTCTGTTATTGTCATCTTCTGAGAAAGTTACGGATTTAGCTATGTTATATCTGTAAGCGTCAAAGCATTATTGTATTAGTGGATAAATCTCTCCCGCATAACGCGTGAGAAAACTTACCCCACAGGGTTTTTAGAGCAGTAAGGCAGGCGGTAATCGGAGTTTTTACGCTGGATGTCGGGCAGGCCGTTTCTATTGTCCGGAATACCTTGTTTTCGCCTATAACTACAATTGCTGAATTGCACCCATAACCCACTACACCGAATTTGTTTGCGGGCAACAATGTTTTAGCTGTTTGGTGTAACT
>PCAV01000032.1 GCA_002730675.1 Rhodospirillaceae bacterium | reverse complement strand
TTTAGCTCAAGCAAATCCAATGCGAACTGGATTTGAGTCAATGAAGCTAGGGACAATAATATACTTTGTTCCGTTCTTCTTTGTTCTCGACCCCGGTCTAATAATGCAGGGAGAGCCACTACATATTTTAACAGTATTTGGTTGCGCAATCCTTGGCGTAATTGTTCTTTCAACAAGTTTGCAAGGTTATCTATACGGATTTGGAGATTTAACAGGCATAGGAATTATCCAATGGCCAATTAGATTAGCTCTATTAGTTGGGGCGTTATCATTTGCAATGCCAGGGAACGACGTCGTAGGACTAGGAAATCTAGAGTTGTTCATTATCGGATTAGTTCTGACTGGAGGAGCTACTTTGTTAGCTGTACTCGCCCGCAAATTAGGTCCTGCGAACTAGTTCATTTTAATGATTTCAGCTTTGGCATCATATGAAACATTCCCCTATTGTTTAATTGACATAGGGGATTGTTTTATTTTGGGAGATGAATAACAGTAAGTTTGGAATTTGTTTATGCGAAATTTTCACTTCCCGGGCCGTTCTCCGGTTATGGCACCCTCAGCTATGGTTTCAACTAGTCACCCACTAGCGACACAGGCCGGCGTTGATGTGTTAAAATCTGGGGGTAACGCCGCAGATGCAGCTATCGCCGCCTGTGCAACTCTATGTGTAGTTGAACCAGCCATGACAGGAATTGGGGGAGATTGTTTCGTTTTATACAGTCCCAGTGGCTCCTCAAAACCCATCGCTTTAAATGGCTCGGGAAAATCACCTGCTGCAGCAAATGTTGCTAACTTAAGGGGTAGAGGGATAGAACAAATAGAGATAGAAACTCCGCATGCCGTGAATGTTCCAGGAGCTATCTCTGCTTGGACACAACTTAATACGGATTATGGAACAAAAGACCTAACAGAGCTTTTACAGCCAGCTATAAATTATGCTGAAAATGGCTTTCCTGTAGCACCTAGGGTGGCGCTTGATTGGGCGGATAATCTTCCAAAACTATTAGCTGATGAAGTATCGAGTAAAATATTAACCGTTAGCGGAGCGGCTCCAAAAGCAGGGACCACATTTGTACAACCATTGCTAGGAAAGACTTTAGCAGCAATTGCCAAGGGTGGCAGAGACGCATTCTATACTGGTGAAATTGCCGAAGATATGGTTACTCGGCTAAATAAGTTAGGTGGCCTTCATACCCTAGATGACTTCGCTTCATGCGTTGCAGATTATGTTGAGCCTATTAGCGCCTCATATAATGATCATACTATCAACGAGTGCCCTCCAAATGGTCAGGGTATCTGCGCTTTAATTATATTGCGAATTCTCAGTCACTATAATATAGAAAGCCTAAACGAGGCAGATCGAATACACTTACTCGCCGAGGCCACTAAATTGGCTTATCATCAAAGAGATGCCTATATCTCCGATCCGTCATTCAGTGAGATACCGGTAGATTGGTTACTTTCAGATGAACATATTGGTACGCTTCAGAAACAGATAGATATGGCTGAAGCAAAATCTTATGGCCCCTCTGATTTCCCAAGCCATACGGATACAACGTACCTATGCTGTGTTGACGTCAACGGGAACGCGATCTCTTTTATCAATTCCTTATTTTCTGGTTTTGGCTCAGGTATCATGGCAGCAAAAACAGGCATTGTTTTACAAAATCGTGGCTCATCTTTTAACCTTAATCCAGGTCATGTTAATTGTATTGACGGTGGGAAACGCCCTATGCACACAATTATTCCTGGCATGATAACAAAAGATAGAAAAACGATTGCTCCATTTGGCGTGATGGGTGGACAGTATCAATCTGCGGGTCACGCTAATTTTATCAGTAACGTTTTGGATCTTGGTTTCGATGTGCAGCAAGCGATGGATCAGCCGAGAAGCTTTGCAATTAACCAGCAACTTCAAATGGAAGAGAACTTTGCACCGAGTGTCTTTGCCGATTTAACAAATCGAGGACACCAGGTTGAAAAGTTGAGCAAACCTCTTGGTGGAAGCCAGTGCATCTGGATTAATCACGAGGACGGGGTATTAATTGGCGGCTCCGAGCCGCGTAAAGATGGGTGCGCAATAGGCTACTAAATCCGTTGTACTAAACAAGATACATTTTTCACTAATTAGGAATGTTCATGAAGCAATATAATGCCGGGATCATAGGACTAGGAATTATGGGTCGACGAATGATAGCGAACTTTGCCAAGCATCCGGCATTCAAAGTCTCTTCAGTATGGGATCCATCTCCCAAATCGTTAAAAGTAACAAAGCAAGAATTTCAGGATATACATTGCAGTGAGACGCCCGAGCAACTTATTACCGAGGTAAGACCAGATCTACTCTACATCGCATGCCCCCCAGAATTTCACAGACAATATGCTTTACAGGCAATAGATGCTTCAATTCCACTATATCTAGAAAAACCTCTTGGTGTCGATGTTCAGGAGAGTGAAAGCCTTGTTGAACTCCTGGAACGAAAGAACCATATAAATGCAGTTAACTTTGTCCAAGCTTCAAGTGAAGCGATAAAAAAAGTTCAAGAACTTCTTCATAATGACGAGCTCGGAAACGTAGAAGGTGTAGACATTATTTTACAATATCAACAGTGGCCACGAACTTGGCAAGTGGAGGCAGACTGGCTACGTTTTAAGGCTTCTGGCGGCTATATTCGTGAAGTGCTATCACATTTCATTTTTGTAGTAGAAAGATTATTTGGCGAAGCTAAGGTAAATTTCTCACACCCCACCTACCCAGACGACGCTGCGTTATGCGAAACACACCTACAGGCAAAATTGGCATGTGGAACAATACCCATAAATATTTTTGGGTCATGTGGTGGTCATGGTCCGGACAGACAAGAAATCACAATTTGGGGTGCAAAAAAAAGTGCTAAGATAAGTGACTTCTACCTATTAGAAACCTCAGAAGACGAAAAATGGTCAACGATTTCCCAAACTCAATCAGACCCGCGGACCGAAACATTGCAGCGGCAACTAGATAATATCGTTAACCTTCTAGAAGGCCGTTCGCAGCCATTGGCTAACGCCCGCACGGCACTATCCGTTCAGAGAGTTATTGAAAGACTATTGGTTGCGTAACTCTTAAATTCCTTTACGTTCCCAATGCCATGCTACCAAACCACTGATTACAATCGTAGCAGCGCCCGTGACAGTCCATTCGTCAGGGAAGTCACCAAAGACAAGATATCCTAGAAATGTGGCCCATATTAACATTGTGTAATTAAATGGCTGAAGTGCGCTAGCAGGCGCCAAATGGAGCGCCGTGATAATGAATACGTGCGCCAGTGAACCAAATAAAGCAGCCAAAAGAAGCCAAAACCAGTTGACCATGGATGGGTCAATCCAAAAAAACGGCCCAACAAAAGAGAGAGAAACCAGACCTACAATGCCCGTATAAAAAAGAGTTGTCTCATTTGTATCATCTCTACTAATCACTTTAGTTAAAATGGTATAAGCACTAAACATAACTGCTACACCTAGCGGGATTAAAGCAATCGGGTCAAAAACTCCTATTCCCGGGCGAAAAATTATGATTACACCTAAGAAACCAAAGAGCACTGCCATCCATCTTTTTAAACTTATTATCTCGCCTAATAAGGGAGCAGAAGCGGCAGTCACTAAGAGTGGTGCCATGGCCAAGATTGCATGCGCATCCGCTATCGGCATTAGACTTAAGGCAAAAACTGCCATGCAGTTTGTTCCGGTAAGCAAGAGCCCTCTGGAAATTTGAGCAAAAGGCCTTTTTGTGCGTAGTCCTGAAACGCCATGTTTTTTTAAAACGACGAGAGTGCCTATAACAGCAAAGACCATATACCGTATCCATAAAATCTGGATTACAGCAAAAGTGACTGTTAGATGCTTAGATATCGCATCGGTACTTGCGAGAATGATCATGCCTAGAATCATGATCAAAATTCCAATTGCTGTATTTGATTGCATCGAGAGGATATTTTTCAACTGTCGTTAATCTTTCAATAAAGATTCGCACTGTTCAATAATGTAATGCTTTATATAAACTCTTGTCACACCTCAATTGAAATTACAGGATAGTTAATTACACGACTGGGAAGAAGAAAATGACTCAAAGATGGAAAAATAGACCTGACGGTTCGAATTGGGGCGAATTTGGTCCAGATGACCAAAAAGGGCGTTTAAATTTATTAACACCNGAAAGAGTAGTTAGAGCTGTCAGGGAAGTANAAACAGGCGAGAGNTTTTGTCTGTCCCTNCCTCTTGACTACCCGGGCGGCCGCNTACTTAATCCNCGNCGCTTTCCCCCGCGNTTATTTGCAACCCANAGNGGNGGCTTAGCCAACTTTAATCTTCCATTACATATTAGCGACCCACGTCTTACGGATGTCGTTTGCGACGACGCCGCATTAATCTGTCTTCAATATTCGACACAGTGGGATAGCCTTTGCCATGTGGGGGGATGGTTTGATGCTGATGGAGATGGAAAACCAGAAGTGGTCTATTACAATGGTTGGAGAGGTGACGAGCATATTGTTTCGCCTAAAGAAAAAATCGAGGCTGACGAGTTTACAAAATTCGAAGGTTCAAATGCCAAGGCTCTAGGCATNGAAAATATGGCCGAAGCCTGCGTTCAAGGCCGAGGNGTATTAGTCGACCTTGAACAGCGTCATGGGCGAGACAGGGTCCTTGTTGGTTACGACGAGCTAATGAGAATATTAGAAGAAGATAATATAGAGATTGAAGAGGGTGACATGGCGTGTTTTCACACGGGTTTTGCNCAAGGTTTAATGGATATGAANAAAAANCCCAATGAGNATGATTTACANAATACCTTNGCTTGTCTTGATGGCCGAGATGAAAANTTGCAAGATTGGATAAGAGATAGCGGGATTTCAGTTATTATTGCCGATAACTATGGAATTGAAGACGTAAGTTCACCGCTCCCCAAAGGAACCAATCCTGTAGCGATGTTACCTCTGCATGAATTATGTATCTTTAAGCTTGGGATACACATTGGCGAAATGTTTTANCTTACGCCTTTGCGAGATTGGTTGCGNAAAAACAAAAGAAATAGGTTTCTACTAACAGCCCCGCCTCTTCGATTGCCCGGAGCAGTAGGATCACCACCGTCCCCAATAGCGACGGTTTAAGGTCGCNTAGANTAAACTAGCCAAATAATATTTTTACTGAANANTAGGAGTATAAGCTTTGAGAGAGCCTCTATTTTCAACACGCATCACTAAATTATTTAATATTGAACACCCTATATTATGTGGGGGATTAATGTGGCTTGCAGACGCCAANTATACAGCGGCCGCTGTAAATGCNGGGGGNATGGGTTTTTTAACGGCTAAAACGTTTCCTGATCCCATTCAATTTAAGGATGAATTAGAGAAAGCGCTTTCATTAACCTCGGGCAAACCAATCGGAGTAAATCTCTATCAGTCTATGCGAGCTGAAGAAAATGAGGTTTTGGAAGGCCATTTAAAAATCGCTCTAGATGAGGGTGTTAGATTTTTTGAAACAGCGGGGTTNCCNCCAACNACCNTGCTTCCAAAACTNAAGGAAGCTGGNTCGATAGTGCTTCATAAAGTCTCTACAGTNAGACACGCCTTATCNGCGGCAACTAAGTTGGATATCGANGCAGTAACAATTGTTGGTGCTGAATGCGGGGGACATCCGGGACTTGAACTTGTTAGTAGTATGATACACAGCGTTCTTGGTCCCGAGCAAATAGATATTCCTGTTGTCATTGGCGGTGGCATTGGCCATGGACGACAACTCGCAGCTGTTTTAGGCATGGGTGCAGATGGGGTCCTTATTGGCACGAGGGTGTTAGTCGCGGAAGAAGTTTGGTCGCATGCAGANGTAAAGAAACAAATTGTTAATTCAGGAGCNGCTGACAGTACATTAGTGATGAGTTCATTTAGAAATACATCTCGCGTGATAAATAATGAGTTTGCGCGGGCTGTGCAGAGTCTTGAGNTAAATGGGATAGAGGATTTCGATCAATATTGGCCGTATGTAAAAGGAGCGAATGCTTTGGATGCCTATAAAAGTGGGGACTGGAACAAAGCTCTNTTATCCATGGGACAATCAGCNGTTTTTGCTGANTCCGTGCAACCAATGGAACAAATTTACGANANTTTAATTGATGAAGCAGCCGCGGCGNTGGAACGNCTTCGTGGGTTGAGGACNAGCAAAACGNGTTAGGTGTATATCNNCAAAACTTTTGTCTNTAATTCCTANACTACGAGCCCACTATTGTTGCTTCAGTTTTGTTACGAACTTCCTCCATGGTNACCTCNGGAGCTAANTCAATAACCTTTAGTCCACCCTCCACNACATCAAAAACACCCAAGTTGGTNATGATGCGGTCTACAACGCCTTGGCCGGTTAATGGTAAGCTGCATTTCTTAAGAAGCTTTGATTCGCCCGCTTTGTTAGCATGATCCATTATTATGACTATTCTTTGCACGCCAGCTACTAGATCCATGGCGCCTCCCATGCCTTTAACGAGACGTCCTGGTATCATCCAATTAGCTAGATCGCCCGTTTCGGAAACTTCCATGGCCCCAAGAATTGATAAATTTATATGGCCGCCTCTTATCATCGCGAAACTTTGCGAAGACGAAAAATAGCTGGTCCTGTCTAATTCAGTGACCGTTTGTTTGCCTGCGTTGATTAAATCTGCATCAATCTCTTCCTCTGTGGGAAAGGGCCCCATACCAAGCATGCCATTCTCCGACTGGAGCGTAATATCATAATCTTCGGGAACATAATTCGATACAAGAGTAGGGATCCCTATTCCCAAATTAACGTAAAAACCATCTTCCAATTCTTGAGCTGCTCTAGCAGCCATCTCATTCCTATCCCAGGGCATAAGTTTAAACCTCCATTAAGCCGCACGTGTTGTACGTTGCTCTATTCTTTTTTCATGATTTGCAGCAAAAATTCTTTGCACATATACGCCTGGTGTGTGAATTTGCATCTTATCTAGAGACCCAACAGGAACTATTTCTTCCACCTCAGCTATCGTTATTTTTCCTGCGGTTGCGCATTCCGGATTGAAATTCATTGCCGTCTTGCGATATGTGAGGTTTCCTTGGGCATCACCTTTCCAAGCTTTAACGATAGCCAAATCAGCCCTTAAACCTCGCTCCAGAACGTAGGTCTTACCGTCAAACTCTTTAGTTTCTTTACCTTCTGCTATCTTTGTACCTACTCCAGTAGCCGTATAAAAACCTGGTATACCGGCTCCACCGGCACGGAGGCGTTCAGCAAGGGTTCCTTGGGGATTAAACTCTATTTCAAGTTCCCCCGCCAAATATTGCTGCATAAAAAGATCATTCTCACCAACATACGATGATATCATTTTTTTCACTTGACGATCTTGAAGCAGTAAACCCAGCCCAAAATCGTCTACCCCTGCGTTATTAGACGCTATTGTTAGCTCTTTCACACCGGAGCTTTTGATAGCAGCAATTAAATTTTCTGGAATACCGCAGAGACCAAAACCTCCAGCCGCGATTGTCATTCCATCTTTGAGAACGCCATCCAGGGTCTCGTCTGCGCTTGAGAAAACTTTCTTCATATCTTACTCCAAAAATGATACCTCGAGAGGCTGACAGTAGATAACCATCATTATAAATGTGTGCAAAGAAATTAAAAACCCAAGAAATAAGAGAATATGTTTCTCAACTAGTTGAAACTGATAATTTAGAAAA
>PCAV01000031.1 GCA_002730675.1 Rhodospirillaceae bacterium | reverse complement strand
TTTGGGTAATTTGGTCCCCCTCCGCCCTCTGGAACGACCCAATTGATATTTTGGGAAGCATCTTTTATATCGCAGGTTTTGCAGTGAACACAATTCTGCGCGTTTATTTGTAATTGAGGGTTCTCTCCTTCCTCGTCGGCAATAATTTCATAAACTCCTGCTGGACAAAAGCGTTGTTCGGGTGCGTCGTAAAGGCGGAGGTTGAAATTGACTGGTACCGAGGAATTATTGAGCTTAAGGTGCACCGGTTGATTTTCTTCATGGTTCGTGTTGGAGAGAAAAACAGATGAAGGTTTATCAAAACTTACGACCCCATCAGGTTTAGGGTAATCGATTTTTTGGCAGTGTGCTGCTAGCTGTAAAGTTTCATGATCGTGGTGATTTCGAAGCGTCCAGGGAGCCTTACCTCTAAATAAAATCGTATCTATACCTGCATTGATTAGACCAAGCATAAGCCCTGCCCTAAACCCTGGCCTAATGTTTCTGACTTTATGTAGCTCGTCCCACAGCCAAGTTTTTTCTAACCTAGCCTTATAATCGTCAATTTCAGCACCGCGCTCGAGTCCACGGGTTCTAAAAGCGTTCTCTACTGCCTCAGCAGCCGTCATCCCCGACTTCATTGCCGTATGGGTTCCCTTAATTTTTGGTACATTAAGAAAACCAGCTCCACATCCCACGATTAAGCCTCCGGGGAAAGTTAGTTTGGGAATACTTTGAAAACCACCCTCATTCAACGCCCTCGCTCCATAAGCAATCCTCCTCCCTCCTTCGAATAGAGGTCTGATTTTCGGATGTGTCTTAAATCGCTGAAACTCGTCAAAGGGACTCAGGTGAGGATTTTTATAATCTAAACCTATGACGTAACCAACGGATACTTGATTACCTTCTAGGTGATAAATGAAAGATCCTCCGTACGTTGAACTATCGATAGGCCACCCAACGCTATGGAGTGCAAGCCCCTCCTGATGTTTTTCTGGTTCAACTTCCCATAGCTCTTTTATACCAATTGCATATGTTTGCGGGTCTGCGTCACTTCTTAAATTGAATCTTTCAAAAAGGACCTTTGTAAGCGACCCTCTGCTTCCTTCAGAAAATATAGTTTGTTTGGCATGGAGTTCTATACCAGGCGTAAAATTTTCAGTTTCTGTCCCATCTTTTCCGCGACCCATATCACCAGTAGCTACGCCCTTAACAGATCCATCCTCATTGAATAATATTTCCGATGCGGCAAATCCAGGGTATATTTCGACCCCTAGTGCTTCAGCTTGTTCAGCTAACCAGCGGCACAAGTTACCTAGACTAATGATAAAATTGCCATGATTATTCATTTGTGGTGGTGTGGGTAGCTTGAAACTATTTTTTTGAGTTAAAAATAGGAATTGATCACTTGTGACTGGTGTGTTTAGAGGAGCGCCTCTTTCTTTCCAATCGGGAAAAAGTTCGTTGAGTGCCCTTGGCTCTAAAACGGCGCCTGAAAGAATATGTGCTCCTACTTCTGATCCTTTTTCTAGAACGCAAACACTGATATCGCACTGATTTTCTAAGCAGAGCTGACGCAGTTTTATCGCAGTAGATAATCCTGACGGTCCTGCGCCAACAATAACCACGTCATATTCCATAGATTCACGACTCATCAGTTTCCCTCTTGTATTTCTACTATTTGATCTATGTAATATGATACAGGGCTGGCAATACGGCAAGCGAGGCTTTTATTTACAATGATTGAAAACCGAAAAAAAAACGCCGATGAGCCCAGAAAACCGCTTTCTCAATTCGAAGAGTGGCAAGTTGACGCAGGTATAAACGAAGTTCTCCTGGAGAATCCGGTAAATAGGTTAACAGCAGATATACCAGATCCCACAAAAAGGCCGGAGTTATCCAAGCCCGTGAAGAATAAAAGGGCCAAATCTCCAGATATCAGTCGGTTAGATAATTCGGTAAACATGTTGAGCAAAATAACTAGTTTGGATGAACTTCGGTTAGCTTTGTCGGAATACGAGGGCTGCTCATTAAAAAACACTGCTACCAATCTTGTCTTCTCCGACGGTAGCGAAAATGCGAGGGTGATGTTAGTGGGCGAGGCGCCAGGGGCTGATGAGGACCGGCAGGGCAAACCGTTTGTTGGAGTCAGCGGGAAATTATTAGATAAAATGTTGTTGTCAATCGGACTCGATCGATCGTCTGTATATATCTCCAATATAATTCCATGGCGTCCCCCTGGAAATCGGCAACCAACACCAAAAGAAATTGATTTGTGCTTACCTTTTATTAGGCGCCACATCCAGCTTATAAAACCGTTAGTACTGATTCCAGTGGGAGGTATCGCTGCAAAATCACTGTTAGATAAAAAAGAGGGAATAATGCGGTTGAGGGGACGTTGGTTTGAGTATGCCGCAGATGAGAGTGACATGATCATCCCGGCAATCCCTACCTTCCATCCAGCTTTTTTATTGCGATCTCCAGCTCAAAAATCCAATGCATGGAGAGATTTGATCCAGATAAAGCGAAAGCTAACGGAATTGGGTATCGAATAGGTGAAATATACATGCTATTAATATTTGCGTAGACTTTCTTGTGGGTTCAGTTTGCTTTGAACGGTTACTTTTCATTATTTAAAAAACTTGGTGACTGCGGAAAAGAGATAGCTATATTTCATTTTATCACAGCAATTTTTCTCCTCATATGTCTCGTTACAGCGCCAACTCACGGCGTAGCTGCAACCAAGAATGATGCTGAAATCCAAGCACTCGGCAAGGAAGTTATTACGCGGAACGCTAGGGATTGGCTGTTACCTCCCGTACTCGAAGAAAAAGATCTCCGTCTTTACGGACAGATTTTTAAACTTCAGGAAAAAGGAGATTGGACGGCAGCTAAACACCTTATAGACAAGCTAACTAATCCGCTTTTGATGGGGCATGTCAATGCACAAAAGTATCTCCATCCAACCAAATACCGTTCTAAATACATAGAATTACTGCAATGGATGCGTAAGTACGCGGATCATCCACAAGCTAAGAGGATTTACTCGCTTGCACTGCGCCGTCGCCCCCCAAATTGGAAAAGTCCACCTAAGCCTTCTGGCCAAAGATTGTGGGGGAGTGGAACCGTTTCGGAAGTTGCGGTTGAACCTTGGACAGCTAGAATTAATAAAAGATCTATATCAAAGAGAAAAAAAGCAAAGGCGTATAAACGGAATATTAGATCATTAATCCGGAAAGGTTGGCCAACGGGCGCTTATAGAAAATTATCGTCGGCGTCTTTTCAGAAAACACTCGACCCAGTGGAAATAGCTGTTGCAAGAGCTGAGATCGCCCACGGGTACTTTATTTTTGGTAAAGATAAACTTGCATTGCGATTGTCTAAGAAAACATTTGAAGAATTTGGGCATTTTATACCGCTNGCAACTTGGGTTGGAGGTTTGTCTGCTTGGCGGTTGGGACANATTACTGATGCGGCTTTCTTCTTCCAGCGATTAGGCGAGAATATGAAGGCCAGTCCTGATTTGCNGGCTGCGGGAGCCTTCTGGGCCTCAAGGGCACATATGATTATGCAGCAGCCAAAAAATGCAAATGAATATTTGAGGTTGGCGGCTAAAACTCCCGATAGTTTTTATGGAATGTTGGCGCGGAAAGCGCTGGGAATGTCCAATGGACTAGATATGACCATCGATTTTAAAAACACTGATTTTGCATCAAATATTTTGAATTATTCAAAAGGTAAAAGAGCGGTAGCTCTNATTCAGTTGTCAAAATACAAGAGTGCTGAGGAAGAGTTGAGAAGANTATACCATGATATACCCGNTCATGAGCATTTNAGTCTTATGGTATTTGCCGAAAAAACAGGTTCACCTGGACTGGCAATGCGAATAGCCGGTTTATTAAAAGAAAGAGGATTGCCATCCTATTACACAAGTTTGTATCCTCTCCCAGCTTGGAAAATACCTAGTGATGTTGTTTTTGATGCAGCATTAATTTATGCAATTGTTCGCCAAGAGAGCCAATTTAAATTAAGGGCAAAGAGTGGTAGAGGGGCCAGAGGGCTGATGCAGTTGATGCCAAGAACTGCGGCTGAGATGGGAAGAGATCGACGTTTAAGAAGGGGCAAAGGCCGTGACGCGCTCTTCAATCCAAAGATAAATATTGAGTTGGGTAGCAAGTACCTCTCACACTTGATGTATGACGGAAACAAAGTGAGGAATTTATTTAAAACATTAGCAGCGTATAACGCTGGTCCTGGAAAGTTAGGGCGATGGGAGTTAAAGATCAATTACCAGAACGATCCGCTAATGTTTATGGAATCTATACCCTCTCCAGAGACACGAAATTTTATAGAGCAGGTTTTTGTTGGCCTTTGGATTTACCGATTTAGATTAGATCAACCCGCACCGTCGCTCACACAACTAGCGGAGGGNAATTGGCCGCATTATAANTCTGTATCCAATAAAAAGACGGAAGGGTTTTCTAATGCCAGAAATTGATCAATCACGCGCTTTTGTCCCTATTAATATTGCGATANTAACTGTTTCGGATACTAGAACNGTTGAAAGTGACAGATCTGGTGATCTTCTCAAAGANAGAATAGAAGGTTATGGCCACCGNGTCGTAGCTAGATCTATTGTCAAAGATGAAATAGAGGTGATTCAAACGGAGGTAAAGCAATGGATAGAGGATCCTCATATTGACGTGGTTATTTCTACTGGAGGAACAGGATTAACTGGTAGGGATGTGACACCCGAAGCNTTAAAGGAGATTTTTGAAAAAGAGATAGAGGGTTTTGGCGAATTATTNAGGTGGCTAAGTTTCAAAAAAATTGGAACTTCCACTATTCAGTCTCGTGCNCTAGCCGGTGTTGCTGGAGGAACTTATATNTTTGCACTTCCTGGTTCAACGGGNGCTTGCAAGGACGCTTGGGATGAGATTCTTCAGTATCAATTAGATATAAGGTTTAGGCCATGNAATTTTGTCGAGATTATGCCAAGGTTAAGAGAACACGAGCTNTTTGGGAGAGCTTCNTAAGTAGNGTTTTTTATTTTCCTNNTGATATTTAGAAACANATANTCAAGCANTTAAAGTCTGAAGATCAGAGCCCCTATCCACATCTTTTAAGGTTTGTATAAGCTTAACGCGCACTTTTGGGCCGAATTTGCTAAGTGTGTCCGAAAGAGCATATTGAGATGACCAACGAACGTGTTTTAGGTTAGGAGGCACCACAAACCGGCTAAGTCCTATAAGCCAATATCCGCCATCTTGTGCAGGACCNAAAANNGCATCAACAGAATTTAATTGCTTAAATGCAAGCTCGATGTGTTGTGCAGAAACAGCTGGAATATCGCTCCCTATTAGTACTCTAGGACCGTGACCGACTGACAAAAAAGCGNTCTTCATTTTTTCTCCAAGGTCACCGGGGCTTTGGCGGCATAACCTCCACCCTTGTTTCGTATATGTTCTAAAATATTTTAAGNCTCTNTGGGGCGTGACAAAAAGATGCNTTGTGTATGTTGAGGAAGGTTTAAAAATATTTAATAAGTGGTCTAACTGCCTGCGGTACCAAAAAGTTGCATTTATTGGGCCAATGTCTNCCGCTAGNCTGGTTTTTACNTTACCGACNCTGGGTTCCTTAACAAAGATAATCAAGTGNCCCAGATTCNTCATGGCGCGGGCTTTTCGTAAATTTTATAGATTTTATCGGGAGGTATTTTAAGAAAATATAAACTCAAGCAGATAAAATTTCTGGCTATGCGGCTTNTATAACCCTCCTCTNGATAACGTTTTGCAGATGTACTGGCTTTAACATCAAACAAGACCATTCGGGACATACCGATCCGACGCACTAAGTCTACATCTTCCATGATAGGCCATTTTTTATATCCGCCCAAACAGTTGTAGAAGTGCTTATTTATAATAAGCCCTTGATCTCCATACGGAAGTCCCAACCAATTATTTCTAAAGCGGACGGCTTTTTCAACAAGCCGGGCTTTAATGTCATTGGTGTCAAGTGCAAANGTAAAAACCCCGCCACGTTCTGCGTTTGAAGGGTGGCTNGTAAAAACCACAAACGNGGCGTCCCAACCAGAGGTCAAGACTGTATCTGCATGTAGAAATAGGAACCANTCTCCNGATGCTAGCTCAGCGCCTCTGTTTAGTTGGGTTCCTCTGCCNCTGTCACTGGTAACAAACTTAGCATNAGCCTCTAAAGCTAANTGNTTTGTATCGTCCGTAGATCCCGCGTCTACTACTATAATCTCAATTTCGACCCCTCTTTGCTTTGCNGATGAAAGNGNCTNAATTGTTTGGTTTAATGNTGAGCCAGNGTTAAGGGTTGGAATGATAACGGATAATTTTATTCCAGTTTGTTTTTGATCTAGTTCTTTGGGACAAATATCATCACCAGCGGGAGTTTTGCTGTTTGTCATAAACTCATTTTTATAGTGTTATTGCTCATTACAACGCAATATTATCAATTCTACATATTAAGTGGTAGATTTTTATATTCAGGGTAGATATTTACTTGCCAGATTTCAGCCTAGAAGAAAGCCTTGGTTTACCATCCAGCGCAGTAATCATAGGGGTAGACGAAGTGGGGAGAGGCCCATTAGCGGGACCAGTAACCGCCGCAGCTGTTTTTGTCGATAGACAAAAAATCACATTAGATTTGTCGACAAAGATAGATGACTCAAAAAAAATACCTCAAAAGAAACGTGCAACAATAAGTAAGCAGATTGAAGGCATAGCAATTATTGGTATAGGTTGGGCAAGTAGCGGCGAAATAGATCAGCTGAACATCCTCGAGGCCACTATGATCGCGATGCAACGTGCGGTTCTTTCCCTACGAAAACAAATTATTTTGGATCCAGACTATATCTTAATTGATGGTAATAAGGTACCAAGTTTCGATTTTCCATCGAAGGCGATTGTGCGTGGCGATGAAAAATCTCTCTCTATAGCTGCAGCCTCAATAGTCGCAAAAAGCAAACGAGATGCATTTATGACCTCGCTTTCAAAACTGTATCCTTGTTACGGTTGGGAGAAGAATGCGGGTTATGGCACACGTGAGCATCTAGTTGCTATCGAGCGTAATGGGATAACCGCCCACCATAGAAGGTCCTTCAAGCCAATTGCCAACTATTTGTGACCTCAATTTGTTGTTACTATCAAAAAGATATCCCCTATATCTTGTTGATAAAACTTGTAACCTATTGAGTCCAAACAAAAAAATCACGCAAAACTTGACCCAACATTTGCTTTAAGCAATTATGCCGACTCTCAACAAGAAGATGATAGAGATGGTTAACTATTTAGAATCTGTAGAAGATAAGATCGTATTGGGTGACTGCATAGAGGTATTAAATCAGATGCCCGAGGAATCTGTCGATCTGATTTTTGCGGACCCGCCCTATAATTTACAGTTGGCTGGAGAGCTGTTGAGACCCAATAATTCAAAAGTTATGGGGGTGAATAATGATTGGGACCAATTTAACAGCTTTAAGGATTATGACGAGTTTTCTGGAAAATGGCTCAAGGCTTGTCAGCGGGTTTTAAAACAAACAGGTTCTTTATGGGTTATTGGATCTTATCATAATATTTTTCGCATAGGCTCTGTTCTCCAAGATTTAGGGTTTTGGATACTTAATGACATCATCTGGCGTAAAACGAACCCCATGCCAAATTTTAGAGGGCGGCGTTTTACAAACGCACATGAAACACTCATTTGGTGTGGAAAGAATCCGTCAGCAAAGGGGTACACTTTCAACTATGATTCTATGAAGTCCCTTAATGAAGGGTTGCAAATGAGAAGTGATTGGTTACTGCCACTCTGCACCGGAGCTGAGCGATTAAAAAAGAACGGCCAGAAAGCCCATCCAACACAGAAACCTGAGAGTTTAATCTCGAGGGTGGTTCTATCCACGTCGAAGCCCGGCGACCTTATAGTTGACCCATTTTCTGGATCGGGAACCACTGCAGCAGTCGCGAAGCGGTTTTCACGCCGCTTTATCGGAATTGAACAATCTAAAGAGTATGTAGAAATATCCCGTCAACGCTTGAAGACTGTTCAGGTTCTTAACGATCCAGATATTCTGGAAATTGAAACAAAAAGAAATGCCCCGAGAGTGCCATTTGGAAGTCTTCTCGATCGCGGCATGGTAAATCCCGGTGAGCTGATGTTTGATGCTCGTCGGCGCTGGCATGCTAAAATAAGAGCCGACGGTTTGTTGATCTCTGAGAGTGCAAAGGGTTCTATCCATGCTGTGGGAGCGGCCGTTCAAGGTGCTCAAGCTTGTAATGGATGGACCTTTTGGCATGTGGATAGAGATGGCAGTGCTATCTCAATTGATATATATAGGCAGATGATACGAGACGAGCTTTCGAAATAGCAAAGTAATTAAAAGTTAGTTTTGGCAGATGGTTTCACAAATACCAGTAAGATTATTCCGATTAGCCAAAATGCAACG
>PCAV01000030.1 GCA_002730675.1 Rhodospirillaceae bacterium | reverse complement strand
TATACAGGTATTTATCTGAAGATTTGTTATGCATTATGTACTGCACCAAAATATAATTAGATGTATTCTACTTATATTTCAATGAGTTAGGTGTTATTTGGACTAGTTAATGGTGCGGACGGCGGGACTCGAACCCGCAACCTCTAAGAGGGACAGATTTTCTTCCCAACTACAGCTTTCGCTGCCGCCATTAGGCGTTTGTGGGCTGGACTTTCTCTTCAGCATAGTTCGAGGACCTTAGCTGCTGCCCGTAAAGTCTCTACACCTTCCTCGTTGTACTCTCGAGGCTTGGCACGGGATTGCCATTTTAAAGGTTTCCCCGTTTTTGAGCAGTTCTACTCCTATCCTTTCGCATAGGGCACTCAAATCGATTTAAGTCTGTTGTGTATACCAATTCCACCACGTCCGCGGCTATTTCTTTAAAGCGCATTTTTATTTCTTTTGCAACAACACGTAATAATTTTTTCATGTTTTAACTAAGCGAGAACTTATTTAAGCTTCCTTATAATTTTATTCTGCTGCTTTTCTTGTTTCATCGCTATAGACGGCATACCTCCATTCTGGATAGCACTCATCTGTTCCATCGCAGATAGAGAAAAACTTCTCTTGTATAGATTTGGTCATATTGCCAACCAAACCTGTTCCTATGTTGCTTCTGTCGATTGAAAGTATCGGAGTTACTTCCCAAGCTGTTCCGCAAAAAAACGCTTCATCCGCGAGAGAAAGTTCGGACCGATCAATATCCCTTTCAACTGGCTCAACGTTAAAGTGATCCCTTATTAGATGTAAAATAGCGTCTCTAGTGACACTCTCCAAGATATCGTTTGAAATGGAAGGTGTTATTGGAATGCCGTCTCTAACGATAAAGAAGCACATTCCTGGGCCTTCAGACACTTTGCCCCGCGAATTTAAGAATATTGCTGTATCATAGCCATCTGCCTCTGCCTGGACCGTCGCTAAACGTCCATTGTTGTAATTTGCATTACACTTTACTCGCATTGGCATCGCTTGATCTGGCACTCTCATCCAGGAGCTAACTTGTGCGGTCACCCCACCAAGTACACGTTCACTTCTAGGGCGTTCTTGTGCGGTTATCGATAATCCGATAGGACCACAAACACCTGGCCCACCCATTCCTGATACAAAGACCGTAGTCATGATGTGGAGGTTTTCACCCCTAAAATTATTTGCTTTGATTAACTCGACAGTTTGTTGAGCTATAGACTCTCCTGTCAGAAGTTCGTTGAAACGCATAAAACGCTGAGAGAATTCGAGCCGGCGCATGTGTTCTTCCATGCGAAATAGGTACATTTCTCCGTTAGATTGATTCCAATAACCCCGTAAGCCCTCAAAAACTGCCGTTCCAAACTTAAAGCCTGCTGAGGCTACGTGAACTTGGGCTTTATCCCATTCAACTATTTCACCGTTCAATAATGCAAATTTAGGTGTTGTCATAGCAAATTCCCTTAAATCGCTCGTCGCTTAAAATTATTAATAAGCACCGGCCATTGTAATTATCGCAATAAAATGTCATCAATAAAAAAGTTTTTAATAAATCAAAAACTCGACGAGATTTTTCTCTGTTACCACTAATCTTCGTTGTAACAGACCTGTCCACGCTTAGCATAGACTTTATTTTAATTTAATGAAACTCGATTAACGATGCCCCAAGAATTTGAAAATTATTATTTGCAAACCAAGGTCGCGTCATCATGGGAGACAATAGAGGAGGCTCAAAAATTAGATAGCTTAGTGGTAAAACTAGAAGATAAAAAGGCTGATTTCTCAGGTCTTAAAGTAAGGATTATTGGAGGTACTTTCGACGAAGAAAACAACATCTGGAAATACCAGCAACTATTTTTCCATGACCTATCGATTGCCAATAACGAGGTGGAGCTGAAGGACCAATACTTTGATAAAACGACTAACGAAAATTCAGTAAAAATGGAAGTAGCATCATCCATTGAAAATTCAAAATTGGTACTTGGGAGCGGTATCCCTAGAATTTCGAATTCGAACTTTCTTTATATCATTCTAATTATAGGAGGATTAATCACGGCGATTTCCTTCGGTGTAAGACATGGTTTTGGAATTTTTTTAATCCCTATCTCACTTGAATTTGGTTTTGGACGCGAGGTTTTTGCATTTGCAATAGCTCTTCAAAATTTAGTAATGGGATTTGCTCAACCCTTTGTCGGCGCGTTCGCTGATAAATTCGGCGCCTTTCGTACAGTTGCTTTAGGAACGTTATTTTACAGTGCAGGTCTCTTCGTAATGGCTTTCTCAACTACTCCTGATATGTTTTACCTAAGCACAGGCGTTTTGACTGGTATAGGCCTTGCGGGGTCAGGACAGTCTTTAATAATGCCAGCAGTTGCAAAAAGATTTCCTGCCGCGAAACGTTCCTGGGTTCTGGGGGTTGTTGGAGCCACCGGTTCTTTGGGAGGTTTTGTCGCTTTACCAATAGGCCAATATTTTTTGACGAATGTAGGTTGGAGCGAGACTTCATTGATCACCGGTTTTTTAATTCTTGCCATAATTCCACTGGCTTTGGTTTTTAGAAGTTCAGCATCCTCTGAAAGTGAACAAACTGATCAAAAGGTGTCCATGAAGGAAGCTTTGATCGAGGCTGTTAATCACAATAGCTTCTGGTTTCTATGTGGAGGGTTTTTTGTATGTGGATTTCACGTTGTGTATGTCGGTGTTCATCTTCCTTCCTATGTAACCGATCTCGGATTATCAGCAGAGACGGGGGCATGGGCGCTTAGTATAATTGGATTAATGAATATCGTAGGTGGCTACACCGCAGGAGTTTTAGGAGGAAAGTTTTCGAAAAAATATTTGTTAAGTGGTTTGTATTTAGGACGGTCTCTCGTGATGGTTGGTTTTTTACTCCTCCCACCGTCTGACATCCTTGTTTTTATTTTTGCGTTTTTTATGGGTTTGTTTTGGCTGAGCACCGTGCCGCTGACAACGGGATTAGTGGCAGATCTGTACGGTACTCGTTATATGACAATGCTGTATGGAATCGTATTTCTTTCACATCAGTTAGGGGCTTTTTGTGGTGGATGGCTCGGCGGGTATGTTTACGATACCACCGGATCATATAATTTAGTTTGGTGGGTGGCGGTCGCTTTGGGATTAATTTCTATGATGGCCCACTGGCCGATACGTCCAGTAATAAGGAAAGATTTGCCTGCTGCCGTTTAACGTTTTTCACAGTAAAAACTTATTTGAAAATTTTGTTGAATTTATCAAGAAACTCGTTGCGAGCTGTGTCAGCTGTGCAAGGTTTTATTTTTATATGCGGAATTTTTCTGAAATTTCCAAAAAACCGTCTTGCCTCTGCCTCTGAAAAACCAGCTAATTGCGTAGCCTCTATATAAGCAGCAAGACGGTCAGATTTTTTTATTAGTCTGGTTATAGAATTAGGAAGGACTGAAGGTAGACCTACCCGAAGGTGTATAGCTTCTTGAAGACGCTGCTCTACACTTCGATATTCGTCACCGATCACTGCTTTAAATGGACTTATCATATCACCTATAACATATTCAGGAGCATCATGAAGAAGGGCTGCCAGCCGCCATTTGCTGTGTTTCTCAGATGAATTTTCAGTAAACAATCTCTCGACAAGAAGGGAATGTTCAGCAACTGAATATGGTTCTGTGCCGTTAGTTTGTCCGTTCCATCGAGTGACTCTCGAAAGTCCAAGGGCAATATCGGTAATTTCAATATCTAGCGGTGAAGGATCTAGTAAATTTAAACGGCGGCCACTCAACATCCGCTGCCACGCTCTAGGACTAGCGCTCTCTTTTGTTTTACTCATTTTTTCCGTATTCTTCTTTTAGTGGTTTTACCTTTTTTATTAAAAAAATAGAAACTGAGTAATAATATTGAAGGAAAGCTTATAATAATTAAAACCCTATTAAATATTCCAATACTTTTCGTCTGAAAGTTTTCAAGTTCCATTATTGTTATGCATCTTTCTCTAGATGCATTCTCATAATATAACGTTTTACATTTTAATTTCTGTATATTGTAATTTCTTAAAGTTGAAGAAGAAAAATTTTCCCAAGTGTATGAAACAGCTATAACACTCCCGATTATCCAAATAGTTGAACACGTGACGAGACAAAGCAGCAAAATCTTTTTCATATTTAGTAAAAATATCCGTTCGTCCTGATAAAAAGTAGAAATAAATGGATATGCACGTTAATTCTTATTCTTTAGAACGTAGTATCTGTCGGTTGAACAATGAAACCAACAAGTTTTGGCGAGCAAAGAAATTAAATCATGAATTCTGCACCCAATTTAATTAATGAAGGCAAATACGCCAACATTAAAGGTAGCGATTTTAGAGTAATGAGCCTAGTCGGTATAGCTCACTTTTTTAGCCATTTTTATATTTATTTATTACCCCCGTTATTTCCATTTTTGAAAACTGCCTTAAACGTTTCCTATACTGAGCTCGGTTTGTTGATGGCTGTCTTTAGCGGCACAACTGGCTTAACCCAAATACCTTTTGGTTTCCTGGTAGATAGGTTCGGCGCAAAATTTATACTCATCGCGGGACTTGCCGTCGAAGGTATAGCTTTTAGTTGCATGGGCTTCGCTCCCGGGTATCCGTTATTAGTTGCTTTAATGTTTTTGGCTGGTGCTGCAAATGGAGTTTACCATCCAGCAGATTATGCAATTTTGTCTGCATCGGTTTCAAAAACCCGCATGGGTAGGGCGTTTAGCCTACATACATTTGGAGGGTACGCTGGATTTGCAGCCGCGGGTCCGATAATAATATTCCTAAATTCTACAATAGGCTGGAGTTTGGGTCTATTAATATGCGGAGTCGCTGGAGTAGGAACAGCGTTCGTATTGATGCTGTATTCTCGTGACCTGAAACATACTGTCCAACGAAAAGACAATGTCATTGATCAAAAAACCAAAACTAAATCGTCGGCTGATAGTGGTGTAAAGCTTCTTTTATCTCCACCAATTTTGATGTGCTTAGTCTTTTTTACGCTTTTGTCTCTTGGTTCCACGGGTATAGCTAGTTTCTTAATTGTAGCACTTGGTCAGCATCATGGGACAGCTGTTGAAACAGCTACGTTAATACTGTCAACCTATCTAGTACTGGGCGCAGTCGGCGTTTTGTTAGGCGGGTTCGTTGCCGACAGAACGCGAAAACATAATGCGGTCGCGGCACTTTGTTTTTTGTCCACAGCATTGATTATAGCGAGTGTTGGGTTTTTTAGTTTAGGTTCCTTTCTACTTTTTATTCTTCTTGGGGTGATGGGATTAATGCACGGAGTGATTATGCCTTCCCGAGATATGATTGTCCGTTCAGTTACACCGGAGGGTTCATTTGGGAAAGTGTTTGGGTTCGTAACGTCTGGCTTTAGTATTGGGGGAATAGTTGCCCCGCCAATCTTTGGTTGGATATTAGATCAGTCAGAGCCATCCTTTTTATTTTTTGGCATAGCTGGAATTATGCTTTGCTCAATGTTGACAGTCTTTACCTCGGGGCGCCCCCGCGCCAACTAGTACTCCTTCTAGTTTTTCCTAGCTGTTGCTCTCGTGACCATACATATAGACCACTCGCTATTATTATGGCAGTTCCAAGCCATGTCCAACCATCTGGTGCTACGTCAAATACAAGAAGACCATATATTGTGGCCCATATAATTTGAAAATACTGAAACGGAGCAAGCATTGAAGCCGAGGCTCTCTGATAGGCTTTTATGACAATATAGTGTGAACCTCCGCCAATTGCTCCAATGAAAAGTAACATTAAGCTTTGGGAAAGCGTTGGTGTTTGCCAATAATACCAAACTATCGTCGACGAACCTACCATTCCAACCAATGCTGTGTAAAACCACATAGAGATCGCGGTTTCTGTGAAACTTAATGTTCGCGTTAATATTGTGAATAAGGCAAAGAAAAAGGCCACACCAATTATTAAAAGATAAGCCCAGTGTATTTCTTGAAATCCTGGTCTTAGAATAATTACTATACCTATGAATCCAATAATAACGGCTGACCACCTACGCACACCAACTTTTTCTTTCAACAAAGGAATAGAGAGCGCAACAACAAAAAATGGAGAAATAAACATTATAGAGTTTGCCTCTGCCAAGCCAATATAACCGATGGCTGTAAAAAATAAGCAGGTACAAAGCAGTAGCAATATTCCTCGAAAGATTACTAATTTAAAATTATTCACTTTAAATAGCTTGTTTATTTTTCTCCCGGGGAAAAGAAATAACATTAGTAAAAAGTGGACCGTAAATCTCCCCCAAACAACCATTGCAACAGGCAACTCCTGCCGGGCTAATTTGACAACTGTATCTGATGATACAAACAAAAACCCAGCTAGAATAGCGAGTAGAATGCCAAGCATAACTCCATTGTTGTCAGCGCTAGGCTCGTGAATATTGGCTGATGTGTTGTTGTTCGAAGTGAGCATCTAAGTTTGCTTCATTATTTTTTGACTAAATATTATTAATGGCACGCATTTATTTAATCGCACAGCTTCAATTATCCATGCGTCCCATCACACCAGCGACGTATATTTATTGCTTTTCTGTAAAAGTAATGTTTCTTGACTTTTGGACCATTAATTAGGGACGTGCCCGCTCCCCTTTGCAATACTGGCGTTTCGCTTTTAACTTCTTGCAAAAATTGTTTGCGTTTGCCTTCGTTTTGAATGGAACAGCCATAAGACGGATAAAAGTTCCCTTTTTGCCAGCGTCAAACTCTGTTGTTGCAAATTTTAATCCTCGTAGTTCGTTCGAAAATTTCTTTTTTAATTTTTCCCACCCACGTTTTGCACCATTTAAAGTCCTATAAGACGCCAAATGCACTCCATACTTTCCACTTCTTTGGGTTTGAGTTGAATTTAATGCATTTTCCTTTTGGGCTGGTTCGATGTTACGTTCTATTTTTGAAATCATGGTTTCGAGTTTGGCGATTAACGCGTTTACCTTAGCGTTCGCTGTTTTTATCTCTTTTCTATCCATTAAGAGGTCGGGGTTAGCTTGAAGCTTTTTTAGCTTAGCCGTGTGTTCTTCCTTTGGGCGATTTATCTTCACTGGAAGTTTGCTTGTTCTCGCATTAGACAATTGTACCGATACAAGTTCTTTTTGAGACTTCGTTTTCCCAAAATCTCTCACTCTAAGTACGTAGTTTTGTACTACTGGGGAGTAGTATAAATCTTCCTTGATGCCTTTTCTGTTACATGAGATTTGGAATGTTGTGTAATCACCTGCCGTGACATTCAAGTCTTTTTGACCGACAACCAAACATTTCTTTTCGTCTCGCCACCCCGTAGGTACATTTTCGCTGTTACCCCTGATACCGAAAGACACTGTATTATTTTCTTTTAATGGAAATAGGGCTTCAGGATTACCAATCAGTGTTTGCCTACCTCTTCCTAGTTCCGGATGCGAGGACCATGAGAGTTGAGGTGTAATTATGTCATTAGTTGTTGTCCACATAGCTCCTTGGTCATTAGTCCAAGTCACTCGTCCTGAATTAACATTCACAACTTGCTCTTGCACAATCGTTCCATCGGAAGAGTATACAAAGGTATCTCCTATAGCATATATAGGTAATGGAGCAGGGTCTAATTTCACTTTTGGATCTGTTCGTATCCCAACTTTCTCTCCTAGCTTGACCAGGCTTAACCCACCAAGCTTTTCTGCGAATCCGGATACTGTTGTGGAGGCCAATTTTGATAGATTGAAGTCTTCACTAGAACATCCCGACAATAGCGAAGCTGCTATCACCGTTCCTACGAAACCTCGAAAGGATGTCATGTGTATAACCTCAACTAATGCTTCAAAAAAATGACAGTTATACCTAGAAGATCTAATATCCAGAATGTTTTGTCAATCCGCACCCCACTCGTATCAGGTATTGAACACCACATTGTCTATTTACAGTGATATTACGAAGTCATTGAAGTAGTATTTGCTAGATGTTAATGATTGTAAATATCCAAAGCTATCGGTATTGAACCGCCCGATTCGAATAAACGTCATGGAGAAAATCATGGTTGCATTGAAATCACTCTCAAAAAATTCAGTCAGAGACAATGTATCAGAGGAGGAATGGAAAAAGCGTGTCGATCTCGCTGCATGTTATCGTCTCGTTGCTTACTATGGGTGGACCGATCTAATTTTTACTCATATCTCTGTGCGGGTGCCTGGTACACACGACAATTTTCTTCTTAACCCTTACGGCCTGATGTTCGAAGAAATTACAGCATCGAGCCTTGTAAAATTAGACACAGAAGGTGAGATAGTGATGGATACGGAATTCAGTGTAAATGCAGCTGGATTTACTATACATAGCGCTATTCATCAGGCTAGAGAAGATGTGGATTGTGTTCTACATACCCACACTGTTGCAGGTATGGCTGTCTCTGCTCAAAAATGTGGTTTGCTGCCGCTAGCGCAAACATCCTTAGAGTTCTATGACAATCTCGCCTATCACGATTACGAAGGTATAGCGTTGGACTTGGATGAAAGAGAGAGGTTGACAGGAGATCTCGGTGGTTCGATGGCCATGATGCTTCGCAACCACGGGCTCCTGACTTGCGGCCGAAGTGTTGGGGAAGCATTCATGAAAATGCACTCTTTGGAAAAGGCATGCCAGTTACAAGTGGCTGCGCAAGGGGGTGGTCAGGAGTTACTTATACCGTCTCAAAAGGTATGCGAGCATACAGCTCGTCAATTTAAGGGTTCGACTGACGATAACGGTAGTCGTGCGCTAGCTGACTTAGCCTGGCAAGCCTTGCTGAGAAAACTCGACCGAGAAAACCCAGGCTACGACACTTAAGCGTTATATCCAATCAAGCTGGGTAGTTCCGTCACTAATAAGATTTTGGCAGACCCAGTACTTTTTCTGCCAAAAAACTTAGAACGAGTTGTGGGCTTATAGGGGCAATCCTTGTAATCATAACTTCTCGTAAATAGCGTTCTACTTGATATTCTTTGGCATAACCAAATCCGCCGTGGGTCATGATTGCGGTTTGACACGCCTCATATCCAGCCTCTGCTGCTAAATATTTTGCAGCATTTGCTTCTGGACCGCAGGGCTGTCCGCTATCAAATAAAGCGGCAGCTTTCATTGTCATCAAGTTTGCTGCTTCAAGTTCTGCCCAGCACTTTGCAAGTGGGTGTTGTATCCCTTGATTCTTTCCAATTGGACGACCGAATACCACTCTATCCTTTGCATATTGTGTGGCTCTATGAAGGGCTGCACGGCCTAGTCCAATCGCTTCTGCGGCGATTAATATTCGTTCAGGATTCATGCCATCTAATATATACCGAAAGCCCATACCCTCTTCACCTATTCTGTCTTCAATAGGTATCTTTAGTCCATCAATAAACAAGACGTTCGTATCAACTGCTTTACGTCCCATCTTATCGATTTCTCTTATTTCTACGGCGTCCCGGTCGAGGTCAGTGTAAAAAAGCGTCAATCCTTCTGTAGGTTTTCGTACGTCTTCAACGTCAGTTGTACGTGTTAGAAGAAGAACCTTTTTTGCTACCTGAGCTGTTGAAGTCCACACCTTGGTGCCGTTTACAACATAACCATTGCCGTCGGGTGTCGCTTTGGTTTTCAGTTTTGTTGTATCTAAACCTACGTCAGGTTCTGTGACAGCGAAGCAGGCTTTTTCTTTTCCAGCTATAAGAGGCGGTAGAAAACGCTCCCGTTGTTCCTCATCTCCAAAAATTTCAACAGGTTTCAGTCCAAAAATATTCATATGTAAAGCGGATGCTCCACTCATTCCAGCTCCGGATTCGGCTACCGCCTGCATCATTAAAGAGGCCTCTGTTATACCTAGCCCGGCGCCGCCATACTTTTCCGGCATGGCTATACCAAGCCAGCCATCCTCAGCAAATTTGGAATAAAAGTCTTCTGGGAAGCCGCCTGCTTTATCTTTTTCAAGCCAGTAGCTATCATCGAATTCACTAGCTACTTTTAAAATCGTATCCCGAATAGTTTGTTGGTTCTCAGTTAAATTAAAGTCCATCTTTTAACATCCTTATTTCTTCTGTGGTGGGGGTTGATCTGAAGCTGCGTAATCTACCGTTATTTCGGAGATACCATAGCCTGCTTCAATCGGAATTTTTAAGTGACGGCCACCTTCTACTTCTGAGACTTCGGGAAGCACCGTCACAACAGGAGTATTTTTTGCAATATCGATTGCTGTTTGCGCATCTGGCGATTCGTCCACTTTTTTCAAGTTCATCCTAGTAGGGAAAACGACGCGCCTTTTACCTGCTTTTGCATCTTCGATGGCAGTTTTGGGTTTAATCCAAGTGGTGTCCAGTGTTTCTGACCCATCGTGGGAGGCCTCATGATCTTTTAACGCTTTGGCGATTAAAAAGTGAGTGTCAAATCTTTTTTTACCAGTGATGGGGGTAATCCAGTGTGCAAATGGTACTAGCAAATCTGTTGCTACCGCTAAATTTTCATCGCCTATCATCTGACTAAACATTAGCTCTTTGTTCAGTAATTTTTGTCTGTACCGGCTATTTATACCTTGTGCTCTAACGTTGTCTATTAATTTTCCACTCTTTGCATCACGTGCGAATAGTAATCCCGCTTCTTCAAAGATTTCGCGCGCACCTGCAATCCTCAGAGCGCGCAAATCATTGTCGATAGTCTCGGACAGGTCACAAAGTTTGGATGCTAAGAGACGATGATCATCCTCGTCCACCTTGCCGCCCGGAAATAAAAGAGCTCCTCCTGCAAAATCAGCCTTTTTGGTCCTCTGAACCATCAATACTTCAATCCCACTAGGCGTATCTCTAAGTACCATTACTGTGGCGGCAGGGACTGGAGTTACAGGAACGGAAGGGGTTTTCNTTTCTAGATCATTTAGCATTCGGCGGCTCCTTATACGGGACTTTTGCTTGGGAAATTAGGTTTTCTTTTTTCTAGGTGGGCAGATAGCCCTTCTCTTGCTTCGGGTCCAGTAAAGCCAAGCATTTCAAGTGCAGTTGAAGCATCGAAAGCAGGTCCGGCCATTCTATACCAATTATTCAAAGCATACTTAGTCCATCTAATTGCACTCTGAGCACCCGTTGAGAGTTTTTTTGAAATTTCGAGTGCCTTGTCCTGCAGGAGTTCGTCGTCAACACAAAGTGAAACTAGTCCGATTCGTTCGGCTTCTTCGCCATTAATAGGCTCGCAAGTGAGTAAAAGATATTTCGATTTTGCCATGCCGCAGAGCAATGGCCAGTTAATTATCGCTGAGTCCCCCGCAGCAACGCCGAGGTTAGTATGTCCATCCACTATCTTTGCCTTCTTTCCGGCAATTGATATGTCCGCTAGTAAACCGGCCACTAAGCCAGCACCTACAGCAGGTCCGTTAATTGCCGATACAATCGGCTTTGAGCAGTTTATAACGTTATAAACAAGGTCCTTGGCTTCCTTCCATATCTGAGCCCGAAAGTCAAAATCGTCCATCACTTTTTCGATCATTTCAAAATCGCCGCCAGAGGAGAAAGCTTTTCCAGCTCCTGTTAGAAGAACGCTATTAATGGTTGGGTCGTCATCAATTTCACGCCAAATGTAAGCAAGTTCCCGGTGTCCGTCAGCATCGAGAGAATTGTATGTTTCGGGCCTATCAAATGTAATTCTGAGCACTTTTTCTGCTGGGCAATCGAGTTTTAGAACCTTGTATTTAGTCTTATCTAAAGGCATTGGACCTTCTTTCATTTACCATAATCAGATAGCGCCGGAGAAGTAAGGCGTCAAGCTGGTGTTTTTACAATAAAATGCCTGTTCGTAAGAAACGCGCGGCGCAACTATAACGACCTAGGTAGCTTTTCTAGGCAATTTTGCCGTTGCAGTACCTAACACCGATAGTTCATCATCTTGGTTTCGTGCCTCGTGGGTTACTTCAACAAAGCCTTCTCCATCCTGCTCAAATTTGTTCGTGACCTTACCGTTAATCATAAGGGTATCGCCTTCAGGGTTATGGCGTCTAATTTTACTGCTAGAAGATACCAAAAAACCATCATCACCAATCCAGTTTGTCATATGGTGTGTCATCCAGGAACATCTTTCCGGGCCGTAATCGTAGGCGCCTGGCGCTCCAACTTTTAGAGCAAAATCCTGTTCCCAATGAACACGCTCTGGGCAGTCTGGGATATTAAATCTATTGGGTATACCGAGACCATTATGGCGATCAATTTGTTTCCAAGCCAATTTATTAGCTCGAATATACAAACCTCCCCAACCTTGAGCAAAGGCTATAAACCCCGTGACAGTCATCGGACCCTTTACCATTGTGGGTAATTCTTCACCTATTTGAGTATCTTCAAAATATCGCGGTGTTGCGCCCCTTATTGGCTCATTTGCATACAAACTAAAAATCTTTTCTAATTCTGCTTCGCTATATACTTTACCTTTCTGAGCCTGCAAATTTTTATATTTTGTGCCCTCTTCCCTAGCAGTGTCACGCTCCGTTCTGAAACACCAGCTGTCACACTCCGCAACATGGCTACCTGATTGATTAAAGAAATCAACATGGTAGATTTGCTGTATGGCTCTTCCCGCAAATTTAGTGTCATGCTCAATCAAATCTTTAAGAAATGATTCTGTGGTTATTTCATCATTCCGAAATACTGGTTGATGCCATTTCCAGTCAGCCCCTGCCCACATAGCGTGTATACCGGGTAAACCACCAACATATCCAGAGGCAATACGGCTGGTGGCAAAAAGAAAAGATGGAAGCGCAATTATGCTGTTGTACTTGGTTTGCACTCCGTAGTCGGGCTCACACCAAAGCGGATTGTCATCACCAATTCCATGGGCATAGTGTCTTATATTATCGCGTGTCGCCTCAAAGCACCAAGGTTCTGGGTCTCTTGAAATCTTTACTCCAAGACGGCTACGGAGCTCTTCTAAAGCACCCTCAGTGATGCGTGGGAATTGTGTATCTTTTTGATGCTTATATGTCACGTTTGTTATCCTCAGTAGTCGATTCTCGCAATATTTTTCGATTAACTTTCCCGGCGGGTGTCTTGGGAAGAGTATCTGTAAATTCTATTAGACGGGGGTATTCATGCAGACTAAGTCGTTCTCTTGTAAATGCTTGTAGCTCTTTTACCAATGAAGTCTTTTCGTCAGATTTTGTTATAATAAATGCCTTGACTATCTGGCCTCGTTCTTCATCTGGAACGCCAATAACGGCCGCCTCTTCAACAGCTGTGTGTTTCAGCAAAACATCCTCTATTTCCACTGCGCTCATGGTCCATCCTGCCGAAATTATAACGTCATCAGCTCTGCCGTGATGAAAATAGTATCCATCCTGGTCAAAGCTTCCTAAATCTTTTACCGGAAACCAAGTACCATTCTTAAATAGCTTTATTTCCCCAATATTACCAACAGTACAAGATACCCCGTTGGCGTCTTGAATATCAATTTTACAACCGGGGAGTGGTTTGCCAAGTGACCCTAGTCGGGCAGGGAGGTCTTCAGCTCCTGGATAATTCGCAATTATAACACCCACTTCTGTTGACCCATAAATGCTGCATACATCATGGCCAAATTGTTTTTTTGCCCAGATGGCTGTTTCTGTATCTAATGGTTCCCCTGTGAATGAGAGCTTCTCAAGTTTTAAATCTCTAGGGTTGCTGTTGCCGAGATTTCGCATCATTCGGTAATGAGTCGCTGCTGCGGATAAATTGGTAGTTTCAAATTCTTCCAGTGCTTCGAGAAGCCTGCCTGGATGAAATTTTCCAGAGTAGGTTGCAATCTCAATACCTAACGCAAGCGGAGCAAGAGTTCCATGCCAAAGACCATGGCCCCAGGCGGGAGAGGATGGGCACATGTATTTGTCGCCAGGTCTTACCCCGGTTGCATAAAGTGCAGCAATCATAACAGTAACAATTGCTTTGTGCCTATGCTTTACTGCTTCAGGTAATTCCCTAGAGGTGCCCGAGGTATACTGGTACATTGCCATATCGGAGGAATTTGTATTTGCCACAAACTCTTTATCGAAATTGCATAGTTCTTTAAGTAATGTCTCGTCGCCAATAAGCGTTTCCAAATTTATTTCGGAAATGAGAGAAGATTTTTCGGGGGCTAGTATAAGTAAATTTGGTTGACAATCCTCTATTCGTGCCGAAAGGCCGTCAGGTCCAAATGCTGTAAACAGGGGAACGGCAACGCAACCCGCCTTCATCGTTCCAAACAATGCTGTATAGAACTCAAGTGATGGGTCAAGCATTATGGCTATTCTGTCGCCCTTTTTCAGTCCTTTGTACTTTAGGAAATTTGCGAATCTATTCGAATTATCTATTAACTCGCCAAAAGAAATAGAACGACTTTTGCCTTTTTCGTAACAAATTCGTATTGCTGTATTAAGTCTTGGATGCCGATCAATACACTCGTAACCAATATTTAGCTCATCTTTATTGCCATCGAAAAGTTCCCAGAGCGCTTCTTTACTAAAGTATTTTTGGGCGTCGCTATATTTTGTGTAGTCGGTAAGCTTCGGCATTCTACCGACCTTTGTTAATAATCTTGTTGACGATATTTTTTGAAATTCCAGCGGCGAGCAAGATTTCTTCGGAATGTTGCCCTAGAGCGGGAGCAGCAGACCTCACAGTTGCTGGTGTGCCTGAGAAATCGACTGGCGGAGCTGTGGTAAAGACAATGTTTTCATGCGGATCATCTATTTTTTGGAAAAAATTTGTTTCTTGTAAGTAGGGGTCTATCATTAACTCATCGAGTTTAGCAACGGGACCGTTAGGCAGGTCAGCTTCGTCTAATTTTCGGAATGCTTCCTCCGTTGTGAATTTAGCGAGCTCCTCAGCCAGATAAGACTGGAGTGTGGCAATATTTTGGGCCCTCTCGGAAAGTTTAGTGAATCTAGCATCTTCAATTAAATCTGATCTTCCTATTGCTCTCAGCAATCTATGCCATTGTTCGTCGGTGTGCGCCAGAACGCAGACCATACCATCTTTGGTTTTGTAAGGTATTCGGTAAGGTGACAGTGCCCGAGGATAACCAAGATCATTGGTTGGGCCTTTGGTGCCTTCCCAAAGATGTGTCGTCAGATTAAACGCTAGCATTGTTTCCAGCATTGGGACGTGGATTTCTTGGCCTTTTCCGGTTTTCTCGCGAGAAAACAGTGCCATTCCAATGGCTGAAGCCAGAGTGTGTCCACAAAATTTGTCGGAGATAGGCATTGGTACAAATCGCGCCTCGCCATTGGTTCTATCGATTAAATCGACTAAGCCGCTCTCCCCTTGAATTACGTCATCATATGCCGGACGTCCATCCTTTGGGGAGTTTCTACGGTAGCCTGTTGCGGAAGCGTAAATAATGTTTGGTGCAGCGTTTCTTAAGTTTTTATAATCTATGCCCAATCTCTCAGTCGCGGCTTGGCGCATGTTGTGAACAAAAACATCACAACCGCCGGCTATTTTGAGTAAAGCATTCTTTTCCTCAATCTTTTTAAGATCTAATACAACACTTTTCTTGTTGCGGTTTGTCGTCTGGAAAAAGGGACCTAACATACCGGTCTTACTGGAACCAATCAATCGCATGGGATCGCCCGAAGGTGTTTCTACTTTAATCACTTCGGCTCCCAGGTCACCAAGGATTTGGGTTGCTACCGGCCCAAGGACGTTAATCGTTAAGTCTAGGACGCGGACACCTGTTAATGGACCAATATTTTCATCTTCCCGCGACATTATATCTTAATCATTTTTGGTGATGTTTGGATTTTTACACTTAATCATTCGGAGAGGTGTATACGTAATTACAGTTACATTTTTTTGGTTGATAATTTGGTTTTTGGTTCGTACTAAACCGCGCCCTGGGCGGCTTGTTAAACGTGCTTCCACTACTTCACATTCGACGTGTATTGTATCACCAGAAAATGTTGGAGCTTTAACGTCTAATTCCATATTCAGGAAGGCAAAGCCTGTGTGTTGCATGGTAGATTGCACGAGTAAGCCCTCTGCGAATGTATACACAAGTGCTCCCGGTGAAACCCTTCCTTTAATATCACTGTCTGTTTTTAAAAATTCTAAATCTGTGAACATCGACTCAACCATGCCCGTCGCATTTATAAAATTTGTTATATCCGCGTCTGTTATAGTTCGGCCTATCGTCTTAAATTGGCGACCGATAGGCAAATCTTCAAAATGAAATCCAAGGCCAACAGTCTCCATTATTTGTTTCTCCATCGATAAAATCGAGCACAAGTATCTTTATGTATTTTCACTACTCTAACTTCATCATTACGAGTTTAAAATCCTATTAGTGATAATAGAGGTCGATATTTCAGATGTAGAATGCCCTAAATCAACTATCTGACTATGGAGATTTCAAACCAAAATTATTTGCGGAACCTAAAAACTTCTTCCATCAAATTTGCTGTAGATGGGTCTAAATTAGAGGCGAGGGTTTTGTTTTGTAAAAGCGGCAATATTTCATTAGTCAGTTCCTTGCCAAGCTCGACACCCCACTGATCAAAGCTATTGATGTTCCAAAGCGCCCCCTGGACGAAAGCTTTATGTTCATAAATAGCTATCAATTGTCCTAGGATATTCGGGGTCAATTGTTTGAATAGAAACATTGTTGAAGGGCGATTTCCTGCGAATGAAGAATGTGGCGCAAGACGGTTGGATTCTTCATTTGAAAGCCCGCTGTCGCCTAACTTTTTTGTTGTTGCTTTCAGATTGCGGCCAGTCATCAAGGCTCTAGATTGTGCGAGGCAATTAGCTAGTAATACCTCTTGATGTCCTGCAAATTCTTCGTCGGAAACCGCAGCAATCAGAAAGTCACATGGGATAACAGATGTTCCTTGATGAAGAAGCTGAAAGAAAGAATGTTGGGCATTCGTACCCTCTGCTCCCCAAACAACAGCAGCAGTTTTTTTAGTCATTTCATTACCGAGTTTGTCGACAGATTTGCCATTCGACTCCATTTCTAATTGTTGAATGTATGAGACAAAATTTCGAAGGCGATGATCATATGGAATTATAGCCCGCGACCCAAAATTCAAAATGGACGTGTACCAGATTTCGAGCATTCCGAGAATTAGAGGTAAGTTCATTTCTGGTGCGGTGTTTTGAAAATGCTCATCTATTGCGCGAGCACCTCGTAAAAATTCTTTGAAATTCTCGGAACCAATACCCAAAACAATTGTCAAGCCTACTGCTGACCATAAAGAAAAGCGACCACCAACCCATTCCCAGATCTCAAAAATATTTTCGTCTACAATTCCAAAAGAATTTGCGCGATTTTTGTTTCCAGTTATTGCTACAAAATGTTTTGATAAGGCCGATGGCCCAAGTCTTTCAAGCATCCACTTTTTCATGGTCTCGGCATTGAGGATGGTTTCTTGCGTAGAGAATGTCTTGGATGCAATAACCACAAGTGTCGTTGCAGGGTCTAGTTTGCGTAATTTGGCTTGTAAGTCTGAACTGTCAGCATTTCCTACAAAGTCGATCTGTATATGCGGGGTTTGATAGGAAGTTAGTGCTTTTAATACCATCCTTGGACCGGTTAGAGAGCCTCCTGATCCAATATGCAAGATATTAGTAAAACGCCTGTCTGTAAGGCCTTTTTTATAACCACTTCTAATTAACTCGGCGAAAGACATCATATCTTCAAGCTGTCTATGGACCGCTGGGACTATATTTATCCCTTCGACAGTTATAACACTGCTCTTTGGCGTTCGTAGAGCAACGTGAAGTGCCGGTCTTTTCTCGGTATTATTAAGGATTGCGCCACTAAAAAGGCCTTCCCTTATCTTATCAACCTCCTGGATGGTTGCGAGTTCATGTAAATCTTTTAAAACTTGTTGGTCTATTAGGTTTTTTGATAAATCAACGAAAAGATTATTTAGGCGGAAAGCAAATACATCATGTCGTTGCGGATCCTTTTGAAACTGCTCTAAAATTGATGTGTGGTTGAACTTTCGGCGAGCTTTTTCTAGTTTGTTCCAGACAAGATCTCGTTCTCTCATTTTTTCCCAATCGATAAGTGCATTGGATTTGTACTGCTTTAGTTATTTAAGTGGAAGCGTGCTTCTGTGAGTAAGATACTTTTCTAAAATCGTAAAGTTCTCGCTTGAGAGGTTTTCAAATTGAAACGCAGTCTGTTCTGCTTGATCATCCACTCTAGTCACTTTCAAAGCAATCTTCATTGTTACAGGTTTTTGATCTTTTAGTGGCATACTAAGTATAGCGATTAATTCTTGTTCTTTTTTGAAGATGTCTATTCCATTGGAAATTGCTAATCCGCCCAAACTGCAATCAATGACATGGAATTCATTTTCTTCGAAGATGAGCACTAAATTAGAATGTTGCCGCCGATCCCGTCTTTTTTCCTGGTTGCGCATTCTTATTACGGTCAATGCTAACTCCTACAAGTTTGTTTCAGTTTCATATTACTTATTTATTATGTCGGACTTTTTGCAAATATTTCTTGTGTCGAAGGATTGATATTTTAATAAATTTCAGTTCAATTTACACTAAAATATAAAGACATTACAGAAGCAACCAATTTTGATTTGCCTAAAGTTTGACAGTTCAAGGATTGCAATGCATCTGGTAGAAGTCTCTTTTTAAATGACTGTGCACGGTTTAAGGGAGGAGGAATGGGAGATGGCGAAATTAAATTTAAACCCGTTATCAGATTCCGTTGGTGCCGAAATATTAGATTTTGATATAACGAATTTCGATGCTGTAAAATTTAAAGACATAAAAATTGCTCTGGATACTTATGGAGGGCTCCTTTTTCGGAACCAGGAACTTTCGCCGGAAAGTCTGGTAACGTTTAGTAAAATGTTTGGTGATTTAGACCATGCTCCACAAATGGAGAATGGTAAAACAGCTGTCGACGGATTTCCTGAAATCTATATCGTTTCCAACATTTTGGATGATAATGATAAACCTATCGGTTCACTGGGTGCAGGCGAAGCGGTTTGGCATACAGATATGTCGTATTTGCCCAATCCACCCGATTTCTCGATGCTTTACGCAATTGAGGTGCCGCTAGAAGGTGGTAATACTTCGTTGTGCGGCATGGCAGCAGCTTATGACGCGTTACCCGAGAAACTCCGCGATAGTATCAAGAAGAGGGTGATTAAGCATGATGGCACCTATAACTCAGGCGGTTTTTTGCGTAAGGGTATTCGCGAAGATAATGACCCTATGACATGTGAAGGGCAACCGCACCCGATAGTGTGTGCGCATCCTCGCAACGGAAGACCTGTCCTATATCTTGGAAGAAGAAAGAATGCTTACATAGTGGGATTAGATAGAGAAGCATCAGAAACACTTTTGGATACATTGTGGGAATTTGCAGCGCTAGCAAGTAACTCCTACACGCATAAGTGGCGCGTTGGCGATTTATTGCTGTGGGATAATAGAGCCACCATGCATCGACGCGATCCATTTGATAGTAGCGCCAGAAGATTGATGCAAAGAACACAGATTAAGGGAGCAGCGCCGCCAGCAAGTTTTCAATAAGTACGATATTGTAAAGTTATCCTCACCCGTTTGACCTGATAACGTTTAAAACTTTTTGACAAAACTCATTGTAGGCAGAGCTTTCGAGCCAGCGTGTAACACAAACGAGTTTAAAATCAGGTTCAATCCAGATAAAATTACCACCAAACCCTACAGCACATGCACTGTTAGGTGTAGCGTTGGTCAGGCGCTTCCCACTATTATTTAACCACCAGAATAGTCCATAATCTGGGTTTACGCTGCAGGGTGTAAGTGCTTGGCTGATATAATTTTCTGACAAAAGCTGTTTCCCGTTCCAGTGTCCTCGGTTCAACATGAGTAAACCTATGCGCGCCTGATCTAAAGAGTTGATGAATAATCCTCCACCCCAGTGTGATCCGCCGGACACTGACTGCATTTGCTGACCTCTTAAATTTATCCAAGAGTTCTCGTAGCCGTGCCACTCCCAGGTTTGACTGGCATTAATTGGATCCATTATTCGCTCTTTAAGCAAATCAGGTAGCGGCTGTTTCGCCACTCGGAGCAAGGCAAGTGATAAACGATTAACTCGAACATCATTGTATTCCCAGTAAGTTCCAGGTTTTTTTAATTGTCTCTGTTCTCCTTTGGTCGTGTTGTCGTTGGGTTGGATCGTTAGATCTCGATTATGGTCGATCTGGTCTGGTTTTCCCCATAATTCACCATGCCATTCACTAGTCATCTGTAACATCTGCCGCCAAGTAATATCTTTGTTCTGAGCGCTATCAAATCCACCGTCGTCGACAAGCTTTTTGATAGGGTCGTCAAAGCTCGGGATAAGACCATCATCTAACAATAGCCCCGCGCAAATCGACAGAAAGCTCTTTGCGACTGAAAACGTTATATCCGGGCGATAAATATCTCCCCATTTAGTTAATATTTTACCGTTCAAAAGAATAATCCCATGTGGCCCTGCTCTAGGACGGGTTATTCCTATTATGTCGCCCCAAGGCGGCGGTTCGGCAAATGCTCGGTTCTCAAGGGCTTTTTGGATGTTTCGGTCTAATTTTGCTTCGTTTTCGAGCGCAAAGTTGACCGCCGGTTGCAGTTGTTCCTGCCAAAAATCACGGTCTGATGCCCATTCTTGGTCTGTGGTGGGAAAATAATTCGAATGATCAAACATTATAAGCGCTCACTAAATAAATAGATGATTGAAATAATGAAAATTTATTTGACGGCGGATTACATTAGCGTTTCTCGAAATCTATACGCTCGTCAATAGGAAGTTTCATAAGGTGCCGACGAAACACATCCAAAGTCAGCTCTATCGCTCCCAGACGCACCCATTCATGACCACCTAGTATTCTGGCTTTTCTGCAATATGAGCCATCCAGTGTCGATATACCTATGATAATATCGCCCCCAGCTTCGATGCCATCCTTGTCTCGATCGATATTTAATAGTGTGGCGAGGGCATAGGTTGAAGCCGCCTCAGTTCTAAGAGCAGTAGAAATTTTTTCTGCGCTCTCAGTGTTAAAAGAAATAGCTTCCTCCTGTAAAGTGAGATTGACGGCCCGAGATAATTCTTTGAGATCTCTAGAAACTAAACTTCTTAATACGGGGTCAGGATCTCCAACTGGAGGGTTCAAGCGGGCTGAAATCGCACCGCTTGTATACATTTCTGCTGTAGCAAGAGTTGAATTTGTTCTGGTCAACTCTGCTAAAATTGAACCTTCCAAAGTTGCATTGTCTTCAGCAATTATAAAATTTCCAAACCTCTCTCTTACCGTCTCTATTATAGGTTGCAGGATTTCTTCTGTTTCGGACTTATCTTCCGCCTGAATAACAACCTTTGTTTCAAGTTGTGGATAATGAGCTTGAAAACCAAGTTTAACGAATTCTTTATTTATATCTGTTTCAATATCATTTAACATCTGATCCGCGCGAGACTCTCCAATTCCAAATGAATGAAAGCGTTTAAGCGTCGTCAGTTTTTTAACGCCACTCATTTCCAGTAAGCGTGGTATTATTTGTTCGTCCAACATACGCTTCATTTCCCTAGGCACCCCGGGCGTGAAAAAGAATCTTGCATTGCCAATATCAATCGCAAAACCGCACGCTGTGCCTATTGGATTATCAATAAATTCCGCGCCTTCCGGGAGTAACGCTTGTTTTTTATTGTTTGGAGGCATGGTCCTACCTCGTCTCTCATAAAAAGTTAGCATCCTATCTAACCATGCCTGGTTTAATTTGAGTTTTACACCTGCAGCTTCTGCCGCAATTTCTTGTGATAAATCGTCAACCGTAGGTCCTAATCCACCGTTTACGATAACAATATCTGCTCGTTTGGAGGCTTGTTCAAACGCTTCTCGCAAGTCTTCACGGCTGTCTCCAACAATTGTACCCCAGTGCATTTTTAAGCTTACTTCGTTAAGGCGACTAGCCATGTGACTGTAGTTTGTGTTGACAGTTTTACCGGTTAAAATTTCATCACCAGTACATAGTATTTCAATTAACATTTTTTTATCTCAACAATAGGGTTTAAAAATATTCCGTATATAAGTGGTGTTTATAATTGATACCTTTAACGTCACAACTTTCTTTAGATCAGAGGTCGCTCATCTAGGGTCGTATACTATGTCCTCTCGAGGTATGGTCTTGTCTCTTAAAAACAATTTTATATTGGTTATCGCTCGCTCTGCGACATCATCAAAATTATCCAGGGTAGCTCCAGCGCAATGCGGGGAAATCACGGTATTTTCTGACTCTAGAAGGGACGCATTATCGGGTGGCTCTTTTGAAAAAGTATCGAGGCCTGCTGAAAATAATTGCCCTGTCTCTAGCGCCTCTACTAGTGCATTCTCGTCGATGAGACCGCCCCTGGCGCAATTTATGATTATGGCACCTTTTTTTATATTTTTTATCGCTTTTTTGTCTATTAGGTTCCTCGTATCGGCATTCAGTGGGCAGTGGAGGGTGATAATATCTGAAAGTTTTAGAATTTGATTTAAATCAACCTGTTTCAGGTTCAGTGTTCTATGCAATTTTTGTGGTGCTGGCACAGGATCACAGTACAGTATCGTTACTCCAAAAGCATACAAAAGCTTAGCAACTTGACGCCCGATAGCTCCTAGTCCAACAATACCAACTGTTTTTCCATGTATATGTTGATTGGAACCCCGTGCAATCTCTTTTTCCCATGATCCGGCGCGAGTAGTTTTGTCAAAAGTTACAAGTTGACGGCTGGCAGCGAGCATCATCATCAGGGTATGCTCAGCTACAGGAATAGCATTACCTGCATTCAATCGACCAACACCTATTTTATGCTCTCTACAGTAGTTTAAGTCTATATTATCTATACCAGCACCTAATTTTTGTATATACAATAAATTTTCTGCCTCAACAAGGAGCCTTTCGTTTAAAGGGGCACCCATGACTAATGCCGCAGTTGCATTCTTTATTGCAGTTTTTCTTTCTTTAAACGTAGTCCGACCTATCGGAACAAGGGTCCAACCTCGGGGTAATTTTGAGAGAAGTTTGCCCGAGATAATTGGCGAAAAGCGATCGAGTACGGCCACCGTTACAGTGTTCATAAGGAGCAATCCTAGAAATGGTTAAGGTACGTCAAGATTATCCTAGAAACTAAAGAAGCTGTCATTACGGTAACCATTCAGATCATTCCTAATGCCTCAGTAATAAATTGCCTATTTACATAGTCTGCCGCGTTCCTTCCTCGCCTCTTGGCAATTGAACGTATCAGCGCACTCTCATCTATCAAACATTGTATGCCTTCTATACTAAATTCACCATTTATCGAAAACATATCTTCTTCAGTATATTCTTTCCATGCTCTATCAGCGTGCTTTCCCGAAATACCAGTTTCTTTGATAGCTATGTCTTGCATAAGTTTTTGATCACTAAAAAAAAGTCTATGAGCTTTGATGAAAGCTCTCATAAAACCCGCAAGCAATTTTAAATTGTTTTGGGCCCAGCGTGCGTCGACATTTAAGGAAGTGAATTGAAAGTGAGGAAAATAACTTTTGGGTTCTACTATGGAATTAAACCCCTGTTCTAATGCGATTTGATTCAATGGTGTGCCTTGGAGACCAGCATCTATTTCTCCTGATTGAAGTTTTTCCCACCGCGCTAGGATTGGACCAACTTCAGCCAACTCATAATCTTTTGGATAATTCAGTCCTTGTGTCTCGAGTATCTTCATTATCAATGACGAGCTCCCCGCTAATTTTGAGGACACACCAATTACCTTGTTCTTCAGATCACTGAATTCTTTTATCGATGGTTTAACAATAAGCGAAAATGGCAGTTTATTAACATTTCCACCTATTATTGTTAGGGTGCCACCTGCCTCATGATTAAGAATAACATGTTCCGTAACACCAAGTGCAAGCTGCACCCTACCTTTTTCAAGTCGCTCAGTTACTTCGTTAATAGGCTCGTGCAATTCGATATCAACTTGCAGGTTCTCTTCTTTGAAAAGATCGCAATGGGTGGCAACCCATATAGGCATGTTAAAATAATTCCGTGAAACGGCTGCCAGTTTTATTGTCTGGGTGGAATTCATATTTTTATCAAATCTTTCGTTTCTTAGTTGTTAATTCAGTAAGCGACTTGTTAAGATTTTACAAACTGAAAATAATTCATTGCAGCTGAGAGGATCTGAAATGGAACATTCTGTTCAACGTGTTTATGGTGCCAAAGCTCGCATGGCACTTATGGTGCCATCAACTAATACGGTAGCGGAAACTGAATTCTGGGAAATGGCACCGGATGGAATAACTATACATACTTCACGGATGCCCTTTTTTGCTGAGCGGTTTGAAAAGCCTTTCGATGAAATGGAAAGCCATTTACCCCGCGTGATAGACGAAGTAAATTCTGCAGAACCAGATGTTATCGCTTATGCTTGCACAGCTAGTTCAGCCAAAGGTAACCCAATAGTGTATGAAACTGAGCTTTCAAAAAAGACAGGTAAGCCAACAGTAACTGCAGCAGCAGCACTCGTAGAGGCAATGAGAGTTTTTAAAGCTAAAAACATAATTATGATCACACCATATCCCCAGGAAACCAATGATAAAGAATGCGGGTTCTTCAAAGAGAATGGGATTGAGGTTATACAGGACGAGAGTATTATCGTGGACGAATCCCAGCAAAAATTTAAAAACATGAACCGAGTTCCAAGTGATCTAATTGTGGAAAGAGCCGTCAACTTGGGCAGTCATGAAAATGTTGAAGCAGTGGTTTTAAGCTGTTGCGACATGCCCACTTTAGCAGCGATACCCAAGATCGAGAGCGCGCTAGGTAAACCTGTTACATCGAGCACGCAATCATTATTTTGGCGAACAATGAAAGCAGCAAAGCTTTCTGACCAAATCAAGGGTAGGGGGCTGCTTTTTGAGATGTCCTAAAAAATTTATTAACAAAGTTTGGTAAAGTTATGAATTCACCTCTTTTATTTTCACCTTTTACTCTCAGAAATATAGAACTTAAAAACCGAGTGGTGATTGCTCCAATGCATCAGTATTCGGGCGTTAGAGGTTTTCCTACTGATTGGCATGTGATGAGTGTTGGGCGTTACGCTGCAGGCGGAGCCGGTCTTGTTTTCGTTGAGTCAACAAAAGTAGAACGAAGAGGTTGTGGAACAGTTGGTGATCTTGGTTTGTGGAACGACGAATTTATCCCTCACTTCAAAAAATTATCTGACTTTATTAGATTGTATGGCTCTTGCCCCGGTATTCAGTTGGGTCATAGTGGAAGGAAAGCTCGAAGGTATCGGCCGTGGGAGGGAGGAAAACCTCTCGACCCTCTGCCAGAAATTGAAGACTGGGACAGTTGGGAATTAGTTTCTTCAACAGGCGAAGGTGACCCTGGAGATCCACTCCCTCGCTCACTGTCCGTCGACGAAGTCCAAGATATTGTCCAAAAATGGGGAGATGCTGCTGAACGCGCAAACAAAGCCGGTTTCGACGTCTTAGAGATCCACGCAGCCCACGGTTATCTAATACACCAATTTCTTTCACCTCATGTTAATCGTCG
>PCAV01000029.1 GCA_002730675.1 Rhodospirillaceae bacterium | reverse complement strand
TTTTGATCCAGGTTTCCGAATTGAACTCCATCAAAAAGATTTAAACCTCGCCCTTCAGGGTGCTAAGTCTTTAGGTGTAAGTTTACCTAATACGTCCTCTACCCAGGAGTTGTTTAATGCTTGTACTGCCCATGGCGACAATGAACTTGATCACTCTGGCCTTGTTAAGGCACTAGAGAGAATGTCTAACCACCAAGTAAATAGCGGATAAAGATTGACGGCTTAGGACGAGCTGTTGGCAAATATAAATGATCTAGGCATTGTTATTCTCACAGTAACCAAATATGAAAAGTCACGCCAGTTTTACACGAAACTTTCACCTGCCTTCGGCATGACATTGGTCCAAGATGGTCCGTATTTCTGTTATCACGTTGGTGCAAGAACCGCACCTGGCATCAGAAAATGTGATCTGGAATTTCAAAAAGAACAAGTTCAACAATATAGAGTGGGGCTTCATCATCTTTGCTTTAAAACTCGATCGCGGGAGGATGTGGACACGACCGCAAAACTTTTAATTGGCCTTGGAGCAAAGGTTTTAATAGACCCAGAAGTTCGCGAGTGTGCCCCACGATATTATTATGTTTTAGTTGAGGGTCCCGATGGCATTCGGCTAAAGGCAAATTTCGTTCAAGGCACTAATTTACTCGAAAACGGCGCAAATTTTGGCTCTGGAGAAGAATTTATCAGAGTGAACGGCGAAGACTTAACAGCATAATTTCATCAATCTACTTCAATGTCACGTGCCCTCCAAACGATGAAATTTGCTACAGCATAAAAGAGTAGAAATATTAACGCTATCACTCCAAACATCTGCGCTGCGCCATATTGACCAGTAAATATAGCATAAAAAAGAACGCATACTGACACGATAAACCCGATTATCATTCTATGAGGCTGACGAACAAATTTCTTATTTTTCCAACGCGCGCAGGTTTCAGCAGATGGCAACATGAGGCATCCTCAAATATTTTAATAAAAGAAATAGTTTCCACTCTAAGTAAGGTCTATCATAACGTATTGCAGACTGATTTTACAGACCGTACTTACTCAATTAATGTTGTATCTTAAAGGGAAAACCATGGAACACTCGGGAAAAACCGCATTCATAACAGGGGCGGGTAAAAATATTGGAAGAGCGATCGCTATCAACTTGGCATCTACAGGTTGCAATATCGTCTTAAATGGTAATTCTGATGTAAAAGCCTGTGAGCAAACGGCCGCTGCTCTTAAAGAGATGGGGGTTAACGTTACTGTACTGATGGGAGATGTTGGTTCGTCAGATGAAGTCAAACGAATGGCAAAGGAAGCCTTTAAGGAGTTTGATAAAATTGACATTCTTGTAAATAATGCTGCGATAAGGCCATCAAAACCTTTTTTGGAAATGGAAGATGATGATTGGCACAAAGTTTTAGATATTGATTTGAATTCAGCATTTTATACATGCCGAGCTTTTGCTGGGGGCATGATAGAAAAAGGATGGGGTAGAATAATCAACATAACTGGCATGAATGCCATTCATGGATACAAAGGTCGCGCCCCCGTTTCAGCTGCAAAACACGGCCTTTGGGGCTTAACAAAATCTCTTGGTAAAGAACTTGGGGCACAAGGTGTAACAACTAATGCGATCTCACCAGGACCGATAGATACTGCTGGTGATGCCGAACAACGCGAACATATCGTTTCTATGATCCCAAGGGTTCCATTAGGAAGATTAGGACAGCCTGAAGAGATTGCCGCCCTAACTGGTTTCCTATGTTCAAACGGCGGCGCATTCGTAAATGGCCAAATGATAAATTGCAATGGCGGCGCCGAAACATAAGTGTTTCAATGAAAAATAATATCACAATAATAGGCGGCGGCATTATCGGTACATCTATAGCATACCATCTAGCTCGCACGGGCAAAGCTGGTGATGTTATGGTGGTTGAACGCGATAGGACCTACGAGGAGGCAGCTACACCAAGAGGTTCAGGCGGCATACGGCAACTATTTAGTTTGCCTGAAAACATCGCGATGGCGCAATTTGGATTAAACTTCTATAAAAACTTTGACACCATTATGTCGACTTCAACGCAGCCCGCATCAATTTCTTTCAAGAAACAGGGTTACCTTTTCGTTTCTGATGGCGGCAACGCGAAAACCATGGTGGAAAACCTTGAACAGCAACAAAAAGCGGGCGTAAATGCGGAGATTTTAGATTGCCGAAGCATCTCAAAACTTTTTCCATCGATAAATTGTAAAGATATTAATTTAGCAGTTTACTCGCCAGATGATGCATGGATTGATGCGTATTCTGCGTTGCAGGGCTTCAGGGCCAAGTCTAAAGAGCTCGGGGTTACGTTTTTGGAAGACGAAATAGTCGCGGGTGACGTCTATAAAGGAAAAATTTCAACACTTCACTGTTTATCAGGGCAAACTCTTCATCAAGATATCGTTGTTCTAGCTGCCGGCGCTTGGTCTAAACAAATCGCAAGTTTTTTTGATATTTGCCTGCCAGTAGATCCCATGAGTAGGGAGAGCTATTTTTTCCGCTGCGGAGAAGAGTTGGAGGCACTTCCTTTTATAAAGACAGAGACCGATCTGGCTTTTCGACCTGAAGGAGATGGCTATACAGGAGGCGTACCAGACTGGTCAGTTAACGCAGGCTGGAATTGGGAATTGAGCAATGATTACTTTGAACATACCGTTTGGCCCGCACTTGCCAATCGTGTGCCTGCAATGGAAGTTATTAAACTCGAAAGAAGCTGGCGGGGACATTACGCAAGGAATAGCCTTGACTTTAATGCAATTCTTGGCCAGTGGATTGAAAACCCTAAAAACCTATTTATTGCTGCCGGCTTTTCCGGCCATGGTATAATGCATGCGCCAGCTACAGGTCAGGCAATAAGTGAGCTTATTTTAACAAATAGGTTTCAAACGGTGGATCTGACAAGATTTGGCCCGGGCAGGATCTTAGAGAAAAAGCCATATCGAGAGTCAGGAATTATCTAAAGTTTCGAAAAGATTTGGTCTTTGGTTTCCCTAAGAGAGCATTTATGCCGAGACGATAGTTATTTTCTAGTCATCCTTACAGATTACACCCTCCGCCGCGAGCGTGCTTATAATCGACTTTTCGATGCCAATTTCTTCGAGTATCTCCACAGTGTGTTGACCTAGTACTGGTGCCGGACGCATGACTTCCGGTCCATCTTCAGAGTTAGTAAAGGGGGCTCCCGGGAGCTTATAACCACTTGCCATACCTTTGGCGGCAGGAACCGCTGTTAAAATATTACGATATTGCAACTGCTCTAATCTGGCGGTTTCTTTGACCGAATTGATTTTAGCGACGGGAACACCACGAGGCGCGAGCCTTTTCTCCCAATTTTCTGCTGTATCCGATTTCAATGCTTCAATCATTGCATCTCGCACTATCTCTTTGTTTTCCATCCTTGCCTCAGGAGTTTGAAATTTTGGGTCATTCAACATTTCTCTGAGTCCTAGTTCATCGAAAAATGCTTCCACATGCTTCGGCATTATAGCAGCTGTGAGGATTGACCCCTCGGCTGTTGGAAAACTACTTGCGGTGGGAGCGCCTGCAATTGACTGATTGCCAATTAACATGTCCGGGATATCATCCACTTCCGATCGCGAAAAATTTGCTGAACCAAGGGTAATTGCACAGTCTAGCATTGCAACATCAACCATTTGTCCTTTACCTGTTTTTTGCTTGCGAAGTAAAGCAGCCGTAGTTGCATAGGCGGCGGTCATACCTGTCATCAGGTCAACGGGCATATACCCAGTTCTTAGTGGCCCACTTTCTGCTGTTCCGTTATTTGCCATCATACCAGCCGCTGCCTGAACTGCTCCATCATACGCAGGATCTGCAGACCGAGGACCTTTAGCGCCAAATCCCGATATAACTGTATAAACAATACTTGGATTCATAGCCCGCACACTCTCGTAGTCCAACCCCAAACGGTCGACCACTCCAGCCCTGAAATTATGGAGAATTACATCTGACTTTTTTATGAGTGCACAAAGGATTTCTTTACCTTTTTCGGACTTTATATCTAGCCCCAGACTTCTCTTGCCAATATTCATGCCCAAAAAGGCTGCTGCCATACCGATGTCACTAAACTGACTCCCAAGAACGCGGTTTCGCATCTGATCACCGCCACTAGGGGGCTCTATCTTAATTATATTGGCTCCCAGAAGTGCGAGCTGCATACCACACGACGGCCCCGCAAGAACCTGGCTTAGATCTAAGACCGTAACCCCATCAAACGCCTTTGACATAGATATATCCTTAAAAATAGAAAATACAGCTATAAGCTTAATCTATAAGATCAAGATAAATCAACGTTGCATGATAAAGAAGAGTAGTGAGTTATTTTCGCAAGCTATGTCGTATTATTTTCTTACTATTATTTCAGAGAGTACTGAAACTTCTGCAATGAAATAACTGTGCTGTTTTTTAAAAGAAAATCTAATACAGTAAAGACACCATCAAAGTGCAAGATATTTAAAAGCAAAGGAATTTGCCATGACTGGTCCTCTCTCTGGTTATCGAATTATTGACATGACGAGTGTCGTTTCCGGTCCGCTCTGCACAATGATGCTNGGAGACCAAGGGGCCGACGTCATTAAAATAGAGAACCCTGACGGCGGTGACTTTACAAGAGCAATGTCAAATCGAAGAGGAGGTCTCTCGGCGCCTTTTATAAACAACAACAGAAGTAAACGCTCTTTAGCTGTAAATACCAAGACTAAGGAGGGATTAGGAATTGTAAAAAAGCTAGCGGTGGACGCAGATGTTTTTATTCAAAATATGCGCCCGGGTGTTATCAAACGAATAGGGTTAGGTGAAGAAGTCATTCGTGAGATAAACAANGGAATTATTTATGTTTCAATAAGTGGCTTTGGAGAAAATGGACCCTTTGCAGAGCGACCCGTTTATGACCCATTAGTTCAAGCTCTATCTGGATTAACGACAATTCAAGCAGGATCAGACGACGAAAGGCCTCGTCTTGTAAGAACTATTGTTCCAGACAAATTAACCGGTGTTATGGCGGCACAGGCAATCACAGCTGCATTGCTTGAAAGAGAGCGGTCTGGCGAGGGACAACATGTTCGCTTATCCATGCTGGANTCTGTTATNTCTTTTCTCTGGCATTCCGATATGGGCAGCCAAACCTTTGTAGGCGGTGAATTCCCTCAGGAAGCGGCGCAAAGTTTCATCGATTTAATATACGAAACCCTCGATGGCTACATAAGTGTAGCTGTTAACACTGATAAACAGTGGTTAAATCTTGCAAATGCTCTAGGGCATCCAGAATGGCTTACGGATGAGAGATTTAAAACACCAGCGCTGAGGCACAAAAATATAAATGACCGACTAAATTTAACACAGGAAGTGCTTAGGACTAAGTCAGCAAAAGATTGGTTAGAGATATTAGAAGCAGCTGACGTACCATGCGCACCAATCCTGCGGCGCAGGGATGTTGCGTCACACCCTCAAGTTATTGCGAACCAAATCGTTCAAGAGTTTCCGCATCANGTGGCAGGGCAACTCCGCCAAGCAAGACCAGCAGCGACCTTTTCGCGCACACCTTCAAAAATTAAAAGGGGAGCACCAACTCTTGGTGAATATTCAGAAGAAGCCCTAAGAAACCTTGGGTACGACGAGGGTCTGATAAAGTCTCTTATTCGAGACGGAGTCGTGGGCGTACCAGATAAAAAANAGTATCGTAAATGGTGAAAAAACAAATGATAGATTTTTATTACTGGCCAACACCCAATGGGTGGAAGGTTTCTATATTACTAGAGGAACTTAGGATACCGTATAANATGGTTCCTTTAAACATTGGCAAAGGGGACCAATTCGATCCTCATTTTTTAGAGATTAGTCCCAATAACCGCATGCCAGCTATTGTTGATCATGAGGTTGATGGCGATCCNGTAACTGTTTTTGAATCAGGCGCAATCCTTTTCTATCTAGCTGAGAAAACAGGACAACTTATCCCAACTACATCTCTAGGCAGGAAGGAAGCTATTGAGTGGTTGTTTTGGCAAACTGGCAATCAAGGTCCGATGGCTGGCCAATTAAGCCATTTTATTAATTATGCCGTTGGGGATAATAAATATTCCCACAAAAGATACGCGAATGAATATGAGAGATGCTTAGGGGTTTTAGAAAGAAGACTTGCAACACGGCCATTCATACTTGGTGAGGAGTACTCTATAGCAGATATTATAAATTGGCCTTGGGTTCTGATTGCTAAACCCTTAAGAGCGAGCCTAGAAGATTTCCCAAACGTGAGCGCCTGGCGCAACCGCATAAAAAATAGGCCTGCCGTAAAAAGAGGAGTAGATTTAGGTAAAGACTTGAGGAGAAGCGCTCCCCCAACGGAAGAAGAAAGAAAAATACTTTTCAGTCAAAAATCGTTACCGACGCCTGCGCAAAGCCGGAAGGCCATCCCCTAACCCGAAAATTTTTGCAATATTGGAAATAGGATCATATTGATGCTTGTCCTGAACTATTTCCAGGCTTATTTATTATTAGTCTAAGTGGTGACNAGCTAAAAAAATTTTGGAGATGAGAAATGGTGAAGGCCTCCTATCTAGAAAGTCTGGACCTACCCAAAGTAATTAACGAGTGGTTAGAAGATTTCGAGACAGCGCTCAGTAAAAATAGGTTCAATGAGGCTGCAAATTTATTTTTGGATCAAGGTCAATGGCGAGATCTACTAGCTTTCACCTGGCACNTTCAAACAATGAATGGCAAACAGGAAATTCTTCACACGCTTCAGCAAACAACGCCCAAAGCAAAACCAACTGGATTATCTCTAGCGGAGGACCGCACACCTCCCCGAGTGATTGATCGAGCTGACACTATTTGTATAGAAGCCTTTATAAAGTTAGATACTGTCTGGGGGCCCGCTAGTGGAATTTTAAGGCTAGTTGCTGATGNGGATGGCCCGANCTCATTGAAAGCATGGGTTCTCATGACATCACTTGAGGAGATCCGTGGACACGAAGAAGCGATAGGAGACCGACGGCCTTCAGGTGAGAACTATTCAAGATCATTTGGGGGCGACAATTGGCTAGATCTCAGAAATAAATCTCGAGAATACCGCGATAGAGAACCAGCAGTCCTAATTGTTGGAGCGGGTCAATCAGGCTTGACGCTGGCAGCACGCTTATCTGTTTTAGGTGTCGATACACTTCTCATAGATAAGCATCAACGGGTGGGGGATAATTGGCGGAAAAGGTATCACTCCTTAGTNCTTCATAATGAAGTCTACATAAACCACATGCCATATATGCCTTTCCCACCAAATTGGCCCGTCTTCATTCCAAAAGATAAGATAGCCAATTGGTTTGAAGGTTACGCTGAAGCAATGGAATTGAACGTTTGGATGGACACAGCGCTTGTCAATGGTTCATACGATGAAGCAAGCGGTCAATGGACAATCGTTGTTAAAAATTCAGAAGGGACGGAGAGAATTCTGAGACCACGTCATATTGTTTTCTCGACTGGCGTGAGCGCTATACCTGTAAAGCCAGAGCTCCCAGGACTCGATGACTTTCAAGGTGAAATAATTCACTCAGGGGCTTACTTAGATGGCCATAAATGGGCAGGAAAGAAAGCAGTGGTGCTAGGAACCGGCAATAGTGGACACGATGTTACGCAAGACCTTCATTCCTGTGGTGTTGATGTGAGCATTATCCAAAGAAGCTCCACGCACATAGTGAGTTTACGAGAGGCTCAAAAAGTCTATTCACATTACTTTGAAGGACCACCAATCGAAGACAATGACTTACTAGCGGTATCGCTACCCTACCCTGTTTTGGTGAAATCTTATCAAAANTCAACNAGATCAATGCTCNAGAANGATAAAGNNTTNCTTGATGGACTCNAATCNCGAGGNTTNCGCCTCAACGACGGNGGNAATGATGCTACTGGNTTTCAAATGAGTTANCTTCGACGNGGCGGNGGNTANTGTTTTAACGTNGGNTGCTCTGATTTGATANTAAATGGCGANGTTGGATTAATCCANTTTTCNGAAATNGATACNTTTATTGAAAATGGNTTAAAAATGAAGGATGGCTCGATAATCGACGCTGATCTTCTCGTAACAGCAACAGGGTATAAAAATCAACAAGACACCACACGTCTTTTTCTTGGAAATACTATTGCCGACCGCATCGGGCAGGTATGGGGGTTTGATAAAGGCGGCGAACTCCGAAATATGTGGAGGCGGACGCCACAACCAGGACTCTGGTTTACAGCTGGTGGCCTTGCACAGGTTCGTATTTTCTCGAAATATTTAGCTATGCAAATAAAGGCCGTGGAGGAGGGTATCATAGGAGCCCAAATTACCACCCCGCAGCCTGCACCCATGGCGGATGCTGCCGACTAGAGAACCAGTCGCGAAAGAGTGGTGGGCCCGGAGGGACTCGAACCCCCGACAACGCCGTTATGAGCGGCGGGTTCTAACCAGCTGAACTACAGGCCCACTACCTTTCTTATGATCATCGATTACATCGTCGTCAACATTATATTCAATAGTTTTCTATTTGTTTTGTAAAAAAAGTATAAAAAGCCCTCACAGAGCCTTTGTATAGGCCTTTTTACGTTTAAAATTACTTTACCAAAGGCATGGCCCCTTTTACATTGGCCTGCGGTTGTTTTGAAACTAAAGTAAACAGTCTGAAAACCTCAATACGCCTGTCAACAACTTACTTTATTGTGCATCCCATGACCTCACCTTGGCTCCATCATTTTAACAAAGATGTTTTTGACATTAATCAGAACCGAGATGCTAGCCCACAAGATGCACCCCCCAAAAGCCTGTTGAACAGGCACCTACCTTTTGAAGATGGATCAAAAGCTAGGCAGGAAATAAAATCATGGAATAACTATCAAGTGACAAACTTGTGGGACCTCGGCGAATTGAGCCACGAGCTGGGTGTCTCCCAGGTTTGGCTCAAAGATGAAAGTTCACGCTTTGGTTTGGGATCCTTCAAGGCTTTAGGAGGGGCTTACGCGGTATACTATGTTTTATCGAAGTTAATATTTGAATCAACCGGAGAAAAAGATGTTACTAGCACACGACTGAGGAGTGGCGAGTTTGTTGAAATTTTGAATAATGTGACTGTTGTCACGGCTACTGACGGGAACCACGGAAAGTCTGTCGCTTGGGGAGCACAACAGTTTGGATGCGGGTGTAAGATTTACCTCCATGCGGAAGTTAGCCAAATGAGAGAGAAAGCAATCGCCGCTTTTGGCTGTGACATAGTACGAATTAAAGGCAATTACGATGACTCTGTACGTCAAGCCGATAAAGACGCCCAAAACAATGGCTGGTACGTTGTTTCGGACACGTCTTATGAGGGCTACAGAGAAGTTCCGAGTATTGTCATGCAAGGCTACACAACTATCGCGGCGGAAATCGCNGAACAAATTTCTAAACTGCACCCAACACATCTCTTTCTTCCTGGAGGCGTAGGAGGTATAGCTGCAGCGGTGTCTTCCGANTCTTGTAGGATTTGGGGAAAGTTGAGACCAAAAACTATTATAGTCGAACCCAAACAAGCAGACTGCCTTTACCAGAGTAGTTTAAGTGGCAAACCCACCGTTTCAAGTGGTAACTTACAAACGGTGATGGCGTGTCTATCTGCTGGAGAGGTCTCGATACTAGCCTGGGAAATTCTAGAAAAAACAGCAANTTTTTTTCTTCGTCTGTCTGATTCAACTATTGGTCCCGCGATGAAACGATTATCGGCCAAAAATATCGTATCGGGAGAATCTGGGGCAGCTACATTGGCCGCATTCGCTGCCATCTGCTCGGATGAAGAAACAAAACAACTAACCGGAATAGATGAAAATAGTCGTATTTTGTTAATTTCAACTGAAGGGGCTACCGACCCCTATATTTACAAAAGACTTGTTGGAAAAGATGCGAGGGAAATATTACCAACCACCCAAAGTAAGCCACTCATCTAGCACCTCCATTTTTTCCACACCAAAAAAGAGTTCGTTGTCTACTCTAAATGTTGGGGATCCAAAAACACCAAACTCAATCGAAGTATCTACCTCTGCTCGAAGCAAAGATGCAGCTTCGCCATCTTCCAAGGCTCTGTTTAATTTTTGAATGTTCACATCTAAGCTCTCAGCAATCTCAAAAGATATATCTTTATNGGAAATATCAAGGTTCTCGAACCAATGTGCTGAATATAATCTTTTTGCTAACTTCTGGGCTTCTAAATGGTCCTGTGTCTTCAACCAGGAAACCATTCTTGCAGGCAGAAGTGGATTTATTTGCGGTGAACCAAAGGGTCGTTTCAATTTTAATTNATGTCTACGAGCGTATCGCTCTGCGTCTTTGCGAATATAGGCACCTTTTAACGGTAGTTCGGCTATTGGGGGCAGACCCATAACTTTTAAAACGGATATGCCGAGAAGAATAGGATGCCANTCGCATTGTATTCCGTGATGCTCAGCAAGCTCGNTCACGCGCAAACTACCGAAGAANCCAAATGGTGATAAAAAATCGAAATAAAAGTGTATCTTTCCATCAATAGGCATTACTTTCCCCGATAATTTTTTGAAAATTTGTCGCATATATTTTGTAAAGTCCTTGCCTATTCTAGCAAGCAAGATTAGCTTGCGAACCCATGCAAATTAAAAATGAGTGCTTTTTATCATGAATGAAATTTCCAAGGAACTTCTCAGTAATGCCCGAGCGTGGCCCTNCGAGGAGGCNAGGAAAATAATTAAACGCGTCGACAACAGTAACCAACCTATTAAAGAAATAGTGCTAGAAACCGGATACGGGCCATCGGGTCTCCCTCACATAGGCACCTTTGGTGAGGTCTTCAGAACCACTATGGTACGAAATGCACTGAAAAGTCTCACAAATCTCCCAACAAAGTTAATAGCATTTTCCGATGATATGGATGGTTTACGGAAAGTTCCAGACAATGTTCCCAACCAGGATTTGCTCAANCAATTTATAAATCAACCTCTGACTAGTATACCTGATCCTTTTGGAACGCACGAAAGCTTTGGTCACCACAACAATGCAATGCTGAGGGGNTTTCTGGATTCATTTGGATTTGACTATACTTTTCTGAGTTCTACTGAATGCTACAAAACTGGTTTATTCGACCCTGTTTTGATCGAGATTTTGGAGAANTATGAAAACATAATGGATGTAATGCTCCCAACATTAAGGGACGAAAGGAAAAAAACTTATAGCCCGTTCCTTCCTATTTGTCCGTCGACAGGCGCCGTTCTGCAAGTTCCAATCCATGAAATAAATAAAATCAATAAATCAGTTATTTACGAAGACCCTCAAAGCGAAAGAAAAGTCGAAGTCGGAATTACCGGAGGCAGGTGCAAGTTACAATGGAAAGTAGATTGGGCCATGCGCTGGAAAGCCCTAGGAGTAGATTATGAAATGTGTGGAAAGGATCTCATCGATAGTGTAAAAGCCTCGTCTAAAATATGCCGGATCATAAATGCCACACCACCGGAAAATTTGATTTACGAATTATTTTTAGATGAGAACGGTCAGAAAATATCAAAATCAAAAGGTAATGGCATAGCTGTTGAGGACTGGCTGAGATATGGACCGCCAGAAAGTTTATCGCTATTTATGTTTCAACAGCCCAAGCGGGCGAAACGACTTTATTTTGATGTTATCCCCAAAAATACTGATGAATATATAAGTTTCAAATCAAAGGTATTATCTGAGGAAAACGAAAAGAAGGTGGAAAATCCAACCTGGCATATNCATAATGGAGACATACCANAGGACAAAGTACCCCTTAATTTTAGTTTATTACTTAATTTAGCGAGCGTGTGCCATGCAGAAGATACCAATGTTATCTGGGGCTATATACGGAGATATGCCAATGATACATCGCCAGANAATAATACGTTTTTGGATCAACTTGCCAGCTATGCTGTGAACTTTTACAGAGACTTCGTCAAACCAACAAAGACTTACAGACTNCCAGAACCAAAAGAAACAAAGGCGTTAGAAGACCTGAAGAATGCTTTAGAAAAAACAAACAACAACGCTACCGCAGAGGACATCCAAACTGTTATTTACGAAATTGGAAAAACAAACGAATTTGAAAACTTAAGAAGCTGGTTCCAAGCCCTTTACCAAATTCTTATAGGACAGAACCAAGGTCCCCGCTTTGGCTCGTTCGTTGAGTTATATGGTGTTCAAGAAACTATTACCTTAATTGAGCGCGCATTAAACAGAGAGGACTTGTCGAAATAGGACGTACATTATAGCACATGAAACAGCACCGTCAGTTCCTGGCTGAACAAGAAGGACATCGTGTGTGACTTCGGCTGTAGGGCTTTGGGATTCGTCAATTGCAACCAGTTTAGCCCCCCTACTTTCGCGCTCGAGAAATATGTACCATGACATTTACTTGTGTTGAAACAGGATTACCGCCCCAAACAATTATAAGATTGCATTCTGCAAGTTCACGAGGATTAGGCCCCATAGGTCCACCCGGGCCCCAATCAAGCTATTTTGGACAAGCTCTGTACAAATTTTTGCTGCTCGTCCTGAATATCGCATTTAGTAAAGGATCTCTGGGTACCATTACGTTGTATTATTCCCATTATCCCAGCAAATAAATATGGCCAGACTGTCTCATTTCCATATGTTACAGC
>PCAV01000028.1 GCA_002730675.1 Rhodospirillaceae bacterium | reverse complement strand
CCCGGCTATAGGTTCTGACGCATTGCGCCTTATTCCTAAAACGCGCATTCCTAGGGCACTTGCCAAGCGGCCCACCTCAGTGCCGATCCCTCCAGCGCCGAGCACGCAAAGTGTTTTTCCACTTAGTTGCGTAACATTATATTCTCTCGCATTAAGTTTTTTAGCTTTACGCTCTTGTTCGGGAAGATGGAGATTTTTTGCGAAGTGCAGCATTGTCGCTATTGTGTACTCAGCAATGGGAAGGTTATGGGCATACCCCCTGGAAGAAGTAACAACGATATCTGATTTCCATAGGTCACCTCTAAGCATATTGGAAGCCCCTGCTGGCCGTTGGTGAACCCACTTTAGCCTCGGGGAGCGCGCTCTAAGGTCGAGCGGGAATGGAAATCCTACTAGAATAACTTCTGCGTCACTTAATAGTTTGTCACGCTCCTCCTTTGTTGCTTGCCCATAAGACGTTGGTGATAAATAACGGTCAACCGTGAAAGTGGGCCATGTATCCCGTATTTCACCATCGAACCAACCATGAGCCATTGTTAGTTTTATGTCTTTATCAAGGTTTTGTATTTGATGCTGAAGGTCTTCTGGTAAATTGGTTAACGATAGAATTTCTAAGCTCATTCGGGTTTCTCCCAAGCTAACGGAGCAACAACCTCGATATCAGAAACAATATCGATAACGACAGGTAGTTTCTCTTTTAAAGCACGTTTGAATACAGCTTTAATTTTGCTCGGATCTTCAACTCTTATACCAATCGCACCCATATCTTCAGCAATTTTTGCAAAATTATCCTTACTACGTGGAAACACTTCGTCCACTCTATCGGTAAATTCGTTATCATAAAGTTTTTTTGTGGTGCGCAGGGCTTGGTTTCCAGAATTATTATTATTTATGACCGTTATTGTTTTTATTTTGCACCTTACAGCAGTTTCAAGCTCTGCCATGTGATACCAGAACCCTAGATCTCCTGTGAAGCATACCACAGGTCTTTCTGGTGCCCCACATTTTGCCCCAATAGCAGCTGGGAAGGCCCATCCAAGATGACCGGAACTTCGAATGTAAGTTTGACTTTTCCCTCGCATCTCGAACATTCCTCCCATCCACATGCCCGAGTGTCCGGTGTCGACAACCACGATTGCATTCTCAGGCATTGTTTCAGATAACTCGTGAACAATTCGTTCTGGTCGAATCGGCATTGCCGTAGAATGATAAAATTCTGAGTAATCTCTTTTGTACCTACTGCAAATGTTTTTCACTTCTTTTAACCATAGTGGTCGGTTACGGGGTACTGGGACGTTCATTTCGGACATTTTTTCTAGACAAATCCTAGCATCGCCAACAATAGAAACGTCATTTGGATAATTCCGACCGTTTACGGATGGGTCGATATCAATTTGTATCGTTGCGGTTCCTTTTGGAGGTATTGTCCAAAAATGCGTCGTCATACCGCCAGCCCTCGTACCAACGAAAATGACAAGATCAGCGCCTGAAACAACCTGATTTGCACTTCTTCTAGAATATGTGCCTACCACGCCAACTGATAATGCACTATCTTCAAGTATAGCATCCTTAGCCGCCAAAGACGTAGCAACGGGAATTTTCATTGAATCAGCTAATTTATTTAATGCATCATATGCACCAGATATTTTAGTGCCTGCTCCTGCAACTATCACGGGACGTTCTGCTAACGCTATTCTATCTATCGCTTTTCGAATTTGATTGGGGTCAGGTTGCGGTCGGTCCGGTGGGACTTGACCGAATTGTGGCTCAATAACGCCATCGAATTCTATTTCCGAATTGTCTATAACTTGACCACTATTTCCAGCAAGTTGAAGGTGAACGGGGCCGGGACAACCTGTCGTCGCGGCCCGGAAAGCTTGTCTAAGCATGTCAGGTAGGCGTTCAGGATCGTCGACCGCTGCATTCAATTTGGTGTAGGGCGCGAAAGCGGGTAGATCATCGACTTCTTGATAAGCCCAACGGTCTCTGTGATTGGCTTCTCTGCCGCCTGTCAATGCGATTATGGGTGATTTTGCCAAATGAGCATCACGAAGACCTGCACACAAATTTAACGCACCTACGATCTGAGCCATGCAGACTCCAGGTTTTCCAGTAACTCTTGCATAACCGTCAGCCATATATGCTGCACCGGCCTCTGAGCGCGTATGAATCCTTGTTATTGAAGTTCTTCGCTCAATCTCTCGCAGCATTCTTCTCAAGACAGCTGGAAGGAAAAAAACATGTGTTACACCATAAGCATCCAGCATATCCGCTATAACTGACGCTCCCAATTGTTTTGTCATTTTACAGGTTCCTAATTTTGGTTTTGATATTAATGGGTGTCAAAAATTTGCTGAATTTTTTCTGGATCTTTTGAAATAGTCAACGCAAGCATTGCCAGGACGCGAGCTTTTTGCGGGTTCAGATTGTCAGCCGAAATTATTCCTTCACTCACCATTGACTCTCGTCTCAAAACTCGGCCGCTACCGGCCCTTGTGCTGTAGATAATTTTTATATCCTTTTTAATAGCAGAAGTAATTTCCGAAACTTGATCGGGGGTGGGAAGTCCAGGAGCCAAGCTGGCTATTATAAGTGCCTCCGTTCCTGATTCAACGAATGCATTAATTGCTGTGCCATTTGCACCAGCATAACTAAGCACTATATCCACCTTCGGAAGTTCTTTTATGTTTTCTATATTAAATATGGTGTTACTTGTATGGAGGCGTGTGGGTTTTCGATAAAGGGCGACTTTACCATCGGGGTCTGCATAACCGAGCATTCCTATGTCGGGTGTCTGAAAGGTTTCTAGGCGAAGTGTCGAGGTCTTTGTAACTTCTCTCGCTGCTTGCACTTCTTCATTAAGAACAACTAAGACACCGCAGCCGTGTGCCTCTTTAGAACTAGCCACTCTAACTGCTGATAATAAATTAGAACCTGCGTCAGTAGCAAAACCTGATGATGGTCTTTGCGCGCCAATGATAACAACGGGTTTATCAGTTTTTANCGTAAGATTTAGAAAATAGGCTGTTTCTTCTAAAGTTGCTGTACCATGAGTTACTACGAAACCATCTAATTCTGNATNTGACGAAGCAATTTCGTTGATCTTAGNGGCNAGTGCCAACCAGTCAGNAGGTATTATGCCAGAGCTTGAAACTTGCCGGACGTCTATTGTTATTATGTCGGCACTTTCTTCTACCTCNGGAAAAAGAGAAAGGATTTCAGTGACACTCAACCGCGTGCCAAAATCCATATATTCCCAGACATCTAAACTGTTTCGCCCAGTGTAGGAAATAGTTCCACCAGTTCCTAAAAACGCAATTTTTGGTTTTTTTGCCATCAAATAGGACCCTTACAAATTTAATTTGAATTTTTACGTTTTCACCATTTTTACCAATCAACAAGATAAAATATCGGGTTATACATATCTGATGTGCTAAATTTCCTAAATGCTTAAAATTGTCTTTTTAATAGATAAACCTTCTTTAGTAGTTAGTGTAAGCGCAGCGACTCTCGTTCTGCCTTTTGGGCTCATTATAACTTATGAGGCTTTAGCGCGCTTTTTACTTAATTTACCGACATTTTGAGCGTACGAGCTGAGTTATATTATTACCAGAGCGCATTTTGCTCTAGGCATTGCGCTGGTAACCCGAAATTTGGAACATATTCGAATTGATTTCCTTTATTCTCGCATGTCCGAGCTTTGCAAAGAGGTTATTGATTTCATCGTTCTATTTTTTTGTATGACACCGCTTATGATATAGACGTCAATAGAGTTGATAGCATACGCTTGGAAGGCCTGGTTAATAAACGAAGTGTCTGGTGAATCGGGCTGGAATCCTGTCATTTGGTCAGTAAAGAAATTAATAGCTAATGGTTTTAGCATATCTGCTATTCAGTTGATCGCGGAGGTCATTAAAACAGGTAATCGCATTCTATCTCTTATCTTTCTAAAAAAACGAAGTTAGATTAATGACATAGTTAGGTGGATGTTCCCTGTTTTGCTTACACTCATCTTTCTGGGTGTTCCCATAGCATTTACACTTATGTCAACAGCATTTATGTTTGGTACATTTCGCTTCGGGGAAAACCTTTTCTTTGTATTTCTGCATAAAATTGATGATATCACAGGCGCGAAGATTCTAGCAGCTGCTCCGCTTTTTGTGTTCATGGGAGCGATCTTAGAAAAATCTGGAACGGCAGCAAAACTTTTTGAAGCGATACATCTCTGGACACATCGTTTGCCGGGAGGCTTGGTGGTAGGCACATATATTAATGTGTGTTATCTTTGCTGCTTGTAGCGGTGTTGTCGGGGCAACAGAAACTGTAGTGGGGCTTTTAGCAACTCCCTTCATGCTTCGGCATGGCTATGATAAAGCGCTAATTTCTGGGACAATTACAGCGGGTAGATCCTTAGGAGCGATCAATCCCCTTCGGCTGTTGAAATAATTTTGGCAGCGGTATCAGAAATGTCGCTTGGTGATATATTTATAGGAATGTTTATTCCAGGGCTTTTTATGGCCGGGATTTTACACACTTTACATCATAATTACATGTACACTCAATTCCGAGGCTGGTCCAAAAATACCCCATCCCGATGACAGTCTAAGTTTTCATGACAAACTTAAGGTGACGGCCAAAGCGCGTTTGCCGCCTTTAATACTCATTATTGTGTTATTAGTTAGCATTATGATTGGCGTTACCGTTCCTACAGAGGCTGCGGCTGTTGGGGCTATAGGTACTATAGTGATGACAGTATGTTAAAGTACATTCACGCTGTCTATAATGTTGGATGCAATTATCAAGACACTTTCTGTTACTGCAATGATACTGACGATTGTTGTCGGTGGGGCTATCTTTGCGAGCGTTTTTTTATCATCTGGTGGTTTTGACGCTGTCCGTGGGATCTTAAAACTTTGGGATTTAGGCAAGTGGTGAACCTTGATCCTTATTTTAACGCTGGTTTTTTTTGCAGGTTTCGTTCTNGATGGTNTNTCGATAATCTTAATNNTNGTGCCAATAGNTTTTCCTATNATTCAGAATTTTGGTTTCGACCCAATCTGATTTGCTGTATTATTTTTAATTGTTAAACAGACTAGTTACTTGACGCCGCGATTGCAGGAGCAATTTTCTACTTTCGTGCAATAGCACCACCTCAAATTAGTCTAATGCATATGTACAAAGGGGTTGTGCCTTTTATCATTTTGGATTTGATAGTCTTAGTACTTGTGATGATCTTTCCTAGTCTGGTGCTGTGGCTGCCGTCAAAAATATAAGGTTAAGAGAAGTAATTTTTATGGGAAATAACCCCTTGCATTTGTTCACAAACCCCAGTTTTCTTCGAGTATGGGGATTAGGGTTCATTGGAAATACAATGCGTTGGTTGGAGACGCTAGCAATTGGTATTTTTGTCTATGAAGTAACAACGTCCGCTTTATTGGTGGCACTAATGACTATAGCTCGCCAGCTTCCATTAGCGCTTTTTGGCAGTTTCATTGGGCCCTTTGCCGAAAGATTCAATAGGAAGCACCTTTTAGTGCTTGGCTCCACTGTTATGACAGTCTCTGTTTCTTGCCTCGGTGTGCTTGCTTACTTCTCTTTCTTAGAAATATGGCANATAGCGATCCTTGTATTTGTCAATGGGACTTGTTGGACGCTGGATTATCCGGTTCGTAGAACATTAGTTGGTGAATTTTCAGGACCCGAAAAAATGGGCGCTGGTATCTCATTGGATTCTGCCACCACAAATGTAACTCGAATGCTCGGACCATTTCTGGGTGGTGTGACGTACGGCTTGTTGGGTTTAGAAGGTGCATTCATTATTTCGGCAGTATCGCATTTCGTATGTATCTGTATCGCCTGTTCTCTCGTGTTTGAATTTCGACCGCTGAACCAGAAAGTTGAGTCATATTTCTTGCTGCTTAAGCAAGGTTTGAAAATAGTCAAGAAGTCTCCCCAATTAATNGGCGTATATTTAGTTACCATAATCTTGAATATCTGTGGTTTCCCATATGCGTCCATGGTTCCGGTTTTAGGTCGCGACGTCTATAAAGTAGAGCCGGCGTTAATAGGTATACTCTCTGCTGCAGAAGGAGCGGGAGCTTTCGTTGGGGCGCTCGTTGTTGCTTTTTTGATAAGGCCAAGTTGGTTNAATAAAGTCTATACTATCGGGGCTTTAANGTTTATCTTCGGCATATTTTGTCTATCTCTGGTTGATCAGTATTTTTTAGGNATTTCAATTTTGTGGGTGGCNGGANTAGGCATGGCGGGATTTGGCGCGATGCAAAGCACACTAGTTCTTACTTTAGCTCCTAAAAATGCTAGAGGTCGGCTGATGGGCGTGCTGTCTGTATGTATCGGTTGCGCGCCGATAGGATTATTAAACTTAGGTTTATTAGCGGATTTATTTGGAGCTCAGTTCGCTTTAAAAATTATCTCATCTGTTGGACTCGCTGCCCTCCTTTTGACTATNATTATTATTCCANACTTAAGAAGATGACGTTTTTAAAAGTTGANGCCCTGCGGTNCTTTTATCCCAANAAATTAAATTTTAATGGTTTGTGCAGTTGCATNTTNCTACAATATTCAGTACTCTTNGNAGNTTTTAACACATAATNTNGTGTGNANGAGACCCTTAAATGATCTAAATCTACTAAGTTGTGGGAGTAAATGATGCCAGACCGAGCCGCCAGCGTATGGAATGACGAGCGCCTTGAAAAACTAACGAAGTTTTGGGANCAGGGGCTNTCTATAACCCAGATAGGAATAAGGNTAGGTGTGACTAGAAATGCAGTAGTTGGCAAAGTTCATAGAATGGGACTTCCAAAACGCCAGTCCCCCATAGTTNGATCTGATAAACCTTTTGAACCAAAGCGCAGAAAGTTNTCTCCCCTTACTTTCGCCAATTGGGATCGTAATAAATGTTCTTGGCCAATAGGGGACCCNCGNTCNCCTGATTTCAAGTTTTGCGGAGANCCCATTGAAGAGGGGAAACCCTATTGTACTGCGCATTGTAAAATGGCGTACACTACAGTCAATAAAGATGAGCAAGCAGCTTAGTAATTAAGTAACTCGTTAGACATATTCTAAAAATGCGTCTACAANAAAAAGTTATGATAGTCACTGGTGGGTCGTCTGGGATAGGTAAAGCGATAGCTATTAAGGCGGCATCCCAAGGTGCNAGTGTTATCATAGCTGATATCTGTGAAAATCCCATTGAAGGTGGTGAGACNACAATAAACNTAATTAAGAACGCGGGAGGTGACGCCTCTTTTAAATTCTGCGATGTGAGTAAGTGGGTAGATNTAGATGCNTTGGTNCAGTCTACCGTNNANGCTAAGGGCGCNTTAGACGTNATGGTAAATAATGCNGCAGCCCACGGTCGTTCAGCTCTTTTAGAAACNACAGAAGAAGAATGGGACGCCGTNATGGCTGTTGGGGCAAAGGGAATGTTCTTTGGTTGTAAAAGAGCAATTCAGCAGATGCTAAAACAAAAAGGAAANGATAACTCTGAAGTAAGAGGGCGTATTATAAATATCTCGTCACAACACGGTATGGTGAGGGCTCCGTTTGACTTTGCGTATGGCGTAAGTAAGGCATGCGCGGTTTATATGACAAAACAAATAGCGGGTGATTANGCCNGTGACGGAATAGTATGCAACGCAGTGGCCCCNGGAAAAATAATCACTGGCAGAAAAGGGGCATCAANTACCNCTGAAGCANTTTCATANAGTCGTGCACGGACGCCATGGCCCAGACTAGGAAAACCAGAAGATGTTGCATCCGCTGTTGTATTTCTGGCAAGTGACGAAGCCTCGTTTATTACCGGAGAAAATTTGATGGTTGACGGTGGTTGGATGGCATCATAAGGGAAAATTTAATTTTGCAAAAAACAGTGATAAAATTATCTGAGTACAAGCCTCCATCGCATACAATAGAATCAATAGACTTAAAATTCGAGTTATCAGAAACAAAAACAGTTGTTACAGCAAAAATCGTTGGCCACGGAAATAATCATTCTAAAGATAAAAATGGCCCACTAAAACTCAACGGGGAAAGTCAGAACTTGATCAGTTTAGAGCTCGATGGCTTAGCTCTTTACAAAAGTGATTTCGAACTTAATGATGGAATTTTAACGCTAGATGTTCCGGCCGANCGTTTCGAGCTNAAAGTTACCAGCGAAATAAACCCGTCGAATAACAAGGCATTNGAGGGTCTCTATCTTTCGGAAGGTATATTCTGTACTCAGTGTGAGCCCGAGGGGTTTCGTCGCATAACCTTTTTCCCAGATCGACCCGACATTCTCACCATCTACACAACGACAGTTATTGCTAACAAAAGAGATTATCCAGTTCTTTTATCTAACGGAAACTTGTTAGATGCTGGGGATCTAGACGATGAACGTCATTTTATGATTTGGCATGACCCGTTTCCAAAACCTTCTTATCTTTTTGCCTTGGTCGGCGGAAAGCTGGATTGTCTTGAAGATAATTTTGTAACGAAATCGGGTCGTTCTGTAAAATTACAAATTTTTGTCGAGCCTGGAAATAAACAAAAATGCTACTTCGCAATGGAATGCGTGAAAAAAGCTATGAAATGGGATGAGGATAGGTTCGATCTAGAATATGACCTCGATTTATTTATGATTGTTGCTGTTAGTCATTTCAATATGGGAGCCATGGAAAATAAAGGACTGAATATCTTTAATAGTCGCTATATCTTGGCCGATAAATTAACAGCTACTGATAGAGATTTTCAACGAATTGAGGAAATAATTGCCCACGAGTACTTTCATAATTGGACAGGAAACAGAGTGACATGTAGGGATTGGTTTCAGTTGAGTCTCAAAGAGGGGCTTACTGTATTCAGAGATCAAGAGTACACCTCTGATATGTATTCTCGTGGTGTTAAGAGAATTCATGATGTTCAATTACTAAAAACAATTCAATTTCCAGAAGATGCAAGTCCAACCTCGCATCCCGTAAAGCCTGGCTCTTATGTTGAAATTAATAATTTTTATACACCCACAGTTTATGAAAAGGGAGCAGAGATTATAAGATTAATACATNCAAATGTTGGGGAGAAAAATTTCCAGAAAGGCATGAAGCTATATATATCTAGGCATGATGGAAAAGCAGCAACATGCNANGATTTCCTTCTAGCGATGCAAGATGCCTCAGGCGAAGACNTATCCTTCTTTGAGCGCTGGTANACACAGTCGGGAACGCCTGAAGTAAATATCGTAACAAAGCATGAAANCAAAAGTAAGCGTCTGCATGTAACTTTTACCCAGATTAATAAGCCGACAGCAGACCAAACTTATAAAAAACCATTGCCTCTTATAGTAGAAATTGGATTATTAGATCAGCAAGGCAAACCTTACCCTTTAAAAATTGACGGAGATGTAAGCGAGGTGACTACCTCAAAGAAGCTTTGGATTAATAGCGAGCAAGCTTCTTTTACCTTTGAAAATATAAAACAACCGGCCATACCCGCAATCCTTCGAAATTTTTCCAGCCCAATAAAGCTCTCAAGAATACCACTTAAGGAGGAGCTTCTGGTACTGATGCGTCATGAACATGATCCGTATGTACGTTGGGATGCAACACAAGTATATGCCTTTTCTTTGATTAAGGAGATGTTAGGAAACAAGGACAGCAATAACAAAACTGAAATAGATAGCGCCTATGAAGAAGCGATTAGTGAAATTCTTCTGGATGAACATATGGAAAGCGCGTTAAAGGCATTATTAATTCAGATCCCAACAGAGAGAGAAATATTCGAGAGTAGCGACGTAATTGAGGTGAATGCCGTCCANGAAGCAAGAGNGAAATTATGCAAGAGATTAGCTGGGAAATTAAAATCAATTTTTGAAGANGTTTACAANACNGCAAAAAGCGCAAANCATCTTGATGATCTNTCCNATGAAGCTATGGGTAATCGAGCATTAGCTAACGCCATATTGAAAATATTAGTTCAAAATGAAGATTCAAAATCNGTCGAATTAGCTTTTGATCAAGCAGTAAATGCCAATTCAATGACCATGGTCATTGGTGGCCTAGATGCTTTGAATAACATTNATCNGCCCGAGCGTAACGANGCTTTNNATCATTTTTATAAAACATGGCTAGAACATCCGCTNGAGCTAGATAAGTGGTTTGCATTTTATGCAACATCGACACTGCCGAATAGCTACGAAGATGTAGCATCTTTGATAAACCATCCTAAATTTGATATAACAAATCCAAACCGCGTACGGTCTTTGTTAAATAACTTTGCTTCTAATAATCCTCTTCATTTTCACAAAAATGATGGTAGTGGTTACGAGTTGATTTCTGATAATGTAATCAGTATCGANAAATTTAATCCCCAAGTGGCTGCTAGATTGGCNCTTCCATTAACACGTTGGCAAAAACATAACGACCAACAAAGGAGATTAATGATAAAAAGTCTGCATAAGATTAAAGCTACAAACAATCTTTCGAATGATGTTGATGAGATTATAAGCAAGGGATTAATTGGAGTGAAAACGCGATGAGTCCAGCAAAGGAAATTATTGTTATAAACCCAAATAGTAACCAGCATGTCACAGATTCAATGAACACAGCGCTAAATTTATTCCGGTTNGCCAACGGCCCAATAATTAAAAGTGTTACCAATTTGGANGGACCCCCAGGTATAGANTCGCAACAGGANTCAGACAGTGCGGCTGTGCAGGTTGTNGATATTATTAAGCGAAATAATATTGCTGATGCCTTTGTAATAGCATGTTTTTCAGATCCCGGTATTTTCGCTGCAAGGGAGGTGACTAATAAACCAGTATTTGGTATCGCTGAAAGTGGTATTCTCACTGCGTTATCACTTGGTTCTTCATATGGTATACTAGCAATCTTGAATACGTCTGTTGCCAGGCATCTACGATACATAAGGTCATTGGGATTGGAAAAACGACTTGCCGGAGACCTAGCTATAGGACTTAGCGTAGCGGAGTTGAGCGATGAAAAAAAAACCTTTCATAGACTCGAGGAAGTTGGAAAAAAGTTAAGGGATGGTTCCGGGGCATCGGTACTAATATTGGGATGCGCGGGTATGGCACGTTATAGACTTGGTTTACAAGAGAGTCTTGGGATACCAGTTGTAGATCCNTCGCAAGCTGCCGTNTCAATGGCTATNTCTGCTGTCNTTTTAAATAATTAGTTATTTATCTAAACTANCGGCGTAAAAGAAAGGCAGGGACATGATCACCCATGCCGATGGTCGGTTCGTTGGGAGCGACTGGTGGCGGGACGCGTTCGCCAAAACGATTGTTTTCGGGATTAGGGCTTTTTTTTGCAACATCACTTTTAGAGTTTCCTGATTTATCTACGCGCAANGGTTTACGTCGTTGCGTGTCTGTAATGTTTTGGGAAGTGTTCTGTTTATTATAGTNCTTAAGCGTTTCTATCGGTTTTTTAATTAAGGCTGTAATGGCTTCTATATATTTTTGGTCTTCAGAGGTAACAAAAGTAAATGCATTGCCCNTTTTACCGGCTCTTCCCGTNCTTCCAATTCTATGAACATAATCTTCAGCATTGCTCGGAACGTCAAAGTTAATTACGTGGCTTAAATCCGCTATATCAAGGCCACGTGCCGCTACATCACTAGCGATTAGCAGCTTTATATCTCCTGATCTAAACTTATTTAGCGTAGATGTTCTGGAGGCTTGGGGCAGNTCCCCGTGGAGTTCCGCTGCGTTAAAACCATGTTTTAAAAGGGAACGATATAAAACTCCAATATCTCTTTTTCTATTACAGAATATTACAGCGTTAGAGACTTTNTCGTTTGCAAGTAACTCGCGTAATAGNAGGCGTTTATTCTTCTGTNCAGTNTGAATTAATTTTTGTACAACAGTGTCAGCAACCGAGGAAGGCGGCGCTACCGAAATTTCTTTTGGATTGGTTAAAAAACTATTAGCAATCTTTCGGATGCTTTTGTCTAGCGTAGCGGAGAAAAATAAAGTTTGGCGTTTTTTAGGTAGCAGTGAAACGATACGTTCAACATCAGGTATGAAGCCCATATCAAGCATTCTATCCGCTTCATCGATAACTAAAATTTTTACATCATTGAGTAGAATTTTCCCGCGTTCGAAGTGATCAAGGAGCCGCCCTGGTGTAGCTATCAAGACATCCACGCCTTTNTCTAATGCTTGCAATTGACTGGTCATTGTTACTCCACCAATGAGCAATGCCATNGATAGGGCGTTATTTTTCCCGTAGGTCTCGAAATTATCCGAGACCTGTGCTGCCAATTCTCTCGTTGGACACAAGATTAGCGATCGTGGCATTCGAGCCTTTGCTCTGCCTGCACTTAAGATGTCTATCATGGGGAGGGTGAAAGAAGCGGTTTTGCCGGTCCCTGTCTGGGCGCATCCAAAGACATCGCCTCCCATGAACACAGCCGGTATGGCTTGCTGTTGTATTGGGGTTGGTTTGGAATACCCTGCGTCCGCAACTGAGGAGAGTAGTTGCTCACTTAAACCAAGTTCATCAAAGCCTGAGATGTTAAACGGCCCCCTTCGAAATACGCTTTGGCGATGACTTAAAGCTTTCGTCCTCTGAAGTCAATTGAGATCATCAACTATGTGTTTACAATTAGTTAGGTGTGATAATTTTGCACCATAAGTTCATTGTTAATAAATTTAGTTATGATAATGCTGATCAAATCATTTAGCGTTTTGCCAATGGAACATAATCGCGCTTAGTGGGGCCTGTGTAAAGTTGTCGGGGTCTGCCAATTTTTTGTTTAGGATCCTCAACCATCTCTTTCCATTGCGCAATCCAGCCAGTTGTTCGCGCAACTGCAAATAAAACTGTGAACATGCTTGATGGAAAACCCATTGCTTTAAGGATAATTCCAGAATAGAAATCGACGTTCGGATATAAATTACGTTCGACAAAATACTCATCCTCACGGGCAATTTTTTCTAGTTCCATAGCTAGTTCTAAGAGCGGATCATTGATCCCTAAATCGTCTAGTACCTCGTGACAACTTTGCATCATTACTGTTGCTCTGGGATCATAGTTTTTATAAACACGATGACCAAATCCCATTAGGCGGAAGGGATCATCTTTATCTTTTGCCTTTTTTACATATTCACCGACTCTCGATTTGTCGCCAATTTCGTTGAGCATGTTTAAAACGGCCTCATTTGCTCCTCCATGGGCCGGACCCCATAATGAAGCTATCCCAGCGGCTATACAAGCGAATGGGTTAGCTCCGGATGAACCAGCAAGCCGAACGGTGGAGGTTGAAGCATTTTGCTCGTGGTCTGCATGCAATATTAAAAGACGATCCATTGCTCGAGCGAGCACTGGGTTTATCTCATATTCTTCAGAAGGAACACCAAATAGCATTTGAAGAAAATTTTCCGCATAGGTCAGTTTGTTTTGAGGAAAATTAAACGGCTGTCCTAGAGAATATTTGAAGGCCATCGCTGCTATTGTTGGTACTTTCGCAATCAAGCGGTATGAAGCTACCATTCTAGCGTGTGGGTCGGCTATATCCGTTGAGTCATGATAGAAGGAAGAGAGTGCACCTACAACCCCGCACATAATGGCCATTGGGTGGGCATCGCGTCTAAATCCCCTGTAAAAATTCATCAATTGATCATGAAGCATTGTGTGGTAGGTGATATCGGTAATAAATTTTTCGGATTCCTGTTGATTAGGTAAATCTCCATATAAAAGAAGGTGAGCAACTTCCAAGAAATTACTATGTTCCGCCAATTGCTCGATCGGGTAACCACGGTGTAACAAAATACCTTTATCCCCATCTATATATGTCAGCGCGGATTCACATGATCCTGTTGAAGTATATCCAGGGTCGAAGGTGAAGTGATCTGTTTCTCCATAAAGGGCCCTTACGTCAATTACACTTGGCCCAGTGGTGCCATCAATAACTGGAAGTGTATATTTGTCACCCGTTTTATCGTTTATAAGTGTGAACGTTCCCGAGTTTTTCTCGTTCATTCTTTTTTCCTTCTTTTACTAACCGTTTACTCTGCTAAAACCCTCAGAAAAGGTAATCAGTACTGTATTGTAACTTCGAAAATCTATTTCAGCAAACTGCCTCAATTCTTTGCACAACTTCTTCCTTTCCAAGAATTTCAATTACCTCAAAAATATCCGGTGATGATGTTGTGCCGGTAAGAGCTGCTCTTAGTGGTTGAGCGACTGAGCCGAACTTGATATCACAGTCAGTTGCAAAATTTTTAAGGATTTCTTCGATTTTAGTTTTGTTCCAATTTGTCAATTCATTAAATGGTTCTAAAAGACCCCTAATCAACTGTCGAGCATCTTTGCTCAAAATACTATCAGCTTTCTCATCCATGTTTATTGGCGGACTAACTATATATATCATTGCGCTGGATGCTAATTCATTAATATTCTTAGCCCGGACTTTAAGTCCACTTAACCCCCTATGCAGTCGTTCTAATTTGATTGGATCTAGAGTCACATCTAGGTTTTTACGAAGATGAGTTTCAAGTAAATGGTATAAATGCGTCTCGCTCATTTCTCTCATGTATGTCGCATTTATGTTGTCTAGTTTTTTTATATCGAACCGCGAGGGGGATTTACCTACCGCGCCTATATCAAACAAGCCTATCGCTTTTTTTCGTGTTATAAATTCTGCATTTTCGTGACCCCACCCAAGCCTTAGAAGATAGTTGCACAAAGCTTCTGGCAAGTATCCTTGATCTTTATAGGCATCAATACCAACAGCACCGTGCCTTTTTGATAGCTTTGTACCGTCATGCCCGTGAATCAAAGGGATATGAGCAAACTTTGGAGCTCGCCAATCCATGGCAGCGTAAAGTTGGTATTGTCTAAATGCATTGTTAAGGTGATCGTCTCCGCGAATAACATGTGAAATCTCCATGTCGTGGTCGTCTACAACTACTGAGAGCATATAAGTGGGCGTGCCGTCTGCGCGCAAAATTACAAAATCGTCTAATTGTTCATTCTTTACCTCTACACGACCTTGTACAAGATCATCGATCGTCGTCGAACCTTTTAATGGACTTTTTATACGCACAACGGGGGCAACGTTAGATGGCGCTGTGGCAGGGTCTCTGTCTCGCCATCTACGGTCGTATAAAGCAGTTTTACCTTCGCGTCGGGCTAAGGCGCGCATTTCCTCCAGTTCCTTTGCCGAGCAATAACACTTGTAGGCTTTTCCTTGTTCTAGGAGTGTGCTTGCAACTTGCTTATGTCGTTCTTGCTGCGAATACTGGAAAATTGGTTGCTCATCGCCTGAAAGCTCTAGCCAGCTAAGTCCATTCATTATTGCTTTAACCGCGTTTTCTGTAGATCGCTGACGATCTGTATCTTCGATACGGAGGATATACTTCCCATTGTTTCTTCGCGCAAAAAGATAGTTGAATAAAGCAGTTCTTGCGCCTCCAATATGCAGAAAACCGGTTGGTGATGGCGCAAAGCGGGTAATTACGGTCATATTTATTGTCTCTTCTTTGCTATACTTTGCACTAGCTAGTTGCCATTTCAATTGAAGCGTTGATCAGCTCGTTTAGAGCTTTATGAATTTAGTATTATCTATACAAATCTAGAACCTTTTTGTGAATAGGATAGCTTTATAAATAAAATTTCGGAGATGCTCCTGATTTTCCAAATTCAATCAATAAGACTGTTACTCAGTCTGCTTATTTTGAAGTCGGACGAAACTACAATTCCGTATTTTACTTTAACTAATTATATTTTCTAATTATGCCGACTAGTTTGCCTTGTACCTTAACTTGATCCGGGCCAAAAATTCTGGTCTCATATTGGGGGTTTGCAGGTTCAAGTGCTATAGAATTGTTTCGTTTCCTTAACTTTTTCAGTGTTACTTCTTCGTTTTCTACTAAAGCCACAACTATTGTACCGTTTTCTGCGTTTTCGCATTTTTTGATAATAGCGGTATCACCGTTAAATATACCCGCTTCAACCATAGAATCTCCCTCCACCTCTAGGGCGTAGTGATCTCCTTGTCCTATAAGGCTATTTGGGACCATAATATTCTGGGATGGGTCATTAATTGCCTCAATAGGATTACCTGCAGCAATTTTACCATAGAGGGGTAAAGCTATTATATGATTGTCTTCATTGTCTTCAGATCTGATCGCTTGAGGGAAGTTTCCGGGAATCACATTGGGTGAAAATTGTCGTTGTGGCAAAGTTTCAGCAATACTTTTTATACGTGGTTCTACTGCAGTTGTTTTGATTATTTCTATTGCTCTAGCTCTATTTGGTAGCCGTCTAATAAAACCTCGTTCCTCAAGAGCCGAAACTAACCTATGTATTCCAGACTTAGACTTGAGGTCTAATGCGTCTTTCATCTCGTCAAAAGAGGGTGCGACGCCATTTTTTTTAAGATTATTCGTTAAAAAAGTTAATAACTCGAGCTGTTTTTGAGTAAGCATGCCTAATACCTTCACATGAGGGAACAAATCATAAACAAACAGATGTTTGTTCTACTTTAGTTCTATATGATTGTCAATCAGCCGGCGCTAACAACGATGCTGAGTCGCCCACTTTGAGTAGCCGTTAAATATCCAGGTTGTAAAAGTTTTTGGCCGTATCATGAAAAAGGTAACTTTTTTCAGTAGGTGAAGCATTCAATGCTATTCGTTTAAACGTATTCCAGTAAATGGCGTAGGAAGACGTTACTTTATCAACCGGGAAATTACTTTCGAACATACAACGTTTGGAACCAAAAACGTCTATGGTTGTCTCGAAGAAGGGTTTCCACGCATTTGCTAGATCATTAGAGCTTGGCGGGTATTGCTGGTTTTGGAATTGATATCCATTTATTACCATCCCCAAGCCTCCCAACTTTACATATACGTTAGATCTTTTTGATAAATTCAAAATTGATTGTTTCCAAGACGCGAAAACTTCGGCTCTTTTATTCTCATAAGGTCCAATGCCTATTGGACCTCCGAAATGATTGAGCACTATATTTTGATTTGGAAAGGCGTCTGCGAGCATGCTCACGTCATTAATTTGAGTATGATAAAGCCACGCATCAAAAGAGAGGCTATAATCGGCTAGTTTTGCAAATCCTTCCCTGAACTTTTCATTTAAATACAACTCAGAGGGTGGATTGGTGTGACTGTTATTTATAACTTCACTTTCATTAAACCCAGCACCGTATCTTACACCTTTAAATCGTCCTCCTCCCGCGTTGACCTGCGCTTCTAAAACGTCAGATACAGAAGCGCCCAATGTCAAATCAGCAAAACCTACAATTCCAGCACAAATTTTTGATTTTCCATATTTTCCACTCGCGCTCATTGCTGCAATGCCGTTAACAAATTCAGTCTCACCGATTGGCCGCATTTCTATTGGCCCACCAGACCGATACATGGCCGCGCATTCAAGAAATACGGTGGCCACAATGTTGTGACCTGAACCTATATCTTCTAATAATTCATTCAGTAAGTATGTATTTCCCTTCATGTCCCAAAGATGATGATGTGGGTCGATTATGGGTATTTCTGGCTCTATTATTTCTTCTTTTATTTGAGACAACCATTCGGCTTTAGGTGAAGGTATTCTTTTTTCTAATAGTTGCGATCCATCTTGCTGCATTAGAAAACCTCCGAATTATGCTACTGTTGTAAGAAGATTATTGTGCGGATACTTATTTTAAAGTTTGCCTATTTTTTTACTGAGGCAGCAACCCTCAAAAAAACGTATCAAGTTTTATTATTTTTACTAAATCGCCCTTTTTTTTCTTTTTATCAAATGGTTCTCTAACAATTAAACAATTAGCCTTCGCAAGTGTCGCCATCATAGAGCTATCTTGTTTGGCAAAAGGCTCAACAAATTGGTCTCCTGTTTTCGTCTTAAAAGCATAGGACCTTAGATAATCTTGTCTTTCATCATTTTCGGGTAACTTCTGAGCGAGCGTTGCAACTTCGACTTCCTGATTTATTTCTAAACCCAACATAGTTTCGATTGCAGGTTTCAGAAAAATTAAACCACAAATCATTGTTGAAACTGGGTTGCCAGGTAACCCAATAAAAGGCTTCTTTTGTAACTTTCCGAAAATGAGAGGTTTGCCCGGTCGCATGGCGATTTTCCAAAAATTTAATGTAAGTCTATTTTTGCCAAATTTTTGGGCGCTTAGCGCTTCCTGTATCAAGTCATGTTTTCCTACAGAGGCCCCACCTGTAGTCACTAATAGATCGGATCCTTCCGCCTCTTTTGCTAATAACCCAATCGCGTCTGTATCATCTGGTGCAACACCAAGAATTTGAACATCAGCGCCCAGAGCTGTCAAAAAGGCGTGCAGTGTATAACTGTTTGAACTTACAATTTGATGTTTCGAAGTTTGTTCTCCAGGACGAACAATTTCATCGCCAGTGGCGAGAATTGCTATACGAGGCCGACGTCTTACCAATATCCATGGTACATTCATAGCTGCTGCCAAGCCAATATCTCGCGAAGTAAGTCTTTTGTTTTTTGGAATGCAAACGTCACCAGTTTTAAAATCTAGACCGGCTTTTCGGATGTAAATTCCTCTTTTTTCACCTTTTATAACAGTAATTTCTGATCCAAAAGTTTCTGAATTAGCAACAACATTTTCCTGTATAACGATTGTGTCAGCGCCTTTAGGGACGGGCGCGCCAGTAAAAATTCTGACGGCTTCTCCGCTTTTGAGTTGTCCACGAAAATTGCTACCTGCGGGAACGCTTCCAATGCATAAAAGTTTGCTTGGTGGCGTTTTTACATCCGTACTTTTTACAGCATACCCGTCCATAGCCGATACCGCCATAGGAGGTTGGCATCGTCTCGCTCGAATCGCTACAGCAGTCACTCTATTTATGGCGGATGTGAGTGAGGTTTCTTCTGTAGAGACAACAGAAATATCGTTGACTATCTTTTCCAGTGCACCTTCAACGGATAAAAAAGACTTATTTCCCACGCCACTGCCCCGATTTTCCACCTGTTTTTTCAAGAAGCCTTATATTGCTAATTATAATCCCCTTATCCACAGCCTTACACATATCATAGATTGTCAAAGCTGCTATGCTGACAGCGGTTAAGGCCTCCATTTCTACCCCGGTTCTTGCATTAATTTTACACTTTGCGGTTATCTCGATGATGGAAAGTTTTTCATCGCATCTTATCTCCAACTCGGCTGATGTGAGAGCTAAAGGGTGGCATAGTGGGATAAGTTCGGGGGTTTTTTTTGCACCTAAAATACCAGCGAGTCTTGCCACAGATAAGACGTCACCTTTTTTTATGCTTCCTCCCACAATCAGCGCCATTGTCGCTGAGTCTACTTGCACATCACAAGAAGCGATAGCAATCCGTTCGGTTATTTCTTTGCCGGAAACATCAACCATTATAGCGTTTCCCTTGCCATCAAAATGATTAAAATCAGACATTTCCTAAAGGGTTTCTTGTGTCGATTTAGTTAAAAGTAACTTAGTGGCCTTCTCTACATCATTTTGTTTCATTATGGATTCCCCAATTAAAAAACATCGCGCTCCTGCAGTTGCCATTCTGTGTAAATCTGCCCGTGTTCGTAACCCACTTTCTGAAATCAAAATTTTTTCAGTGGGCGCAAGAGAGGCAAGTTTTTCCGTCATGCTTATGTCTGTAATCATTGTTTTTAAATTACGATTATTTATGCCAAGAAGCTTCGTTTTGAGCTTGAGAGCGCGATGAAGTTCGTCTTCATTATGTATTTCAACAAGAACATCCATTCCAAGTTCAATCGCACAATCTTCTAAATTTTGAGCTGTATCGTCCTCCAATGCTGCCATTATAAGTAAAATGCAGTCTGCTCCTAGAACTCGAGATTCAATCACTTGATAAGTATCTAGCATAAAATCTTTCCTTAGGACCGGAAGCGAGGTAGCTCCTCTAGCTTCAACAAGAAACTTATCGTTTCCTTTAAAGTATGGAATATCTGTAAGAACCGATAGGCAGGCGGCGCCCCCTTCTTGGTAAGCTTTTGCGAGGTGCACCACGTCGAAGTCTCTTCTTATGAGGCCTTTGCTGGGAGATGCTTTTTTTATTTCACCAATAAGCCCGTAACCATTTTTACTTTTTTGTTCTAGGGCTTTTAAAAAATTTCTCTGCTTTGATGCATGTTTAACTTCGCCAAGCAATTGATTCTCGGTTTTTCGTTGTTTGCACTTCTCTATGTGAATGAGTTTTTGCTGGCAGATTTCTAATAAGACGTTTTTCATGTTTATTGACCGGTATGCGCGGTAATTGATATTAATTGATCTAATTTTTGTTTTGCTTGGCCAGAATCTATCATTTCTGCAGCTAGTTCTACTCCGTCCCTAAGATTATCAACTTTTTTCGCGATGATTAAAGCAGCTGCCGAGTTAAACAAAACAATATCCCGATAGGGGCCCTTTTCACCCCTTAAAAGGTTTGCTAAAGCCATGGCATTTTGTCCGGGAAGACCGCCCTTGAGTTGTTTAGGTTCTGCTAATTCTAGGTTTGCATCTTCTGGATGTATGGTAAATGTCGAAACTGAGCCTTTATCAAGTGCAGCTACTTTTGTTACACCAGTAGTTGTTATCTCATCCAAACCGTCTGAGCCGTGAACTACCCATGCTCTTTCAGAGCCTAAGCCTTTAAGTACGTGTGCTATTGGCTCAACCCACGTTTCTGAAAACACACCAACTAATTGCTTTTTAACTAACGCAGGATTGGCCAAAGGACCTAGAATATTGAAAATTGTACGAGTGCCAAGTTCACTCCTACTTGCTGCAACATGACGCATCGCCATATGGTGTCGTGGCGCCATTAGAAAGCAAATGCCAATTTCGTCCATAGCTTTTTGAATTACTGACATGTCACAGTTCAAATTGACTCCAAGTTCGCTCAGAACATCAGCTGCTCCTGTTTTAGAGGAAAGGGCCTTGTTCCCATGTTTGGCGACAGGAACATTAGCGGCGCTAACCACAAAACTGCTCGCCGTACTGATATTAAATGTGCCAGATGCATCACCGCCGGTACCAACTGTATCTAGAGCATCCGGAGGAGCATTAATTTTTATCACTTTCTCCCGCATAGCCCGCGCTGCGCCTTTTATTTCCTCAGTTGTCTCACCTCTTACTCTCATAGCCATCAAAAAGCCGCCTATTTGTGACGGGGTAGCATTACCAGCCATTATGATGTCGAAGGCTTCTTTTGACTGATCTTCAGTTAATGAACATCCATTGGAAACAATTTGAATTAATGGCTTAAGGTCTAAATTCTTACCGCTCATCTCGCCGCTTTCCTAAGATCAAATTGAAGACTATTCAACTTTTCCTGTGAAGCTATTTTGCATCCACTTATTACAAGAAAATTTGACAATAATGTATAACCATATTCAGAGGCTATACTTTCTGGATGGAATTGAACGCCGTGGATTGGCTGAGACCTATGAGATAAGGCCATTATCATGCCGTCACGTGTCTCCGCAGTAATTTTCAAAGTTGCTGGAAGACTCTCTTTATCTACAATTAGTGAATGATATCTTGTAGCAGAAAATGTCGTAGGTATTCCGTTAAAGATCTCCGAATTTTTATGTTTAATTGTGCTTATTTTTCCATGAATAGGCGTTGTACTTCTAATTATTTTGCTTCCAAAGGCCCGGCCTATACATTGATGACCCAAGCAAACCCCAAAAATGGGGAGGTTTGTAGGAGCAGTCTCAATGAGTTCTAAGCTAATTCCAGCCTTGTCTGGATCACAAGGGCCTGGTGATATTATAATACCCTGGGGTTCTAGTTCGAGCACCTCTTTAGCGGTAATTTTATCGTTTCGAACAACTCGTACATCAGCACCTAACTGACCCAAAAAATGCCATAGATTATAAGTAAAACTGTCATAATTGTCGATTAACAAAAACATTTCTCGTTTAGCAACCTTTAGTTGATCTGATTTAGTTTTTAAAAGTGGTATAAGTATATCAATAGGAGAGCCAGGAAGATAGAGATAGGATAAAGCGACAGTGAAGAAGAAACAATGTGCCCGCCGACATAGTTTAAGCAATAAATGATTTATACTTATGTTTTCGTTTCAAAAAATTTCAAAATCTCAAAGAGCAATAATTCTATCGCTCGGTGGTTTTTGCGTATTTAGCTTTGGGATTGCTATTGGCGTTTATATTGGTGCGCCCCACCATTCAGATAAAATGAGTTCTTCGGCCAACGAACCAGGCAGACATATCGAAAAAAAAGAAGCGAAAGCAGATATAATTGCGGAAAATCCGAAATCAGACGATCGACCAAAATTTCCAACTAGTCTCGACAAATTAAAAAATAAAAAAGTTTCTAATTTTAGCCAAGATTTGAAAATTCCAGGAGCCAGTTGGATGGCGCACGCGGTACCATTTAAAAATACCGAAAATGGGCCTTTGGTTTCCATCGTTTTAGATGATATGGGGCTTAATCAACTTTATTCGGACTGGGCTGTTAGTTTAAAATCTCCACTAACGCTGTCATATCTCCCCTATGCTAAAAACTTGGCCAATCAGACCAAATCCGCTCGAGCTGAGGGGCATGAACTACTCATTCACTTGCCCATGGAGCCAAGAGGCGCCGCGGACCCTGGTCCGGGTGCCTTGATGGTCAATATGGATCAAACGGAAATTAAAAAGCGATTGGCGAGAGCGATGTATGTATTTCCAGGAGCGATCGGTGTGAACAACCATATGGGAAGTTTATTCACGGCCGATCAAAGAGCGATGTCTATTGTATTAACTGAGATAAAGAGTTCTGGACAACTTTTTCTAGATTCTCTTACGACATCAAACTCTCTCGTTGGCCAACTTGGAGATAAACTTAACGTGCCTGTCGTGTCCCGAGATGTATTTTTGGACGACATTAATAAAGAAGACGAAATAGTTCGTCGTCTAAGAGAAGTTGANANGATAGCTCTTGATAAGGGGACAGCCATTGCAATAGGACACCCAAGAGTNACAACATTACGTGTCTTGGAGAAATGGTTAGCCAATTTGCCTGAAAAAAAAATAAGGCTAGCGCCACTCAGCGCGGTTGCTAAAACACGTTTGAGTCGAATGCAAAACGATGGAGCTTTGGATTGAATAATTCGAAAGATTTTCAATGGAAATGCTTGGGCTTTGAAGAATTGAACAGGCATCAGCTTCACCAAATATTAAAGATGCGCCAACAGATTTTCATAATTGAACAAAAATGTATTTATGAAGATATCGACGAATTTGATAAAGTTTCACAGCATATACAGGTAATAAATAACGGTAAATTGTTAGCATATTGCCGAGTACTTCCCGCTGGGTCCTTGTATGCCGAAGTATCTATCGGACGCGTTATGGTTTCAAAAAACCATAGAAATCGCGGATTAGGAAGGAAGCTCATGCAAAAAGCTCATGAGTGGTGTGAGTTAAATTATCGACACTATCCTATTAGGCTGAATGCGCAGTATCACCTTGAAAGCTTCTACCACAGTCTTCACTATCAAACTGTTTCCAAGCCTTATAATGATGAGGGAGTGTTGCATATAGAAATGTATAGACCAGGAATTGTATAAAGGGGGGGGCTCATATCAATGGGGAAGCGGTATGAAATTTTGTGTGGTAGGAGCAGGAGCGATGGGGGGTGTTTACGGATTAAGGCTTATCGAAGCTGGTTACGACTTAAATTTATTAGATGTTAATAGCGATCGTGTAAACGAAATTAAAGAAAACGGTTTCCGTTTATCGGCGCTAAGGATACAAAAAGTTTACAAAATAAACATTAGTAACAATGAGAACGATTTTAAAAATAGCTCTGATATTGTCTTATTCCACGCACATTCAACGGGAACGAAATCTGCAGCTCGTTCTGCTGCCACCGTACTAAAACCTGATGGTTACGCTATAATCCTTTAAAATGGTATCGGAAACATAGAAGCATTGTCGAGAGTTCTCGGAGCAAAGAGGGTTGTGGGCGGTGTTAGTTACCATAGTGCTGCACTAGAAGATCTTGGCCACGTGAACCATATCAATAGTGGCTCAACATTTATTTGTGAACTAGATGGGACCATGTCACTAAGATTAAAAAGTCTAGAAAACGTATTTCAAGACGCGTTATTAAGCCCGGAAATAACAAATGATATACTTGGCGTTATATGGGGCAAATTCATTGTTAATAGTGGTATGAATCCGTTGTGTGCCGTCATAGAACTTCGTTCTGGAGAAATATCCGAAAACACTGCCGCTGATGAGATGTAAACAAAGATACTTGAAGAGATTATGGCTGTGGTTAAAGCAAAAGGTATTAAAGTATCGAATAAAGATATGATTACTTACGTAAAAGATTTATCAAGCAGTCGATATAATAAACCTTCTATGTTGCAGCATGTTGAGTCTGGCCGGTTAACGGAAATCGACTCATTAAACGGGGCGTTGGTATCTGAAGCAAAAGCACTTAATATAAGTGTTCCTTTCAATCAAGCTTTGGTTGAGATGGTCAAGGCGAAGGAATTTGCGCTGCAGCAGCTGTTCAAAGAACCAAAAGTTGATTACGAAAAGTTAGAGAGGCTTGCTCTTCAGGAGAACTAAATCGAAGATTTAAACATCGATGGATGTTACAAGCTTTGCGTTTTCCTGAAGGTATGCAAATCTGAGCTCAGGTTTTTTGCCCATCAGCGTATCAACAGTTTTGTCAACTTCAAGACGAGTCATTAGTTTGGACCTCATGGGGTGACTTTCTAAACTATCTAAATTTGGAACAGTTATTTTAAGCAAGTTCCTTTTTTCTGGGCACATTGTTGTTTCTTTTAATTGAGACGCGGGCATTTCCCCCAATCCCTTGAATCGACTTATTTCAATTTTTGTTTTTGATGATAATTGTTCATTAATTATTTTGTCTTTATGCAACTCGTCTTTGGCATAATATGTCTGGCCTCCTTGCGTTATTCTAAAAAGTGGCGGCATCGCTAAGAAAAGATGACCATTCTCAATTAGCTTAGGTGTCTGTTTGTAAAAAAACGTCATAAGTAATGAGGCTATATGTGCGCCGTCTACATCAGCGTCAGTCATGATTATTACTTTTTCGTATCTTAATGAATGTTCGCTGTAATTTTCACCAGCACCGCAACCGATTGCTTGCATCAAATCATTTAGTTCTTGGTTTGCACGAAGCTTTTCGGCCGATGCACTTGCGACATTAAGTATTTTTCCTCTGAGTGGGAGTATGGCTTGGGTTTTTCGATCACGAGCTTGTTTAGCCGACCCGCCAGCAGAGTCACCCTCTACGATAAAAAGTTCTGTGCCACTGGCATCCCCGAGACTGCAGTCAGTTAGTTTTCCTGGAAGACGTAGCTTGCGAGTTGCCGACTTTCGACTGACCTCCTTTTGCTGGCGTCTACGCAGTCTTTCCTCTGCCTTACCGATAAAGTGCTCAATAAGCTGTTTGCCTAGTTCCGGAGAGCCCGACAACCAATGATCAAAGTGATCTTTAATGGCCTGCTCTACCAATCTATTCGCATGTGCACTTACCAACTTTTCTTTTGTTTGGCCCTGAAATTGTGGGTCACGTATAAAAGTCGACAAAGCGATGCAACAGCCTATTGTTATATCTTCCGTAGTTATTTGTGATATCCGCTTGGTCATACCGGATAGGTCTGAATATGTTCTTATTCCTTTAAGGAGGGCAGCTTTTAGACCAGCTTCATGCGTTCCACCCTGTGGTGTAGGAATAGTATTGCAATAGGAGTTTAAAAAGCCATCGTCATTGTCATCTGGCCAAGCAATAGCCCATTCAATTCTTTCATTTGTTTCATTGTCTTTTTCGTTTGAAAATATTGCATTTCCAATGATCTTTCTGTCTCGTAACTCGCTTTTTAGATAATCGATTAACCCATTTGGATAATGAATTGTTTCAGCACTAGGCGTTTTGGGATCACTTGCAGTTAATTCCGTATCACATGACCATCTTATTTCTACACCTCTAAATAAGTATGCTTTGGATTTTGCCATTTGATACAAAGTTGAGGGCTTAAAATTCGGATTTTTGCCAAAGATTTCTGGATCTGGATGAAAACAGATTTTAGTGCCGCGTCTATTTCTGACAGGGCCTTCATCTATCAGACTACTAAAAGCCGCACCTTGTTTGAATTGTTGGGAGAATAATCTTTGGTCCCTAGCGATCTCCACATTTAAGCTATCTGATAACGCATTAACCACGGAGATTCCTACTCCATGCAACCCTCCCGAAGTACTGTAGACTTTATCAGAAAATTTACCTCCTGCGTGCAGTGTTGTTAAGATTACCTCTAGGGCAGATTTATTTTTAAACTTTGGATGTGGATCAACAGGAATACCCCGTCCATTATCCGTGATTATTACTGATTGATCCTTCGTTAAATGTAATTCAATTCTGTTTGCATGTCCGGCTACCGCCTCATCCATCGAGTTGTCCAACACTTCAGCAACTAAATGATGCATTGCCTGCTGGTCGGTACCTCCAATATACATTCCTGGACGCCGCCTTACCGGCTCTAAACCTTCTAAAACTTCGATATCTTTAGCGGAGTAATCCATCTCTTTTGTCTTAGATGAAGATTGAAATAAGTCGTTCATAAATTACCTGTCCAACATGATATTTTCAGAGCGAGACACACCTAATAAAGTATATATGTTGCTTGTAAAATACAACATATTGTTATTATATGTTAATTTTGATTTATCCTTTAGGCAGTTTGGTTGGCCTCAGCGAACAGGGACTTTGGGAGTATGAAAGAAGCTTTCCTAGTGGATGAAAATAACGGGGAGACGTATGACTTATGGGAGCCTCGCTGGTGCTCAGAAAAAAAAACGCCATTGAGTTTTTCTAAAACCGAAGGAATAACCCCACAATCGATTAACAACAGTGTTAGATCAATCTGGCGTTATGAGAAAGTGTTCCCTTGCAAAATACCGAATCCAGTTAGTTTAGGAGAGGGATGTACACCACTAGTGCCGTATCGCTATAGAGGAACCAAAGCCTTATTTAAACTGGAGTGGTTCTCGCCAACCGGTTCCTTTAAGGACCGTGGAGCTTCGGCAATGATGTCATTTTTAAAACAGCAAGATATCCAAGAAGTGGTGGAAGATAGCTCAGGAAATGGAGGGGCTGCAATAGCAGCCTACGGTGCAGCTGCGGGTATCTCTGTTAATATAGTAGCTCCCTCAAATGCCTCGCCTCCGAAGATCGCACAAATAAGATCTTACGGAGCAAAAATTCATTTAATCCCCGGCACTAGAGCGAAAGCGGAACAAGCTGCCTTAGAGATGGCAAAAAATATTTTCTATGCGAGCCACAACTGGCACCCCTTTTTTTTACAAGGGACAAAAACATTAGGTTATGAATTATGGGAGGACCTTGGCTTCAAAGCGCCCGATAATATAATAATTCCAACAGGCGCCGGCAGCAACGTTTTGGGATGTTACATGGCGTTTATGGAGTTGTTAGAAGCAAAACAAATTTTGAAGTTGCCTAAAATATTCGTTGTCCAGCCAAAAAACTGCTGTCCAATAGTCGCGTGCTGGCAAGACGGAATGCAGGCTCTAGAAAGCTTGATCGTTACAAAAACAATTGCTGAAGGAACTGCGATTAATAAACCCATAAGACTCACTAAAGTCTTGGATATTCTGAAAAAGACGAATGGGGGTGGCTTGGCCGTTACCGAAGAAGAGATTTTGGAAGCGACCTTTGAGTTATCACGAAGTGGATTTTTTGTTGAACCAACGTGCGCTAGTGCTGCTGTTGGATTGGAGAAGTTGCGGGCGAAGAATTTGATTGGTTCCGATGAAACTACTATTGTAGTGTTAACTGGCAGTGGCCTAAAGTCTAGCGGTTTTTTTATCGAAAATGGTGAGTTAGGGCAATAGATGTCTCGCTTATTAGGGAAGCCCAGTGCAACTCAGGGCCTCCCTGTTAATCCAAGCTTTTGAGCATATTAGACTGAATAGTACATTTGAAACTCTATTGGATGTGGAGTTTGTTCAAAGGCTAGAACTTCTTCCATTTTTAACTCGATGTAAGCGTCGATTTGATCGTCATCAAAAACACCACCTTCCGTTAAAAACGATCTATCCGCGTCGAGTGCAGCAAGAGCTTCCCTAAGTGAANCACAAACAGTAGGAATATCNTTCAACTCTTCTGGAGGCAGTTCATANAGGTCTTTATCCATTGGTTCACCGGGGTGTATCTTATTTTTTATCCCGTCTAGTCCTGCCATAAGCATCGCCGAAAAAGCCAAATAGGGATTGCTCGCAGCGTCAGGAAAGCGNACTTCAACNCGTTTTCCNTTTGGATTGCTTACGAAAGGAATTCGGCAGGAAGCTGATCGGTTGCGCGATGAGTAAGCTAAAAGAACCGGTGCCTCAAATCCNGGAACTAATCTCTTNTANCTATTCGTTATCGAATTACTAAAAGCATTTATAGCTCTTGCGTGTTTNATTATACCTCCAATNTAATGCAGGCAAGTCTCCGATAAATCCGCGTATTCTGATCCCGCAAACATCGGTTCGTTATTTTTCCAAATTGACTGATGTACNTGCATACCTGANCCATTATCGCCTGCTACNGGCTTTGGCATAAATGTAGCNGTTTTTCCATAGGAAGCGGCAACTTGGTGTACGACGTACTTGTATGTCTGGAGGCTNTCAGCTGTTTCTATNAGGGTTCCAAATTTCATTCCCAACTCATGTTGTGATGGTGCCACCTCATGGTGATGCTTTTCCACTTCGACGCCCATNTCTTCCATAACNGCCAACATTTCACTTCTCAGATCTTGTTCTGAGTCGACAGGAGGGACTGGAAAATAGCCACCTTTTACTCCTGGTCGATGGCCTGGATTTCCCTCTTCATAATCCCTAGCANTNTTGTANGGCCCNTCNGANCTATCGACTTCGTANTATCCCCGGTTCATTTGAACATCGAATTTAACGTCGTCAAAGACAAAGAATTCGGCTTCCGGGCCAAAGAATGCNGTATCTCCAATACCTTGGCTAGCCATATANTCTATAGCGGCTTTGGCTGTCGATCTCGGATCTCTGTTATATGCGGCGCCGGTAGTGGGTTCTAGAATATCGCAGACAAGAACCAAGGTAGCTTGCGCAAAAAACGGATCTATCGTCGCTGTAGAGAGATCGGGTTTCAGNCACATGTCTGATTCGTTTATCGCTTTCCATCCGGCTATGGATGAACCATCAAACATGAACCCTTCTGCTAAGGACTCCTCGTCAATTGTTGATACCGCCTGGGTTAAATGTTGCCATTTTCCACGCGGATCAGTGAAGCGAAGGTCAACGAACCGAATATCGTTTTCTTTAATCATTTCTAGTACTGAGCTAACTTCTGACATAATTTCCCTTTCCTTTGTTAATATTCATACTGTTACAGGGCCTCTGGGCCGTTCTCNCCAGTTCTAATTCGGATAGCTTGATCGATCGTAGAAACAAAAATTTTACCGTCACCAATCCGACCAGTAAAAGCAGCGGTCTGAATAGCCTCCACCGCCTGATCTACTTGGTCATCCTCCATTACAACTTCTAATTTAATTTTCGGAAGGAAATCNACTGCATACTCGGCACCTCGGTAAAGCTCCGTATGACCTTTCTGTCNGCCAAAGCCCTTTGCTTCTGTGACNGTAATGCCTTTNATACCAACTTCGTGCAGCCTCTCCTTTACTTCGTCAAGTTTGAAGGGCTTTATAATCGCCTCTACTTTTTTCATAGCTCTGTCCGCTTTGCCACGCATTANATTCTGGACTGCAGTAATTATGCCACAAAGGATTTTCTAAAATGTTCTTTAATAACAGNCTATTACAAAAGCTTTCTAAAGCTTCCCGCACGCTTTAAANGATGAAATATTAAGCAATTGATTAAAATNTAGGCAGTNTGGTTTTACAAACATNTCTTAATTAAATCTANNGCTTTTAATATGTTCTCAGTTGAATTTGCGTATGAAAATCTAAGGTAGCCTTCACCATGNNCTCCAAAACTAGTTCCAGATATTACTGCAACGCCGGCGTCTTCGAGTATTTTCTTTTGTAGTTCGTCTGATCGCAAGCCTGTCTGAGTGATGTTGGGGAAGGCGTAGAAGGCNCCACCTGGTTTAATGCAGCTAAAACCGGGAATTTTATTCAATTCATCAACGATAACGGTGCGTCGTTGATCGAAAGCGGAAACCATTGTTTTCACCGGAGATTGGTCGCCCGTTAACGCTGCTATGCCAGCAAATTGCGCCGACGAATTAACGCAAGAATGAATATTGACGCACAATTTTTCCGCATGCGGCGCAATCTTTTCAGGCCATACACTGTAGCCCAACCGCCAGCCAGTCATAGCGTAAGTTTTTGACCATCCATCCAACAGTATCAGTCGGTCAGTTATTTGAGGATATTGTATCAGACTTACATGATCTCGGTCGTCATACAGCATTTGTCCATATATCTCGTCACTCATGATTGCTACGTTTGGCCATTCACTAAGGCCCTCGATTAATGCGTTAAATTCCGAGGGGGGTACTACACCACCCGTTGGGTTTGCCGGGCTGTTTAAGATTATTAATCGTGTTTTCTCATTAATTTTTGACAACACTTCTTCAGCTGAAAAGGCAAATTCATTTTGTTCGCGTAGTGGGATTGGTATTGGTTTGGCGCCCGAAAACCGAATTGTAGACTCGTAGATCGGAAAGCCAGGATTAGGATAAAGAATCTCGCAACCCGGTTCGCCGTAAATCATCATAGCAAGGAACATTGTCACCTTGCCTCCAGGAACGGCTAATATCCTGTCGGGGTCTATCTTGACATCATATCTTCTGTTTAGGTCGTCCGAAATAGCTTGTCGAAGCGGAGGGATACCACTTGCAGGGGTGTAACCGTGGTGCCCATCTTTTAGTGCTTTAATTGCTGCTTCAACAATATGCTCTGGAGTTTGAAAGTCAGGTTGGCCTATGCCTAAGTTGATGATCTCTCGCCCCTCTGCCTCCAATGCGTTGGCCCTAGCAAGAACTTCAAAAGCTGTTTCTGTTCCCAAATGGTTCATCCGCTCTGCTAGCATAAATTGTCCTCTCGGTTATTGTGCCCTAGTAAATAAACTTTTGAATCATCGTTTAGTAGTTATAAAGCCAATTTTTTGCTAGAAAATATATAATTGTAAAACGTGTTTACATCTAGATTTAATTCTAAAGGGGATTATTTTGATGCCCGTTACCAGCTGAATTAATAAGCTTTAAGAAAGGTGTTATATGTCTACCTTTAATTCAACGTTTAATTCATATGGCACAACCGTTTTTGAACTGATGTCGCGCCTTGCTTTAGAGCATGATTCCATAAATCTTGGGCAGGGCTTTCCCGATGATTATGGCCCTAATGCGGTTCTGCAAAAAGCATCAGAATACCTTTTTGATATGCCTAATCAATACCCGCCAATGCTGGGGGTTCCTCAATTGCGACAAGCTGTTGCTGCTCATAACAGGCGTTTTTATGGACTCGATATCGACTGGAAAACAGAAACGATGGTATCTTCTGGTGCAACCGAGGGATTAGCAGCTTGCTTCNTAGGGCTTCTAAATCAGGGTGACGAAGTAGTTGTAATTGAACCGCTTTACGATTGTTATCTGCCAATGATTGAGCGCGCTGGAGGAATCGCCAAGCGAGTATCAATTGAGCCACCTGACTGGAAATTGAACGGCTCGGCTTTACGTGCAGCTTTTTCAAATAAAACGAAACTTTTGCTCTTTAATTCGCCCCAAAATCCATCTTCGAAAGTTTATAATAAGGAAGAGCTGCTTCTGATTGCNGATTTAGTAAAAGAATATGACGCTATAGCAATATGCGATGAGGTTTATGAACACATGGTGTATGACCANCGAGACCATATNCCACTCATGACATTGCCTGGCATGCGTGATAGATCAATACGGATAGGCTCGGCAGGGAAAACNTTTTCTTTAACCGGTTGGAAAGTTGGTTATTTGACNGGAAGCGAAGAGTTATTAAAGGCTGTTTCGAAGGCACATCAGTTTTTGGTATTTACGACCCCTCCAAATCTGCAAAGAGCAGTAGCGGACGGCCTAAATGGTGACGGTACATATTTTGAAAGTTTAAATATCGACATGCGATCGAAAAGAGATCGATTATCTGAGGGATTATCAAAAGTTTCAGGATTCAATCCGATAGTTTGTGAAGGAACGTATTTTCTCTATGTGGATATAGATAATGTTGGATTTTCTGGAACCGATATCAAATTTTGCGAATATCTCACAAAAGAAGTTGGCGTTACAGGCGTCCCGGTTAACGCATTTTACAANAACTCACTTGAAAAAAAATATATTAGGTTNTGTTTTGCAAAGAAAAATTCGGTATTGNATAAGGCNGTTGAAAAATTATCTAGGCATTTTAGTTGACTGAAATAGTAGCGTAGATTACTAAATCCTGTGCATAACGTGGCGGGTGTAGCTCAGCTGGTTAGAGCGCCAGATTGTGATTCTGGAAGCCGTGGGTTCAAGTCCCATCACTCGCCCCACTTCATTAACTGTTAAGAAATTGATNCTGCGCTGGCCAGGGNCNGCTTAATTGTGAAAAAATCTAAAAACTAGACTAGATGAGTTTTAGCTTCATATGAAAAGATAATTTGATAGGCGAAACCTAATGGCAAACTCAGGCAAAACAAATTTAATAGACAAGACGATAGCTAATATTTGGAAAGCGTGGGATGAGCTTTCCAGTTCAACGGCGCACTATATATCAGGCAAACCAAGGCCCGACCTTCCTCAAGATGATCTTATAAAAGTTATGGCCGAGGTAGCTGATTGTATTGAAGGAAAGAGTGATGAGGCCTCATTGCGCGCAAGAGCTGCAGCCATAGGTAAAACTTATCTTGAGCTTAATGAAGATGGGCGGAGCAAATTCATTAGGGCGCTGGCAGCGGATTTTGATGTAAATCGACAGTTAGTTGATGAAAAAATTGAGTTAGTCAAAAATTTCTCCGATAATAAAACTTTACGATTGAGAGCAGAAGAAGAATTAAAAATAGCGCTTCAGCCGACCTGGCGCGTTCTTTTAGGGCGTTTTACTACTCTACCAGATGGGGTTAAGTTTTTAGTCGATATGAGAACGGAAATGTTATCTCTAATAAAATCCTATCCAGAAATAAAAATTCTTTCAAACGACTTACGCTCTATGCTGTCGGCTTGGTTTGACATTGGTTTATTAGAGTTAGTTCAGATTGATTGGAGATCCCCTGCGAGTTTACTGGAAAAGCTGATCGCCTATGAGTCTGTCCACGCAATACGTTCATGGAATGATTTAAAAAATCGTCTCGGTCCAGATCGGAGATGTTTTGGTTTCTTCCATCCAAATATGCCACATGAACCTCTAATTTTTGTCCAGATTGCTCTAGTTGAGGGAATTTCAAATAATATTGATGATCTGCTAGATGAATCTAAGTCAAACAATAATTCGATAAAAGCTGATACAGCGGTTTTCTATTCAATTTCAAATGCCCAGAGAGGACTTGACGGGATAAGTTTTGGGAACTTTCTTATAAAGACGGTCGTGGAAAAATTGAGTGTTGAGACGCCTAATTTAAAGACGTTTGCAACACTTTCACCGATGCCTGGGTTTACTAGTTGGTTGAATGAGCAAGTTGAATCCAGGCAGGATAACCTACTCAAGCAGACTGAGAGAAAAAATCTAGCTAAATATACAACTCATGTCACTGATGCCGATATCTTGAAGGATTTGCTGCCAAAACTGAATGCAATAGAAAAAGGGCAGCAAAAGCAGTTGTTTAAAGAGCTAGAAGCTCCCCTTACACGGTTAGCTGCAGAATATATTTGTAACAACAGGAATGACAGGGGGAGGGCTTTGGATCCGGTCGCGCACTTTCATTTATCAAACGGAGCCGCGGTTTACAGATTGAATTGGGCGGCGGATACGTCAACAAAGGGTAAGGCGCAATCTTTTGGCTTGATGGTTAATTACGAGTACAATTTAAAGGAAATACAAATTAATAGTTCAGCGTATGAGGTGGAAAAAAAAGTGGCTGCTTCCAGCATTGTTAAAAATATTTTAAAGAAATAAACCATGTTTTTTTAATAAGTATTATTGACGTATAAGCTCGCATCCGGTAGCCATGCTGATAAATGTTAAATACAGCGATCGGCTCTATGAGTTAAATCGTTTTGAGCGGGTGTGGTGGAATTGGTAGACACGCCAGATTTAGGTTCTGGTGGCGAAAGCCGTGGGGGTTCAAGTCCCTTCACCCGCACCAAACGGTAAAACTCGGGCCAATATTACTAAGATAGATGAGGCAATCGGTGTAAGTTTGAAATCGTAATCTGACGCTATGGTTTTTTTAGCCTGCTGGTAAATGAATTAGATCGGACAAGTTTATGGAAGTTACAGAAACGATTACGGAGGGTTTAAAAAGAGAGTTTAAGGTTATCATCTCTGCCTCCGAAATAGATAATAAGGTTGATGAGCGTCTGAAGGAGATCGCTCCAACCCTCCAGCTTCCCGGCTTTAGACCAGGCAAAGTGCCCCCGGCGCTGGTGAAAAAGAGATTCGGCCAGTCTCTTTTGGGTGAGGTTTTAGAGAAATCGGTAAACGAAACATCACAAAAGACCCTTGATGAGCGTGGGCTGCGTCCTGCTGCCCAGCCGAACATAGAGGTGGTTTCTTTTGATGAGGGTAAGGATTTAGAATTTAATCTCTCCGTAGAATTAATGCCGGAGATCAAACCGCTGGATTTTTCGGATATCAGACTAGAAAAGCTTGTCGCGGAGGCCAATGAGAACGACATAGATGAGGCGATGTCGAAGTTGGCTGACCAGCATAAGGGTTCAGAGCCAATAAAAACAAAGCACAGCAAATACATAACTCCATACAAACCGAACCAAATCAAAACGAACCA
>PCAV01000027.1 GCA_002730675.1 Rhodospirillaceae bacterium | reverse complement strand
ACACTTCATTTGTTTTAGGGGATTTATTATGGTTACAGCTGTAATGCCTACATATGGAAGAATCGATATAGCTTTTGAAAATGGGGAAGGCTCGTATCTGTTCGACACCAGTGGTGAGAAATATCTTGATTTTGCAACTGGTATAGCCACCAACTCTTTAGGACATTGCCACCCGCATCTTGTATCAGCTGTACGGGAGCAAGCAGGGAAGCTTTGGCATGTCTCCAACCTCTACAACATACCCCAACAGCAACTATTTGCTGATAGATTAGTTGAGAATTCTTTTGCAGATACAGTATTTTTCTGTAATTCCGGGGCGGAAGCAATGGAGGGGTGTTTAAAGGTAGCGAGGAAATTCCATTTTGAAAATGGAGAACCAAAACGGGAAGAGATAGTTTGTGCCACGGGTGCTTTTCACGGTCGAACCTTGACCACTCTTTCTGCAGGGGATAGCGAAAAATATAGGGAAGGTTTTGGACCACGCCCCGATGGTTTTCATCATGTGGCCTTTGGAAATTTAAACGAGATGCGGGCCGCAATGTCCGACAGAACCGCAGCCATTTTAGTGGAGCCGATACAGGGAGAGGGTGGAATAAACCCGGCTTCAACGGCATATCTTCAGTCACTTCGGGATATAGCCGACGAATTCAACACACTTCTTATTTTTGATGAAGTACAGTGTGGAATGGGTAGGTCAGGGAGATTATTTGCTTATGAAATAGCTAACGTAACGCCGGACATAATGGGATTAGCAAAAGGCATTGGTGGCGGCTTTCCAGTTGGAGCTGTCCTAGCAACGGAGAGGGCTGCATCCGGGATGGTGCCTGGAACTCATGGTTCCACATATGGCGGCAATCCTTTGGCTATGGCAGCAGCAAATGCAGTGTTGGATGTAATTCTTGAGAAAGATTTCCTTGCCTCAGTTGTAAAAAAGGGAACCAAACTGAAAAATGATCTTGCATCATTAGTTGAAAAGCACTCGGCAGTGTTAGAGTCAGTTCGTGGCGTTGGACTTATGCTCGGGATAAAAAGTGTTGGTCCTAATCTCGAGTTAATGGCAGCATTTCGGGAAAATAAGCTGCTTACCGTAGTGGCTGGGGAGAACGTGGTTAGAATTTTGCCCCCCCTTAACGTAAGCGAGGAAGAGATATCAGAAGCTGTACAGAAAATAGATCAGACATGCAGCCAAGTTTCTAGCTAAAAATATCTCCTGCTGAAAACAGCCTTTTAAAAAAAGAGAAAATAAATATGACATCAAAATACGACCGCAAGATGGCGGTTAATCAGAATCATTTTTTAGATTTAAAAGATCTAAGTGGGAACGTATTGCGCAAAATTCTATCGCAAGCAGTAAATTTGAAGATTACTCGAGAAAATAAGGATCAGCCTCTACGTGGAAAAACATTAGCTATGATTTTTGAGAAGCCCAGTACACGAACCAGGGTTTCTTTTGAGGTAGGAATGAAGGAACTTGGTGGTGACGTTGTNGTTTTAAATGGTGANGAATTGCAAGTATCAAGGGGGGAGAGCATAGCAGATACCGCGCGAGTACTGTCCCGATATGTAGATGGAATCATGATCCGGACCTTTGAGGAGGCTAAAATTCGGGAAATGGCTAAATATGCTTCTGTTCCTGTNATCAATGGCCTTACGGATAACTCGCATCCATGCCAATTGATGGCCGATGTGATGACATTCGAGGAACACCAAGGGTCAATTAAAGGGAAAACCGTAGCGTGGAGTGGAGACGGCAATAATATGGCTTCATCCTGGATACATGCCGCAACGAAATTNGATTTTAAATTAAATATTGCATGCCCAAAAGAATGTNTGCCTGATGAAAAGCTATTAAATTGGGCAAACNAACAAAAAAATCATGTTAACCTTTTTCACGANCCCAGGGTCGCCGTAAAAAATGCTGACTGTGTCGTAACAGATACCTGGGTCTCTATGGGAACAGATGCTTCAAATCANCATAATCTATTAGCTCCTTTTCAGGTTAATAAAAAGTTAATGGAAAATGCCTCTCCAGAAGCAGTTTTCTTGCATTGTTTACCAGCACACAGAGGTGAAGAAGTAACGTCCGAGGTACTTGACGGACCACAATCNTTAGTTTGGGATGAGGCAGAAAATCGATTGCATGCGCAAAAGGCCATTTTGTTGTGGTGCATGACCTAAATATGTCGAAAAAACAAATCGCTACTCAGGACTCAATATTACCATTTCAAATAGAGCCATATTATCTTCGCGGGCGTTTCGTAAGATTGAATCATGTATCTAAAGCCATTTTGCACCGTCATCAATATCCCGACTCTGTCGCGAANCTAATCACTGAAATGCTTATCCTTGCGCCATGCCTATCNAGCTCACTAAAATATGATGGGGTATTTACTCTACAAGTTAGTGGCCAAGATCCAATTAAAACACTTTTAGTAGATGTGACTAGCAANGGTGCGTTGAGAGCCTACGCGGCTTNTAATCCAAAAATAATTAACNACAACTCAACAGATGAGCCTTTGCAAAAACTAACGGGAGGTGGGTATATAGCATTCACTGTTGACCAAGGGAAAAACGAAGATAGATATCAAGGAATAGTTGAGCTAAATAAAAACAGTCTAGCTGATTGTGTTCATGACTATTTTCGTAACTCCGAACAGATAGAAACAATAGTCAATTTAAGTGTGGAAAAATCATTTTCTGGATCATGGCATGGTGCTGCTATAATCATACAAAAAGAGGCTTTTCCNGGTGGCAAACAACTCCCTGTTGGCGCCACGCAAGAAGATTACGAAGAGGCTTGGCGCAANGCGGCTATTATGCTTGCAAGTTGCACAAAAANCGAATTACTAGATACCGCAGAAAAGCCGAACGAGCTTTTGTATAAATTATTCCATGAGACCGGGGTACGTATTTACCCCAAGAAATTCCTGAAAGACGAATGNCGATGCTCAATAGANAAGATTGAAAATATGCTTTTAAGTCTCAACACTGAAGAAATACAGGATTTAAAAGTTGATGGCAAAATTACCGTGACATGCGAATTTTGTAAAGTAAAGCACACATATGACGAGCGCAGACTTGAAAACCTCACATTAACAAGAGATGATCATTGAAGATTAAAAAATGAATGGATACAGATGGCTNAGGCTAAAAAACTATCATCAAACGTAAAACTACTTTGCCTANTGNGCTTTTTATTCTGTACTCTTTTATCTTGTAAAACAAGCAATATAGNATCCANAACGCCTGAACTTACTTTCAGTCATCTGCCTGATATTCGGATCAATGTAGCGAAGATTAGTGTACTCAATGAATATAAAATGCCATTCAAACAACCAAACGTAGAACACTTAGCTCCGATATCGCCAGGGGCCAGCGNAGAGCGGTGGGTTTCAGATATACTCNTTCCGGTTGGGGATAAGCTAGACGCTCAATTTATTATCAAATCTGGATCAATTATTGAAAGCGAATTAAAAACTCAAAAAGGTCTCAAGGGGGTTTTTGCTATTGAACAGTCAAAGCGGTATACTGCNATCGTAGACGCNCGGTTAGAAATTTTTGATGGATCCCNCCGACTGGCTACCATAAACGCAAAGGCAAAACGCTCACATACTCTACGGGAAGATGCTACGCCAAATTTAAAAACGAACCTGTTGTTTAACCTTGTAGAGAATTTGATGGCTACCTTTGATAGGGAANTAAGNCGCCAAGTTGACTCGCATTTGCAAAATTATATNCAATAATAACTTTAAATTTTGANCGTCCATGACCGTACTTTCAATCCAATCAAGCGTCTCTTTTGGCTATGTTGGAAACAGCGTAGCTATCCCCACATTACAAAAACTGGGACACCATTGCTGGTATATTCATACAGTATATTTTTCTAATCACCCGGGTCACAAACAATTCTCNGGTGAATTTGCCACGCCAAAATCAATAAATAAAAAAATCCAAAACATTATTGAAATTAGAGGCTTAGATAATTGCAAAGCAGTATTGTCAGGTTATCTTGGNTTACCCTCTAATGCGAAAGAAGTGGCTTCGGCGGTAGATTATGTCAAGAAACTCGATGATAGCAGCTTATACATCCTCGATCCAGTTATCGGCGATAATGGTAAAGTCTTTGTAAAAAAAGGTGTACGTTCTTCTATACGAGATATTCTTCTCCCTAAGGCGGATTTTATTATACCGAATATAAGTGAGCTTTCCTGGCTTTCCGGTAAAGATGTCAATAATTACTCCACAATGATTGCAGCTGCCCGTCAGCTCCTNAGAAGTGGGCCAAAAGCGGTCTTTGTAACTGGCCGAGTCGAAGACCTACAGATTGCTAATTACGCTATCAGTAATGAGGGTGTATGGCGAGCAGCCGGACNATTTATAAACCAAGAGTTCAATGGCACCGGCGACTTTTTTTCTGCTTTGGTAACCGGNTTACTTTTAAACGGATACAAAATTGACGATTTGCTATCAGTGGCAACTGCTGCGTGTGAACTTATCACTTTCGAAACCCAGAAAAAGCGAACGAAAGAACTAGCAGTCATAACAACTCTCCAAAAATTGGAGATCAACGAGATAAGTGCGCATGTCGAAAAAATAGCTTAAAGATAATAAGCTATCACCGCTTAATTCAAAAGATGACGCTTTGCAACAGTTTCCGCAATCTGAACCGCGTTAAGAGCNGCGCCCTTTCTTAAATTATCCGAAACGCACCAAAAAACTAGGCCATTCTTTACCGTTGGGTCTTTTCTTAATCTGCTAACGTAAACAGCATCTTCACCAGCGCACTCTTGCTGTGTGACATATCCTCCACTTTCCCGATGATCCACCACTACGACACCGGGAAAATTATTNAGGGCTTCGCGCGCTTCACCTTCATCAATTTGCTTTGTTGTTTCTATGAATACGGCCTCAGCATGTCCAATAAAAACGGGTACCCGGACACAGTGNGCAACCACCTCTATATTTGGATCAAGAATCTTTTTGGTNTCNGCAACCATTTTCCACTCTTCTTTTGTAAATCCATCATCCATGAANATATCTATATGAGGAATACAGTTAAAAGCTATTTGTTTACTAAACTCCTTGTTTTCAACAGGGTCGTTAACATAAACCGCTCTGGTCTGATTAAACAGTTCGTCCATCCCCGAGTTTCCCGCGCCAGAGACCGATTGATAAGTAGAAACAGCAACTCGTTTTATTTTGTAAAGATCATGGAGCGGCTTCAATGCCATCACCAACTGAGCGGTGGAACAATTTGGATTTGCTATAATGTTTCTTTTTTTAAATGAAGCAATATCCGAGCTATTAACCTCAGGAACNATAAGCGGTACATCNGGTTCCATTCTCCATTTTGAGCTATTATCTATAACTATTGCNCCTTTGGAAGCNACCTTTGGACCAAATTCACTTGANATAGAACCTCCCGCGGAAAATAAGGCGATATCTACACCCGAAAAATCATAAGAATCAAGAGCTTGTACCTTTAGGCTTCTATCATCGCCATAAGAGACCTCCTTGCCAATAGATTTACTCGAGGCTAGTGCGACAACTTCNTCAGAAGGAAAATCACGCTCTTCAAGCGTTTGTAACATCTCTCTTCCTACAGCACCTGTTGCGCCTACAACTGCGACTTTAATACCCATCCTTATCTCCAAACAACTTCCACACAACCCTTATTTAANATAATTCTCTAAAAGCTATTGTCGGAATTGTTCTCACAGTAAGCTTACACTGAGCGATCTAATTTGCTAAGAATATTGTCCATCATTGCGCTTGTGGAGACCAGCGTCATACCCTCTTGCATAATATCCGGAGTTCGTATGCCTTCGGCCAGAACCGNCTGGATCGAGCTCTCAATCAAGTCTGCATCTTCANTCATGTCGAAAGAATACCGAAGCGACATCGAAAAACTAAGAAGTTCTGCTATTGGATTTGCCANTTCCTTTCCTGCTATGTCGGGAGCAGAGCCGTGAACTGGCTCGTACAATGCATATCGTTTTTGGGTTGTATTATCAACTGCTCCCAAAGAAGCAGACGGCAACATNCCAAGCGAACCCGTTAGCATAGCTGCGCAATCCGATAGCATATCGCCGAACAANTTATCCGTTACGATAACATCGAATTGTTTTGGATTCCTTACCAACTGCATACCGCAGTTATCTGCATACATATGTTCTGTTTCAAGGCCGTGGGCTTCATTTTCAAATAAATTGGTCATGACATCACGCCAAAGCACACCCGACATCATCACATTGGCCTTTTCAACAGATGTAACTTTATTGCGCCTTTTGCGTGCTAGATCCATTGCAACTCGGCCTATTCTCTCTATCTCCGGTGTAGTGTATAAATTTGTATCGTATCCCTTCTTCGTTCCATTCGGTAGATCTTCAATACCCCTAGGCTCTGCAAAGTAAATACCACCAGTCAATTCTCTAAGAATGAGAATATCTAATCCTTCAATAACGTCCTTTTTTAATGTTGATGAGTCTACCATTGCATCAAAAACCATAGCCGGCCTCAAGTTAGCAAAAAGATCCATTTCTTTTCTAAGTCTTAGCAAACCCCGCTCGGGCTTTAGCTCAAATGGTAAATCATCATATTGAGGTCCGCCCACCGACCCAAAGAGTATCGCATCAGCTGCTAAAGCGTCCGAAAGCGTTTCGTCGGTTAATGGAGTACCATGTTTATCATACGCAGCACCCCCCACCAGACCCTCTTGAAGATCGAACGACACAGACCTTTTTGCTGCCAACCAGTCAACTACCCTCAAGACTTGGGAAACCACTTCGGGACCAATTCCGTCACCGGGGAGGACTAATAACTTCCTATTTGATGCCAATTTTCTATCCCTTTTTCACATTACTTATTGAGGTCATAACCCTTTAAAATTTATTTAGACCCATGGTTGTTCAGCAGCTCTTCTCTTTTCAAAATTATCTATATTTTTTTCTTTCTCCATTGTGAGGCCAATATCATCAAGACCATTTATTAAACAATGTTTCCGAAACTCATCAATTTCAAAATAAACTTTCTCCCCATCTGGGCGTGTTATCTCTTGAGATACAAGATCTATATCCAATACAGAATTAGCGCCGTTTTCTGCATCTTCCATTAGCTGATGCAATTGCCGCTTAGTTACGACAATTGGCAGAATACCGTTCTTAAAACAGTTATTGTAAAAAATATCCGCGAAGCTTGTCGATATGATACATTTTATTCCATAATCCAACAGGGCCCATGGTGCATGTTCACGGGACGAGCCGCATCCAAAATTATCGCCTGCTACGATTATATTTGAATCTCTATAGCTTGGTTTATTCAAAACAAAATCTGGGTTTTCTGACCCATCGTCCGTGTATCTAAGTTCAGTAAACAAGTGTTTCCCCAAACCAGATCGTTTTATAGTTTTTAGAAATTGCTTGGGAAGAATTTTATCCGTATCTATGTTGATCATATTAAAAGGAGCAGCTACGCCACGGAGCTTTGTAAATTTTTCCATAGTCTTACCTTTAAAATTCTCTTACGTCTACCAAATGCCCTCGTATAGCAGCAGCAGCGGCCATCGCGGGACTTACAAGGTGTGTTCTACTACCGGGACCCTGCCTTCCTTCAAAGTTTCTATTAGAGGTCGATGCACAACGTTCACCAGGTTGTAATTTATCTGCATTCATTGCTAGACACATTGAGCACCCCGGTTCCTGCCTCCAGTCAAAGCCTGCTTCTTTAAAAATCTCTACAAGACCCTCCTCCTCTGCTTGAAGCTTTACCAACCCTGAGCCCGGCACTATCATCGCATGAACCGATTCAGCCACTTTTTTACCTTTTGCAATTTTGGCTACTTCCCGCAGATCTTCTATCCTAGCATTAGTACAAGAACCAATGAAAACTCTATCGATCTCTAATTCCGATATTGGTGAACCAGGGGTTAGTCCCATATATTCTATTGACCTCTCTGTTTTTGATCTTCTCGCTGGATCCTTTATATCTTCAGGTCGTGGGATATTACCCGTAATAGAAACTACTTCTTCGGGATTTGTTCCCCAAGTAACCTGAGGGCTTATCTCAGAAGCTGTAAGAGAGCAGCTCGTATCATAAAATGCTCCCGGGTCAGACGGTAACGTTTTCCAAAATTGAAGGGCCTGTTCAAAACCACCCGCCTTTGGAGCCATAGGCTTTCCTCTCAGATATTCGAAAGTCGTCTCATCAGGCGCTATCATACCAGCGCGAGCGCCGGCCTCTATCGCCATGTTACAAACTGTCATTCGCGCTTCCATTGAAAGACCACGTATCGTACTACCGCCAAATTCTATAACATGTCCAGTTCCACCTGCCGTGCCAATTTTTCCAATTATAGCTAGAATTAGGTCCTTTGCAGTCACACCAAAAGATAACTCACCGCCGACTTCAACCAACATGTTTTTTGCAGGTTTTTGAATGAGAGTTTGAGTCGCTAAAACATGCTCTACTTCTGATGTTCCTATACCAAACGCCAGTGCACCAAAAGCTCCGTGTGTTGCAGTATGGCTGTCTCCACAAACCATCGTCATGCCCGGTAACGTGAACCCTTGCTCCGGCCCTATAATGTGTACAATACCTCTTCGTGGATCATCAAGACCGAAATAAGGCACCTTAAAGGCCTTAACGTTTTCCTCAAATGTTTCAACTTGGAT
>PCAV01000026.1 GCA_002730675.1 Rhodospirillaceae bacterium | reverse complement strand
ACAATTTACAATGTTATCAAATTCTCCTCTTTCACTCTTTGATCCAGTTCCGGGATATAGAGGCATCTGGTGTGTGGAAGCGAAGAATAAGTTTTGATCTGACCAAAACATTTCTTGAGTGCCATTGCCATGGTGAACATCAAAATCAATCACGGCCACACGTTCAACACCATGTCTTCGTCTAGCATAGGCTGCTGCAATTGCGACCGTGTTGAAAATGCAAAATCCCATAGCTTGATTTGTTTCGGCGTGGTGTCCAGGCGGCCTCACCGCACAAAAAGCATTTTTTGATTCACCCAAGACTACTGCGTCTACCGCAGAACAAGCTGCCCCAACCGCCCTGAGAGCGGCTTCCAAAGATCCCGGAGATAAACATGTATCTGCATCTAGCCTCGTGATCCCAGATGAGGGCACACTGGCCACAATTCGATCTATATATTTTTGAGGATGCATCAATCCAATACAATCAAGCTCTGCTCTTTCCGCATCTCGCCTCACTAGTCTACCGTCAAATCCTTCTCGTTGAAGCGCTTGTTCTACAGCATCCATACGAGCTGGCCTCTCCGGATGTCCTTCTCCCATATTATGCCTTAGGCAGCCTGGGTGACTAAATACTATGGTCATATTAACGCTCAACAAAACATTTTTCTTACATTAACCTAAGTGCCACTATTTTTCAAAAAATAGGAGAATTATGATTTTATACTTTACAAGGAATAGAAATAGTGGCTTATCCCAACAACCATTTTTGTGTTCAGCAACAAAATCTTGTTTAGACAGCATGTATTGAACTTTCTAACGTTTACACTGTTTAAACCAAACTTAAATCTACTCCGTAGATGTCAAGACATAAAGAATTTATCCGACAGTCAAGTTTGGGGGGGGAAGTTAGTGACTCATTCTTATAATTTTAACAAATTGGAACAGCATAGAGCTCGCCAAAGTTTAAAATTAGGTCATGACCTTTTCATTTTTCTTGCACTCTCAGCCATTGCGTTTTTTTACACCCAAACAACCCATGCGGAGCAACGATCTAGTCCTGTTTTTACGGATAAAGTAATCTTAGAACCTATGTCTCAAACTATGCCAGTATTGGGTAGGGTTGTAACCAACCAATCCGGTATTGTCGCAACACGAATTGCAGAACGGATAGCAAAACTAGAAGTAAGAATTGGTGACCGAGTAAAAAAAGGCGCAATCTTGGCGCGACTTTCATCAGATCAACTACGGCAGTCACTCCGCCTCAAAAAGGCTGAGCTCAGAAGAGCAAAGGCAATAGGAGAAAAAAGTAACGCCGAATTCAAAAAAAAGGAACAAGCGAGGCAGCGCATTATCGCTCTGCGAGGGTCAACGGCATTCCGACAAGATAGAGATCAGAATAGCCAGCGTGATCTTGAAATGGCTGCTGGATCACTAAAAGAAGCGGAAGCAGAAGTAGCACGCGCAGAAGCGGCGTTAAATATGGCACAACAATTTTTGAGAGATACTCTCATAAAAGCTCCTTATTCAGGCATTATCATTTCCACACATATCGTTCCTGGAAGTTATACCAGAACAGGCGATCCAATCGTTACAATGCTTAATGATGATGATCTTGAAATAGAAGCTGACATACCAACAGTACGTGCACTCAACTTAGTTCCAAACATGAAGGTTCAAGGAAAATTACAGAACGAGGTTCTTTTCGAAGCCTCTCTTCGCACAGTTATCCCTCAGGAAAATATGCAAACGCGCACTTTAGCGGCTCGCTTTACCTTGGATGCGAGTTCCAAAGGAATGAGAATAGTCGGGAATCAATCAGTAACACTGGACATTCCAATAGGAACTTCAACACGCATCCCCACCGTACACAAAGATGCGATTCTTATAAATAAAGGTATTAAGAATGTGTACGTTCTAAAAGATAATAAGGCAGTAAAAAAGCTAATCAAAATAGGTCGGTCAGTTGGAGAGCGCTTCGAAGTCATAGAAGGCCTACTCCCTGGAGATATAACGATTACTCGCGGAAATGAGAGACTAAAGCCTGGTGAAATTGTTAAACCTGTAAATTAGGGCTTACATATGGACCGTCTTATTAATGTATCTATCGAAAGACCAATAGCAGTAATTGCCGCTGTTTTAATGGTCATAATGTTTGGATTCGTCGCCTTAGAAACCATTCCCATTCAATTAACGCCAGACGTGAATAGACCTGTTATCACGGTAACAACTCAATGGCCTGGAGCCGCACCTGCAGAAGTAGAACGTGAAGTTGTAAATAGACAGGAGAAAGAACTCAAAGGTTTAGAGGGACTAGAGTCTATAGTCAGTCGCTCAGAAACTGGACGGGCCCGCGTAACGCTAGAGTTTTCTGTTGGCCAAGACATGACAAAAGCAGTGCTTCTTGTCTCCAATAGGTTAGACCGAGTAGGAAACTATCCAGCAGAAGTAAACGAACCATCCTTGAACACAGCCGGTTCAGAAGACAATGCTATCGCATGGCTGATACTTAGAAAGCTAGAAGGCAACGAAACCGAGGTTCATAAATATTATGATCTCGCAAATGATTTAATAAAAGATCGTTTAGAACGAGTAAAAGGGATATCAGAAGTCCGCGTTTATGGCGGCGCAGAGCGGGAAATGCAAATAATCGTTAACCCGGAGAGCCTTGCACGTTACAAACTAACTATCCCAGATATTTTGAATACACTTCGGATGGCGAATGCATCTATTTCTGCAGGAGCGGTGGATGAAGGTAAACGTCGTTATGTAGTAAGAACAGAGGGGGACTTTGAAAGTATACGCTCTGTAAAAAATGTCGTCCTAAAGTCTACTAAAGATATAACCTCTGGCCGCATCACCAGAGTGAAAGTCGAAGATATCGCTGATGTAATCTTCGATTACAAAAAACCAGTATCAAGAATAAGAATGATGGGAGAACCGGCCATAGCTCTTCCGGTCTATAGAGAGACGGGGGCAAACGTCATAGAAGTGATGCGAGGAATAAGAAGTGCAGTCAAGGACATTAATAGAAACTTTTTAGCAGCTGAAAAACTTGTTTTGAGCCAAGTTTATGACGAAACAACGTACATAGACTCCGCCATTAATCTTGTTCAACAAAACATCTATATAGGAGGCACTTTAGCAGCAATAGTCCTGCTTCTTTTTCTTCGCAGTGGCTCAGCCACGCTAGTCATTTCACTTGCAATTCCAGTATCAATAATAGGATCTTTTGTTGCGATGGCAGTTCTAGGCCGATCGATTAATGTTATATCTCTTGCCGGCCTCGCCTTTGCCATAGGCATGGTTGTGGACGCAGCTATTGTTGTCTTAGAAAATATATTTCGCTTTCGGCAACAGGGACTCCCTATCACTAGGGCCGCTTTTGAGGGTGCAAATCAGGTTTGGGGAGCTGTTTTAGTTTCAGCATTAACAACAGTGATGGCATTTATACCAATTCTAATAATGGAATTAGAAGTCGGTCAATTATTCAGAGATATTGCTGTTGCGATATCGGTGGCAGTTTTATTGTCGTTGATCGTTTCCGTCACGGTAATACCGGCACTTGCAAGTAGATTATTAAAAGGCAACATTCAGGAAATAACGACGAAACGCCGTATTAATTTGATAGATCATTCTGCATCGATGTTTGTAAGATATGTTCTAAATTTCACCCGCGCCGTGACGAATAATCGAGTGATGGCCGCGAGCGCTGTAATATCTGTGCTGCTCGTTTCAGGTATCATTACCACTCTTCTCCTTCCAAAACTTGATTATTTACCAGACGGCAATCGTAATCTAATTATTGGCTACGTGATGCCTCCTTCGGGCTATAACTTAAAAACTATGACAGAAATTGCGACGAAGTCTGAGAAAGCGACTGAGCCACTTTGGGAAAACGACGAAAAAGACAAAAAAGTTTCAGTCGATCAACCATCGATCCAACGATTTTTTTTCGCGGCCTTTCGAGCCAATGCGATTATTGGAGCCGTAGCCACCGACCCATCTAGGATTGATGACTTAATACCAATTCTCGAACGGTCACTTTATTCAGAACCAAAAACTTTTGCCATAATGAGAAAAAGATCAATTTTTGGTCGAGGTATTGGGGGTTCGAGATCAATTGACCTTGACGTATCTGGAGGAAACCTGGAAGAAATAATTGCTATTGCTCAAAGAGCAGCGGGAAAACTCGGTAAGGTGCTTCCTCGACGAGAGGGTACTCGGATGAGGCCCCGACCATCTTTGAGTTTAGGTGCTCCGGAAATACGGGTAAAACCCAATCCAACCTTTATAGCTGATAATAAGCTCTCTTCTAGGGGATTGGGACTGACACTCGACGCCTTTAATGATGGATTGAGGGTAGCCGAAATAACAGTGGAGGGAGAGCGCCTTGATCTAACTATTAAAGGTCCAACTGATCATATCCGCTCGACTCAAAGTATAGAGGACCTGCCCATCGCAACAACGGATGGCAGAATTATACCAACGAGTTCACTAGCTGATATAGAAATCACAAGAGGCCCCAGTGAAATAAGACACAAAGAACAGTTGAGAACCATCACTTTACAGATAAACCCTCCCACGACTATGGCGCTAGAAACAGCCATGGAAAAGATACAGTTGTTTGTAATAAATGAGTTAAGAAATGAGGGTGTTCCCAACACGGTAAAACTTGAACTATCAGGAACAGCAGACAAGCTAAGCGAGACCTGGGATGAAATGGTATTAGACCTTTTAATTGCTCTAGTTATTGTCTATCTCGTAATGGCTGTTTTATTCGAGAGTTTTCTGTATCCACTAATTATCATTTTTTCAGTTCCTTTGGCCGCTGCAGGGGGCGTGATTGGATTAGTTATTTTAAGTTTATTCCAGCACCAGAATTTGGATATGTTAACGCTTTTGGGTTTTGTAATTCTTGTAGGAATTGTGGTTAATAACGCTATTTTGCTTGTCCATCAAACTCTTCATCAATTCCGGTCAGAGGGTTTGAGCGAAACAGACGCTATAATTGAAGCTACACGAAACAGAATTAGACCTATTTTCATGTCAACCCTCACCAGTGTTTTAGGCATGATGCCGCTGGTTCTTTTTCCGGGAGCTGGCGCAGAATTATATAGGGGTCTGGGGTCCGTTGTTATAGGTGGATTAACGCTATCGGCGGTTCTGACGCTGTTGATCATACCATCCTTATTATCAATTTTTATGGTTCCTATTGAAAAGTATAATAAAAAGCATAACGTGACATAGAAGCAGTTTACGGATTCGTTTTTAATTATCCCCGGCTTTAATTCCCGGGTAACAATTAACTGGGGTCTTCAAATAAGAAATGCCATTCCTCTCAACCTCAGGAAGCCTCCCTGCCCTCATATTAATTTGGATCGAAGGGATAATCATTTTAGGTAAACTGAGCCCAGCATCCCGTGCTTCTCGGACTGAGACGAATTCGGAAATTTGAACACCATTATTAATGTGAATATTCTCTTCTTTTTGTTTTTCAATTGTCGTTTCCCACGCGATTGGGCGGCCACCCGGTCCATAGTCATGACCCACGAAAACTTTTGTAGACTTTGGCAATTGCAATAATTTTTGAGCGGAAGAATATAAATCTCGAGCACTGCCACCTGGGAAGTCACATCTTGCTGTTCCAAAGTCTGGCATGAAAATACTATCGCCAACGAAAAGCATATTTTCTAGTAAAAAGCTATTACAAGCGGGCGTATGGCCAGGCGTTGGAATAACTTGTATTGTCACATCACCGAAAGGCAAGATCTGATTAGGTTCTAGTAAACAATCAAATTCCGAGCCATCAAAACTGGGACAAGGTGCATCATTATAAATTTTTGAAAAAATTTGCTGAACTTCTTTGATTCGAGAACCTATAGCTATGGTCCCCCCAAGCTTCGATTTTAGATATTGCGCCCCAGTCACATGATCTGCATGCACATGGGTTTCCAATATCCATTGTAACTTATAATTGAAATCATTTATGACATTTTCGATTTGACAGCAAAACCCGAAGTCCAGTTCACCTGTCAAAATATTGAAGTCAGCTGCTGGGTCTATAATTGCAGCTACGCCGGAGGACTTTTCTAACAAAAGATATGTTATTGTAGAGGAAGCTTCGTGAACAAATGCTTGAACCTCTATATTTTTTGATGCCAAAGCTTTTAAATCCCTAGAATCATCTTTTCGCAAACTAATTATGATTAGCTATAGTTTTTCACAATTTTTTCGTAAAACACAATAAATTTTCTTAATTTACCTTTATGTTCCCAACTTTTTTTCCATAGAAGTCAGCCGTGGCAGGAGCTAACTCCGTTTTTTCACCAGGCAGCGAAAACTCGGGCAATTTATAGGACATCATGGTCTCAAAGAAGTGGTCAATATATTCTAAAAACAAGTCACGGGTAATCGCGTGAACTAATCTCGGAACGGCAAATTTCATTGCATTTATAGATAACCCACTTGCTTTGATCATCTATTTCCCTATCTATCGATTTTCATTCGTATTAAAGAGAATCTGCGATCGCATGCCCGTTCTGAATAGCGGTCATCAAATTTCGTGGCGATCGGCAGTCACCAATCTTCTCTACAAGTGTGTCATCCAATTCATCAACCAACTCATCATTTGAAATACGGGGTGTCGAATAAACCAACAAATCTACATCTGATATTTTATCCTCTATCGCATTATAGGGGTTCCTAACTGTCACCACTTTATCAATGAAATTTATTACTTGCTGCGCTGGTTGAATCTGAATATTAGCCCCGTACAGCCGCCTGAAAACACCAATTGCACTGCAATGGTTTACGCTTGCTGCTATCCTTGGGCGCGACGTTAGCAATATAATGTTCTTAAAATTTTGAGCCATTAGGTCTGCCACACCATATGTTGCAGCGGTACCATCTTCATCGATTAAAACAGCTGTCCCACCATTCAACTTTTCTGACTGCATTACATATTCACGAGCCGAAAGCACTTTGTCTGCCCGTTTCAGATCACTTGGCACACGATGGTTAGCTCCTGTAGCCAGCAAAACTACATCACTACCAAAATCAAATACATCTCGCGCGCTAACTTTGTAATTTAAGACATATTCGACTCCGTATTTTTCTCCAGAGAAAATTTGGTGCTCTATAATTCGCCGCATTTCTTGACGCCCTGGCAGTTTCGACTCTAGCAACAAACCACCACCCAATTCCGATGCAGAAGTGAAGAGCGTTACGCCATGACCTTTAGCGGCGGCTACCCACGCTGCTTCAAGACCAGATACGCCGCCCCCAACAACCATAACCCTTTTTGAAAAGTCTGCAGGTTCTGGAAGTCGAAAAGCTTCGTTTGCCTTACCAATGAAAGCATTATGATGCTCTGCAAGCGGTTTACCTAAATGCACTTCACCCCAAGAAAAATTATCGTAAACGCACGGTCGAATATCTTGTGAATTACCCAAACGAGCTTTCTCAGGCCAAGCAGGATCTGTTATTAGAGCTCGTGACATACCCACCAGGTCGCCAAATCCTTCTTCGATAATTTTATTAGCTAGACCGGGCTCTCCTATCCGACCTAATGCCATTACCGGTACATTACCAGATACTGACCGCATTTTTTTATGCAGCTCAATAAAAGCACCCTGGTCAAAGTACATATCTGGAACGTGGTTCTCCAAGCTTAAACTAAAATTGCCTTGACCGTAGGCGAAATAATCAAAGTAACCGGTCTCTGACAATCGTGTTGTTATTCTTACCGCCTCGTCGGGACAGACCCCGCCTGGGACACCTTCATCCGCTGGCATCTTGAGTCCAATAATAAAATCTTGCCCACATTTTTCCCGAATGCCTTCTGCTACTTTTCGAACGAAAAGTGTCCTTGCTTCGAGATCACCTCCAAATATGTCTTCTCGATTGTTCGATGCTGGCGACAAAAATTGCATAATTAAATAGCCATGTGCACCATGCAACTCAACACCATCAAAACCGCAGTCTGACAACCTTTTTGCCGTACCGATATATGACTCTGCAACGCGGAGCACTTCCTCCGTTGTCATTACGTGTGGTACAGTTCCGCTGTATGGATCCGGGAGATTTGATACCCCAATTGGTGATTTTGTTGGATGCCACAATTGTTGTCGCCCTGGGTGCCATAGTTGACCAATTATTAAGGCGTCTTCTTTTTGCACATCTTTAGCAATCAGTTTGAAACCAGCTTCATTTGTTGGATCAAAACCTGTGATTGTTGAGGATTGTGCGATTGCCTCGGGGTCCACAGCGATAACTTCTGTAACAAGCATTGCAGCTCCGCCGCGCGCGCGCTCTAATAAGAAATTACGCCATGAATCTGTAATTTTATTGTTTTGTGCAAAGTTTGTCACGGTAGCACATAAACAAATTCTATTTTTTAATGTCTTTGTACCAACTTTTGTTTCTGAAAAAAGAGATGGAAATCTGAACACTATTTGACCTCTAATCTTTATTACTTATTAGTTTTTTTGCTTAATAAGACACGACCGACGATAATTTTACAAGATGCAAGAAGATCGGCTACCTTGTATTAAACTGTCTTTGTGTCTCAAACCAAAAACTAGTCGTTAGCAGTGACTTTGGCTTGACTGCCAAAAAGGTTAAAGCGGTCCAGCAACGATCTTCCCCACAAGTCGATCCTTTCACTAAAGAGCTCCCAGCCCTTGATATGAGCCTGCCTAGGCTGCGCCCCTGGACGGTTAAGCCTATGAGCGCCATGCATAGTCCATCGGTCTATCATGTCACGCGTTATTTCTGGATGGAATTGCGTGGCAATAGCATACTTGTTATAGACAAAAGCCTGGTTTGGAAAAATATCGCCCGTCGCTATTAGAGTTGCGGTTGAAGGGATATCAAACCCTTCTCTATGCCATTGATAGAATATATTAGAATCTAGAAACCAATCCTTACCTGCTTCCGTCGGGTAAATACGTGTATAACCAGACTCTATATGACCGTCAGCATGAGGTTTTACGTCCGCCCCTAGCACCCTCGCCAAAATCTGACCACCAAGGCAGAGGCCCAGGAAAGGGATTTCCGCTTTTAAAACCCTTGGAACAAAATCTAACTCTTTCTTGATACCAGGCATCCAACAGTCATTCGCGCTCATTGGCCCGCCAAAAATTACAACCGCAGCATAGCGATCTAGCTCTTCCGGCAGTTCGTCACCCAAACACGGACACCGTCTGTCAAACTTGTAACCCCGTTCTTCAAACAGGTGTCCAATATGACCTGGAACAGATTTTTTTTGATGTACTATTAAAAGAACAGTATCTTGCATGGATCTTTATTTTGATAAGAGAAATTCTCTTCCCATCTTTACTCTCGATGCGCCATCATAGTCAATGATATCCGCAGTTGCATAGGTTTCATTCCAATTATCCGGTAGATAAGAACCAGTCCCTATCATGTCGATGGGAGCTTCTGCTAAAGCCATAATCCGACATTTCTCAGGAGAGAATCCGCTAGATCCTACTATTTTCGCTCTTGAAAATCCCGCTGCATTGAGTGTCTCACGAAGGTGCCAAATTGCAGCAGCGGAGACGCCGGTCCCGATAAGATGCCTTAATTCTGTATCGGATCTATAACCGCGAATTGCTCTGGTCGCATTCCTCTCTAAAACCGCGTAGGATTTAGACATGTCGAGGCCTTCAACATAGCGTCCGCCATGGGTATCAAGACGTAATGAAAGTTGGCCATTTTCCAATAGATTTGTAAATCGCTTGCAAACGGCTATTGCATCCGAGATTTCTTTACCAAAATAATCTACTAAAACCGTCAGGTTTGTATCTGGATGAGTTTCATAGAACATTTCGGCTGCTCGGATAGTTGATCCTGCGTAACCAACAAGGGCATGCGGCATTGTACCAAAACCTGTTTCCTGTCCAAAGAAATGAGCTGTATCGTCCGTTGCGTTTCCCACAAAACCGATTGCCCCCACTTTGTTTTGAGCTTTCTTTGACCCTACACTAGCGCCATATGCCATTAATTCTGCCATATCAGCGCCTGCGCAATGCCGGGCATCCATTGCAAGAAATGCTGTTTTTGGTAATTCGACACACATCACATAAGAGTTATAAGCAGCTACACACGAAGAGCCTAGTTTTTGGAGAAATTGCGTTTCTAAATCAACAAGATGAAATAGTGAACCAGTTAGGTAGACTATGGGTTCACCAGCCCCCACCCACGATCCTTCTTTGTATTTTAGGTCGATTTCAAAAGAAGTCTGACGCTCTTTCGCCATTAACTGTAACCAATCGATAGCTAATCGAGGAGCACTTGTAACAGGTCGTCGCATGAAAACTGCATAGGTTACCGTGGTATCGCCAAATTTCTCGACAATATCCTTAGTTCTTAGAAAATATTTATCCGCAAACCGGCCAATCGAGCTATTATCTGGTGACAGAGCCACTCGAGCTATCTTTTTTACACCACGTTCTTTTGAGCTCTGATGGTTTTTTCGCATAATGCTACCCAATCCTAATCTGAATATGTAGGCCGAGTAATTTTTAAGGTTATCAACTTTTCAACTTACGAAACGGCTGCCATATCTGGAAAGTTTTTTGTTTTGGAAAAGTTTTCTTTAAGCATATCAGCAATAAGAAAAGCTAATTCAAGTGCTTGCGAAGCATTCAACCTAGGATCACAGTGTGTATGATATCTGTCGCCAAGAGAGACCTCGTTTATAGCCTGCGCTCCACCTAAACATTCTGTCACATCCTGACCAGTCATTTCAAAATGCACTCCACCGGCGTAGGTTCGTTCGGCGGCATGTATTTCGAAAAACTGTTTTACTTCTGATAAAATGTTATCAAATGGTCTTGTTTTATATCCATTAGAAGATGTTATTGTGTTGCCATGCATTGGATCACAGGACCAAACGACGTTCTTACCTTCTTTTTGGACCTCCCTAATTAGAGCTGGTAATTTCGCTCCTATATTTTCTGCCCCCATTCTACAAATTAAGGTTAATCTGCCAGCCTCATTGCCCGGGTTTAATTTTGAGATCAATGTAATTAATTCTTCAGCCGCCAAACTAGGTCCACATTTGAGGCCTATTGGGTTTTTTATTCCGCGCATATATTCAACATGCGCTCCGTCCACCTGCCGCGTACGATCACCAATCCAAATCATATGGGCCGAAGTACTATACCAACCTTTGTCATCTGTTATGGTATCCTGTCTGGTCATAGACTGCTCATAGCCAAGCAAGAGAGCCTCATGAGAAGTGTAAAAATCTGTTTCCCGAAGCTGTCTAATTGAGTCGGAAGTCAGCCCGCATGCTTGCATAAACCTGAGGGTCTCATCCAATCTATGTGACAGTTTTTCATAGCGCTCACCTTGAGGAGAGTTAGACACAAAACCTAGTGTCCATCGGTGGATTTCTTCTAGATTCGCAAATCCACCTTGAGCGAAAGCTCTTAATAAATTCAGCGTCGACGCCGACTGATTATATGCCTTCAAGAGGCGACCCGGATCCGGCTTTCTTTTTTCGGGCTCAAATTCGATAGAATTTACAATGTCACCTCGATAGCTCGGTAACTCCTGATCACCCTGTTTCTCCACAGAACTAGATCTAGGCTTTGCAAACTGACCAGCCAATCGGCCAACCTTTACAACTGGAAGACCACCGCCAAAAGTAAGGACAAGTGCCATTTGCAAGAGAACACGAAACGTATCTCTAATGTTATCGGCTGAGAATTCTGCAAAGCTTTCCGCGCAATCCCCGCCTTGCAATAGAAATGCTTGGCCAGATGCTACCCGTGCTAGTTCGGATTTAAGCTTCTGTGCTTCGCCTACAAAAACAAGTGGTGGAAATGAAGCAATCTGTGACTCGACCCTCTCTAAATATTCACCATCAGGGTAATCAGGCATTTGCAGGGCCTGCTTAGTTCGCCAAGAATTAGGTTGCCATGAGCTAGACATTTTCTACTCTCCACGGGATCTTGATAATCACAAACATTTTAGAAACGGCTTGCGACTAGTGTTTTATCAGTCGATTCGCAGGAAGTGAACTATTTCTAGATCAAAAAATCAATGTTTAATGACATTTGCGTTTTAACAAGAAGTATTTCCATCAGTACAATTTTCTAATTTTTTTGGGTTATGCTATACATAGTTCTCTACTTTTCAGGTTTAAAACTGTATACCTCGAGATTAATAACCTCAGACTTCGACAGCCATCAAAGCGAAATCATCTGTGTTTGCTATTTCTTTTCTTTTTACTGCTTGGCGTACAACCAAAAAAGCGTTCCTTAACCAAGGGACGAATGAAAGTAATGATAGAGATACAAACTTCGCCACAAGAATAACAGCGGGAAAGCTTATTCTAGTCATATTTATTCCATTTGCGGCAGGTTATTTCCTCTCCTACTTATTTCGTTCTACAAACGCGATAATTGCCCCACAACTGACTAGTGAAGTCGGCTTAGATGCGGGAGATCTTGGATTTCTTACTGCCACATATTTTCTAACATTTTCCTTATTTCAAATTCCCTTGGGCATTTTGCTTGATAGATACGGTCCTCGAAAAGTGCAAACGTTACTTCTGTTGTTTGCAGCTGGCGGAGCTGTACTATTCTCTCTTGGCACAAACACAACTATTTTGGCTCTCGGCAGAGGTTTTATAGGACTTGGAGTAGCTGGTTGTTTGATGGGAGCTGTAAAAGCTGCCACAATATGGTTTGATGATCGTCACTGGCCCCTCATCAACGGGGGTTTTCTTGCTATCGGTGGACTAGGAGCCGTTGCTGCGACCGCCCCTCTTGAGATTATGTTGGCTTTTTTCACTTGGCGAGAGATATTCCAGTTCCTCGCAATAGCAACACTCTCAGTTTCTCTATTAATTTTCATCGTAGTTCCTGAACGCAAGGCTAGTATAGCACTCCCTACCCTCAGGCATCAGATATATGAACTGGGCTCCATCTACACCAATCAAGAGTTTTGGAAATGTGCGCCTCTCATAAGCACTAGTCTCGCGGCAAATATGGCTATACAGGGTCTTTGGGCTGGCCCCTGGCTGAAGGATGTCGCCAGTTTAGATAGAGGACCCGTCGCGCATTATTTGCTGTTGCTGGCCCTCGCCCTTGCAATAGGTTCTCTAATAACTGGCGCACTCGCAAACTGGTTAGAAAAATTTGAAGTATCTTTGCTAACTTTTTTTACTGTCTCGATGCTTCTGTTTATGACCAGTCAACTTTTAATAATCTTCGAGTTAGCACCAACTTCTATCTATCCCTGGCTTGCATTTGGACTACTTGCAAACTCTGCCATGGTAGTTTACGCGCATTTGACGAGATTTTTTCCAAATGAATTATCTGGCCGAGTAATCACTGCGGTAAATGTGATGACTTTCGGAGGCGTATTCTTGATACAATACCTTATAGGAGAGATAATAAATTTCTTCCCAACGGGGGACAGTGGCGCATACAGTTCCGAAGGTTTTTTTTGGGGTTTTGGGCTAGCCTTACTAGCGCAGTTCCTATCATTCATTTGGTTTATACTGCCTAGATATGCAAAAGTAGATTAAGTTTCAAAACGAGCGGTAAACTCGAAAGAGTGTGATGTTAAATTTTCATCAAAGACAATGTAGCATTTATCGAAAAAGCTTCTATAGTCGTTATTTGTAAAAGTTTGAAAATACAGGGAGAGTATTATGCCATTGAAGCCTAATTCGCCAGAAGCAAGGGACGTCGCTTATTTAGTGCACCCCTACACGAATCTCCGAGCCAATGAGGAACAAGGCCCTATGATTATCGAGAAGGGCGAGGGGGTGTATGTTTGGGACAATGGCGGTAAAAAATATATCGAGGGCATGGCTGGTCTGTGGTCGACATCGTTAGGTTTTCAACATAAAAGATTAGTAGCCGCCGCTACTAAACAACTTGAAACCCTTCCATACTATCATCTGTTTGGTCAAAAGTCGCATCCTCCAAGCATCGACCTGGCAGAAAAACTTTTAAATGTTGCTCCTGATACTGTTTCCAAAGTATTTTTTAACAACTCAGGATCAGAAGCCAACGATACAGCGATAAAGATTATTTGGTACTATAATAATGCACGCGGGCGTCACCAGAAGAAAAAAATAATTGGNAGAATAAACGGNTACCATGGTATCACTCTGGCTTCTTCCAGTCTAACCGGCCGCTCCTTGAATCATGCCGGCTTTGATGTCCCGCTAGAAAAATTTATCCACACAAACAACCCCCACTATTACAAGTTTGGTGAGGATGGTGAAACTGAGGAAGATTTTGCAACGCGTATGGCAAACGACTTAGATCAGCTCATAATTGATGAGGGTCCTGAAACAGTGGCAGCTTTTTTTGCTGAACCTATAATGGGTGCTGGTGGCGTCATTACNCCGCCAAAAACCTATTTTGAAAAGATCCANGCNGTACTAANAAAACACGATGTTTTNTTTGTTGCTGACGAAGTTATTTGTGGTTTTTGTAGAACNGGTAATTTTTGGGCATCAGAGACTTTCAGCATACAGCCCGACATTCTTGTCTGCGCAAAAGCCTTGTCGTCAAGCTATCTACCTATCTCTGGCACAATGATAAGTGACGACATTTATCAAGCTATTGCCGACGCAAGTAGCAAGCTTGGCGTTTTCGGACATGGATATACCTACTCTGGCCATCCNGTTGCCGCAGCTGTAGCACTTGAAACACTGTCAATTTATGAAGAGGAAGATATTCTTGGACNCGTNAGAAGCGTTATGGGCTTATACCAAGAACGANTAAACAGTTTTGCAGATCACCCACTAGTAGGGGAGGTTCGCGGGGAAGGGTTGATAGGGGCAACAGAGTTAGTTCGCGATAAATCCTCNAAGGAGGCTTTCGCGCCAACAGACAATGTCGGNGGAACGATCAGTAATATTTGTTTGAAGCATGGCCTCATNCTNCGACCTGTTGGTGACTCTATGTGTTTTTGCCCCCCACTNATTATTACAGAGAGTGAAATAAATGCGCTGTTTGATGCTTATGAGATCGCCTTGAATGAAGGACTGGACCATCTCACTAAAGAAGGAAAGGCNGTTGCCTGACCAGGAAGTAAACTATCATAAAAATTTGATTAATCTCGAGAGCCAGTAAAACTTGCAACGTTAAAATTAATGCAAACAACTAGAAGCGGCTCTCGAGAAAACTGTAACCTTAAGCCCCATCCAAATCTTATTTAAAGTTAACTAATCTGCATCTTCTTTGTTATGCTTACGATTGTCATCAAAAGCAAAATACCTTGCCTTCATTCCTCGCTGGTTTTCGTAAATGGATCCATCAAATTTTGCTGGCGGATACGGCAGTCTTATTGGCGTATCCACCACTCTTGGCTCGAGTGTAGAAACGCCAGCTATCATTCGGGACTCGTACTCTTCCCATGGCTCGTTAAACCTTCTTAAGTCCCAAGCGTCAGCTGCAGCCGCCTGATACAATAGAAGAACACGATCTTTACCAGAACGATTTTGTTCCGACCCATGAACGGCCCGAACATGATGAAAACTGCAAGCTCCCGCTTTACCTGTTACCCTTGCGGCCTTAGAAAAATCCAGCGGGCAAGTGTTGGGATCAATTGCACCTGCAAAAAATCCATTAGAGTGATGGTCATAAGTCGGCCCCTTGTGGGAACCTGGCATAATTAGTAAAGGCCCATTCTCCTCGGTCATATCATCCAACATCACGCCAATAGCTAACACATCATCGTTTGTGTGGGGATAAAAAGCCCAATCCTGGTGCCACTCAACAGGGGAACCATATTCGGCTGCCTTAATATTTATTTTGCCGCCGTGGAGCCTTTGATCCGGACCTATAAGCTTAGTTAGAATTGTAACAATATTTGGCGTTTGCGCCATTTCTCGAAAAATAGGGTGAACTTTATATGGCTCCTTTATTCTGCGCACTCTCGGATTATCAGGCGTGTGAGATGGTTCCAAGTCATACACATTATCGTGATCGTCCAACCCGCGCGCTTTGTCTATAAGCTCGCCCAAAACCGAACGCATAGCCGAAATTTCTTCTTGTGAGTAAACATCTTCAACAACTAAATACCCATTTTCATGGTAGAATTTTGCTTCATCATTACTGATCATTGCGAACTCCAGTATTGTTGTATCATAGGCTATTCATCGTCTAACTTATCTTTTAATGGATTATTTTTGGCTGCCTCTAATTTTTTTCTTCGCCGCCGAAGTCTAAAATCTGTCCAGACGTACATAAGCAAACCAACCACGACACCATAGATCCCATATAAAATGATGTTTTCTAGCGTTACAGGAGGACCCGGCGCTATGTAACCAAAGTGTTGTGTAATTGCTAACAACACCGTTAATGAAACTGCATTAATAATTGCACGCCCTTTGGGCGTTTCTATCCATCGAAGCTCTGGTTCCTCTATGTTTTGATTTTTTTCCATTTTTTACCTCGATCGACCTAATGACCCTCTAGATTAAACGTTTGGTAAGAATGCAATAGCAAGCTTTTATTTTGTAAACATTAGCAGAATTAAGATCCCCGACACAACAAGCACCATGCCTAAGATTTCTATCTTTGACGATTTTTCTCCAAAGATGAAGTAGGAAACCAAAAGTGCAAATATAAATTCTATTTGCGCCAGAGCCTTCACGAAAGTTACACGTTGTATTGTTAAAGCAGTGAACCAACCNATCGAACCAAGGGCACTAGTNACCCCAACAAATATACATTGCCGCCANAGAGTTATCATTTTTTTTATATCGGCTGGGGNCTTTATTACTACGAGTATTCCTAGGCCAACAGTTTGNAAGAGCAACACATTTAGTAATGTTAGAGCAGAAGTTAGTAGGAAATTTTTACCCTCCAGAGATAAGCTTGCATCTCGGATAAAAAACGACCCAATACCAAAAGCCAGCCCGCATAGGAGCCCTATTCCGGCCGAGGAATTAAAGAAAAACGATCTTATCTGCTCTTTATTGAATTCAATATTGGTAAGGCTTATTAACACAACTCCAACCACCGATATTCCAACGGCAACCCAACCCGAAAAACTTAAGATATCCTCAAAAAAAATAGCTCCAATGAAAGCTGCTATTATTGCCTCACTTCGTACATAAGTTGAGCCAACAGCGAAATTACGTAATTTGAATAAAAGAATTAAAAGGAATGTCCCGGTGAGCTGGCAAATTGCAGCTAATAAACAATAATGAAAAAATTCTATATTAAATATTTCAATGTGTGGAGCATGAGCGTTCCACAGAGCNAGGCAATAGATAGCTGCTATCGGCAATCCAAAGACAAATCTCACCCAGGTGACCGAAGCAGCCGAGAGTTTTTCCGCAAGCCTTTTTTGACCCGCATTTCTGGCAGTTTGCAGGGCGGTGGCGATTAATACAATCACCACCCATAAATGTTCCACTTAACTAGTCACAAGTCAGAGGTTTTATACAAGGCGTTCATATCGTTTTGCCAGCAACCGAATATTATTTTTAAAATGAGGTCTGATCTTTGAACTCCAGGGCGTATTGATTGCTGCTGACCAAGCCTCAGAGTAGGTAACACCTTCAGACTCCAAATGATACAACGCAACGTAGTCATGCGTTCCACNGGTACTTTTAAACCGTCTNGCCGACAACACTCCTGGGACGGACGACAAGTTGGGTATATGCTCTTCATCGTACCAGGAGTTGAAATCCTGCTCTACGACTTCATCCACATTTATTGCAACCATGAGAATAGCATTGGCCTCGGTGGAAGCCACTTGATTTCCTGGAAAAATTTGTGTGCCTTCAAAACGCAGAATACGATCACACATGCCCGTAACACGTTTAGACCAGGGCGAAAGGTTTTGGTATGCAATATTTTTGTATTCAGCACCTTGCAATACCTTAACCGAGTCCAGATCATATGTAGCGATGGAATAGCGGTTATTATCTACGCCTATCCATCTTTCACATAGATCAAATCCTGTGACACCCTGCCGTTCAGGAATGTGTTCGAGGTCGTACCAATCGTGAAACTCATCTTCTGGGGCGCCAGAAAAATCAAAAGATGCTATTAATAACCCTCTACCCATTTTTCATTCCTTTTGATCTACGTAACAGTCAACGATATCTTAGCATCTAGGAAACCCCTACGATCTCCGACATAATCTTAATTTTCTAACACCAGCACCAGGGCTATGATTTGGCATCATGAGAAGACAATTATCATATGGCGTCCTGATATCTTTGCCGCCGTCTTGAGCTATCTTGGTTCCCTCTTTTTCAATAATCTCCATACCCACGAATGGTTCGCAGAATTTAAAATTGTCTGTTGAGGCTGTTATACCATGCGTCACATCCCACATCTCCGCAGTTTCAGGCTCCTTTGCCGCAGGCGAGAGACGATCATTTATAAAATTCGNGTCCACCACTTTGCAGGCNCGGAGAAAATGCAATGCTGTGTCGAGGGCAACTACGTCCGTATCTNAAGCCCAATGCTGNCCGCATTCAACAAGAAGTCCTACCTTTGAATTACGAGTATCATTGAANGGTGTATATTCAATTAATCGCTTCCCTACGACATGACCTGAACCGCACATAATATNGGCAGGAAAATTCACTTTCGTAACAAAATCTCTTTCTTTTGGGAGGCCATTACAAATCATTAAAGGTTTTGAGAAGGTTCCCATAGAATGGATATCTAAAAGAAGGTCAATTTCATCATAAACTGGTCGCAGCTCTCGTGCCCTCTGAAGCTCAGAGGTTTTTTCTAGTCCATCTAACCTATCTTCAACCCATACTCTATTGAAATCCTCGTCAATAAATCTTGAAAGACTTGGGGCAGAAGGGTCAAAAGTTGAGTATGCAAGGTGGTTCACAAAAGCTAGTGTAAGCTTTCCATTTATTGGCCTGATACTGTCTTTTAAAAGTCTATCAAGGGCAATCGCACCGCATATTTCATTACCATGGGTGACAGCATTGATCATTACATGGGGACCTGACTTTCCGCTATCAAAGGTGGTGACAAATTCAACGCCAATATTGCTTTCTCGGTAAGGCTCAATGTCTGGTGCCTTTAATTCAACGGTAAACTTTTCACTAACCACTTTCACCTCTCTAGAGCATTGAAGAAACAATCTTTAAGTTTCCAATTTATATAAAGCAGAATATCTCGAGTTACCTTATACTACGGGTATTTACACAAAAAACTATAGTGATTTGAGTCTGTGAACAGCATGTTCAATTCGTTTAAAATGCTTGCCGTGTTAGTCGCTATAAGTCTTGGGGCAATGATCGGCCCCCTAGATACTTCAGTAAATGTCGCATTTCCCTTTATTGTTAAGGATCTTAATCAGCCTTTAGAAATGATTCGGTACGTCGTTATTTGTTATGTTCTGACATACTCCAGCCTGATGCTTGTTTGCGGCAAGCTCGGTGATATACATGGTCAGCGGCGGATTTTCTTTACAGGACTTATAATCAGTAGTGCCTCATTCATCCTTATATCTTTATCCTGGAGCTTTGAATCACTTCTTTTTTTTCGCTTCCTGCAAGGTATTGGTACAGGACTTACCACAAGCGTTGCGCCGGCAATGATGATTGTATTATATCCCGAAGAAAAAAGAGGTTATGCTGTTGGTTTATTTACATTTATTTTTGCAATCGGCGGGCTTTTAGGTCCTATAGCGGGGGGATTTCTAGTAGAGCTTTTTGGTTGGCAAGCCGTTTTTTGGTTTAGGATACCACTTGCACTCGCTTCATTTATCATTTTAATTTTCACAAACTCTTTTGAAAGACAGCAAAATAATACCAGCCTAGATAAACTTGGAGCCATTTTGCTCATCCTATCGATTTTAATGTGGTTGCTGGCTATAGATCAGCTGCACAATCTTAACGAAAGCGGTATTTTGTATGTTCTCTGTTTGGCGATATCAGCCAGCGCTTTAACCTTTTGGTTTATTCGTCAAGAAAACCACACTGACGATCCGATAATAAACCTTGTTATTTTTAGGAATATTGAGTTTGTTATTTTAAACCTTGCTAGCTGTTTTACTTACTTAGCAACTTTTAGTGTTATTTTATTCATACCTTTTTTTCTCTACCAAATTAGCACCATCTCAACTAATGAAGCTGGACTGATTCTAGCTATTGGTTTTTTTGGAACTAGCATCGCTGGCATTTTGGGAGGCCGTCTTTTAAATAATCTTGGACCACGACGTCTTGGTTTTACTGGAATTTTAATCACTGCAATTGGTCTATGCGCTTTGAGTCTGATAAATGGTCCCGATGACATACCATGGATGCTACTGGCGCTTTTTATACAAGGAGTTGGCACGGGTTTATTTCAAACTTCTTACATGTATTCCATTACTGGCATGCTGCCATCAGATCAACGAGGAGTGAGTGGCAGTATTACAATGCTAACCCGGACAATCGGAGTTGTTTCGGGAGTAACTATTTTAACGCTTATTTTTTCTTGGTTAGATAACGCGGGCAACGAATTTCAAGAAAGTTTTAAATTTATTTTTAATCTTGTGGGTGGCGGTCTTTTTGTATTTTTGCTAACTACATTNCCGTGGCGACAAGTTTGGTTTNGCAAAATATAATTACCTAGTCAATAAGCCTAGAAAGTGGCGGAGGTTTTCNATGAATAATGCTGATTTAATTGTTGCGTTTATGAAGCAGGCTGGAGTAAGTCACGGATTTGGTATCCCAAGTGGAAATGTCTTACCTCTTATAGAAGCTATGCGGCTGGGTGGAATGGAATTTGTGCTTACGGCTCATGAAGGCTCCGCATCATTTGCAGCTGATGTGATGGGCAGGATTACTGGCACACCTGGGTTTTGTATCGCGACGCTAGGACCTGGAGCAACCAACCTAGCAACTGGTGTTGGCAGTGCCTATTTAGATAGATCTCCTATGATTGCTGTCACATGTAATCTAAATACTCCGCAATTNGGCCGCCGCATTCAAATGTGGATTGACCATCACGCACTATTTGCTCCNATCACAAAAGCCTCTTACGCTGCAAAACATGACAATGTCGCGGAAATAATGAAAGAGGCGATAACGTTGGCTCTCACAGAGCCAATGGGACCAGTGCATATTGACTTGCCTGAGGACGTCTCCCTCGCTCCCGCAAAAGGAAATGTGAATGCCAGCTTTTCGGTAACACATGTACAAAATACCGCATCTGATGCCGACATCAAAAAAGCGATCGACTTATTGGAAAAAGCTGAAAAGCCCGTTGCTATCTTGGGATCATCTGCAATGCGAATGAAAGATCATAACCTTCTACTAAAGTTCATTGAAAAAAATCAAATACCATTTGGTAGCTCCACCATGGCTAAAGGAATGATTGATGAAAACCACCCACTCTGCTTNGGCTGTATAGAACGTGGGAAAAGACAGATGCAGCGCAAATTTATACAATCTGCTGACTTAGTTATAGGCCTAGGATTTGACACCATTGAAGTNGAGTATGAGGCATGGATTGGCAATACNCCGCTATTATCAATCGACATAGAAACCCCAGATATTGACAAAAGCGTTAAGCTAGTAGGCGAAGTGACGGGAGAGTTATCAAACTCCTTATCACGTTTACTAAGTTACCCAGCCGCAGAAAACAANTGGACGCAATCAGAATTAGATACACACAATAAAGACTATAACCAAGCACTTCGCCCCTCAACGGAGGCTTTTACACCTTTCAAAGCGATCGATATAGTCCGCGAAGTTCTGCCAAAAGATGGCATCATAACTTACGATGTTGGTGCCCATACGCATCAAATCGCTAGCCAGTGGATAGCGCCTGAACCGAAAGTTTGTCATGTCACTAATGGCTGGTCGTCAATGGGTATCGGCCTTCCAGCCGCGATTGCTGCTAAAATTGCTAAACCAGATCATCTAGTAGTCTGCCTAATTGGGGATGGCTGCTTTCAGATGACTGCCGGAGAATTAGCAACGGCGAGAAGGCAAAATTTGTCGATCCCCGTGGTGGTTCTTAATGATCAGTGGTTGTCTTTAATTCAAATAAAACAGGAAAAAAGACAATATGCACAATATGGTTCACAGGTAGAAANGGCTATATATGATGAACCTCCCAGTCACTATTTNGGTGTTCCTGCGGTTGGTGTTTATGACGAAGCCCAACTTGAAAAAGCGCTTNAGAGCGCCTTGAAAGCNGAAGGACCAACAGTTATTGAGGCAATGGTCGATGGAAGCCATTATNTNGAAACAGTATTTGACTAACCAACGATCTCGTTTGCGTGAACAGATTTTAATTATTTATGCTTTGNATTAATAGGCGTGCAGAGNGGGTCTATCTATGACATCAAGACCGGTAGTTACCATGTTGGAAGCCGTGCACTTGTCTGGTTTTCTNACTTAGTATTGTTGTAGATGCAAATCAGTACATCAACTATGTGAAAGTTTTCCTGTTTTTTTTTATAAGCATTGAAAGCAAACAAAAATCCTGTTGTACTTTTCAAAAACGTATTGGACTATTTAAACAATGCCTAAGATTCTGACAGAAAAACAGATCGCTGAATACGAAGAAAATGGGCTTGTTTTTCCAGTGACTGTTATGTCCGAGAATGACGCAAAACTCTTAACGCAAAAATTAGAAACCTACGAAGCGGAGAGTGGTGGACCCATTCAAAAGGAGTGGCGCCATAAGGTACACCTCCTTTTCACATGGGCAAACGAGATCGTAAGACATCCAAAAATTTTGGATGCAGTAGAAGATNTAATTGGTCCAAACATAATCTGCTGGACAACGAACTTCTTCATAAAAGAAGCACAAGACCCNGGTTTTGTGTCCTGGCATCAGGACTCAACTTATTGGGGATTGGAACCGGCTGATGTCGTTACTGCTTGGTTCGCCATGTCAGAGGCTTCAATAGAGAGCGGGGCAATGCGATTTATTTTGGGCAGCCACAAATGGGAACAGGTTAATCATACAGATACATTTGATTCTAATAATCTACTGACAAGGGGTCAGGAGATAGATCTCAAAATTGACGAAGATGAAGGGGTATTCGCACCACTCAAAGCAGGACAAATCTCTCTACATCATATTCGATCTGCACACGCCTCTTCACCAAATACTACCCCAAATCGAAGAATTGGGTTAGCCATACGATATATTCCAACATACGTGAAACAGATAAAAATACGGGACTCGGCTATGCTGGTGCGAGGCGAAGACACTTATGGAAATTTTGATTATGAACCACCGCCATCAGCTGACCTTAACGAGGCTGCCTTAAGTGCTCACAAAGACGCGACNGAGCGGCAATTAAANACCTATTACACNGGAACAAANAAAGAGGNNTTTCGTCCTTAGGTTGTGTGGTTTTGAAACAAGCTCACTTTCAGCAAAAGCTTGTTTTTTTCAGACACTAATGTATGCATTAAAGAAAATAACACGATTTGGGAATTTGGCATGAAACCGGAATCAATATTAGCTCACGAACCTAAAGTATTAACGCAGGCGCAAAGAGAAACATACTTTAACGATGGATATTTGGTTCTAGAGGAATTTATTAGTCCCGAATGGATGAAACGGATTTGGGATACAACTAACGAATTCATAGAAGAAAGTCGCTCCTATAAGCAATCTGACTCTAAATTTGATTTAGACCAGGGTCATAGTTCTGAAACTCCTCGACTAAGACGCCTGACAAGTCCGGTGTCGCATCACCCGACTTATTGGGAGTTTGCAAGTCAGGGCCCTATCGTGGACGTTGCCGAGGACTTACTTGGTCCTGATGTCACATTTCATCACTCAAAATTGAATTTTAAGTGGGGAGGCGGCGGAGAAGAAGTAAAATGGCATCAGGATATTCCATTTTACCCACACACTAATTATTCCGTTCTAGCCATCGGTCTATATATGAACGATGTTGATGATGAGATGGGCCCGATGGGGGCTATACCTGGTAGTCAATTCGGACCTATATACAGTCACTACAACAAGGAAGGTGAATGGGTCGGTGCTATGCGTGACGAAGACGCCGCAAAGTTACCAACATCTAAGACTGGCTGGATGAAGGGTAAAGCAGGCTCTATAACCATACATCACTGCAGAACCGTTCATGGATCTATGCCGAATAATTCCAATAGAATGCGACCACTTTTAATAAACGCTTACTCCTCCGCCGATGCATTGACCATTACATCTCATCCCGCGCCATGCAAAGAAGCACTACAGGTCGTGAGAGGGCAACGACCTGAATATGCTGTGTTTGATTCTGAGCCATGTCCCCTACCACCTGATTGGTCAGGCGGTTACACATCGATCTTTGCAGCCCAACAAGAAGAAAATTAGAGAAGGTAGCATCAATAGCCCGAGCGCCAATGTTTGATTTTTAGCTAATGGTCGACAGGTTTAATTACTCTTTTGCGCTATCTCTGTCGCCAGTGACAGAAGATTTCTTGCCTGTTTAAGGTGTGGCATATCTAGCATTTTGCCATCCAGCCCCACTACACCAACACCTGGATTCTGTTCAAATACATCAACAACTCTTTCCGCATATTTGATCTCTTCGTTCGATGGGGTGAAAGCCGTGTTTATCACTTCCGCCTGAGCAGGATGTATAGCAATCTTTCCAATAAATCCTGTTTTCCTATCATTCAGACAATCCGTAGAGAGCCCTTCCATGTCTTTATAATTCACATAAACAACACCAACCGGTTGTACATCTAGTGCTCGAGCTGCTGCTAGGCATAATGATTTAGCCATCAAATAGGGATCATCATACCCACCTGAGCTTGCGTGCATATTATCGCTCGCCCCTAAAGCAGCAGACAGATCCTCCGCCCCCCAGGTAATAGCAGTCATACGATCCGTCACTCCCTCGAGGTAGGTGTGAAAGCTTAAAAGAGAAGCCGCCGTTTC
>PCAV01000025.1 GCA_002730675.1 Rhodospirillaceae bacterium | reverse complement strand
TACGAAGAGAGGGAAGAAGGATAACAAAGATATCCCGATGTGTGGTGTTCCTGTTCATGCAGCGGATGTGTATTTAGCACGGCTAATCCGTAAGGGCTTCAAAGTAGCTGTTTGTGAGCAAGTAGAAAAACCAGAAGAGGCTCGCAAAAGAGGCAGCAAGTCCGTCGTGAAGCGAGAGGTGGTAAGAATTGTTACCCCTGGAACCGTCACAGAGGACAGTCTTCTTGAAGCGACACAAAATAATTTTCTGGCAAGCCTGAGTTTTATCCAAGATGTGGTGGGTTTAGCTTGGGTAGATATTTCTACGGGGTCTTTTCAAACTCAAAAATGTCGTGTTGAACAATTAGGAACTGCTCTTTCAAGAATCCAGCCGGCTGAAATTTTGATTTCAGATTTGATTTGGCAAAAATTGAAAGAGGAAAAACATACTCAATCTCTACTGACCGACTGGAAGGAGCTTCTCACACCACTAGCACATACTTTTTTTGATAGCGTGAATGGAGAAAGACGCTTGAAAAAGATCTATGAAGTAACATCTCTAGGAGGTTTCGGTACTTTTTCTAGAGCAGAGATATCGGCCGCGGGTGGGCTGGTAGAGTATATTGAACTAACGCAACAGGGAAAGATACCAAAGTTATCATCGCCCCAGCAATGGAGTGCTAGTGAGGTTCTTGAGATAGATGGTGCTACTCGTAACAACCTAGAAATAACCAGAACAATAGGAGGTTCGAAAAAGGGGTCATTATTGGCGATAATAGATAGGACGCTTACTAGTGCGGGGTCTCGCCTATTATTGAACTGGATATCAGCCCCACCCACAAACCCGTTGATCATTAATAAACGCTTAGATTCTATCACTTGTTTTTATGAAAATGAAGGTCTGCTAGGCTCTCTCAGGGATATTATTAGAACAGTCCCTGATGTTGAGAGAGCGTTGTCTAGGCTTAGTGCAGACCGGGCGGGGCCGAGAGACCTGATTGCCATTAGGAATGCACTTTCTAAAACAAATATAATTAAGACAGAATTATTAACGGAGAATGTCGGGCTATCCCGTATTAAAGATGAATTCAAAAGGCATATTCAGGATTTAGATGGATATTATCCACTGGTTGAACTATTAGAGAGAGCCCTTGCTGATGACCCGCCGATCCTAATTCGGGACGGAGGATATATCGCCAGGGGCTTCAACGCAGAGCTTGATAGGTTGAGAAACCTTAAAAACGAAAGTAGAGCTCTCGTCGCCGGCCTTCAGCAGAGATATGCAGAAGAGATGGATATTAATTCTATAAAGATAAAGCATAATAACATTCTTGGTTTTTTTATTGAAGTAACATCGCTTCATTCAGAGAAATTGATGTCACACCCAACCTTTATTCACAGACAAACAATGGCTAATTCTGCGCGGTTCACAACAGTTGAACTCTCAGAATTAGAGAGAGAGATCAACCAGTCTGCTCAGAAATCTCTGGGTATAGAGGAAGAGTGCTTCAATAAACTAAGAAACGAAGTTTTAATTCATCATGAGAGAATTCTGGCATCAGCATTCGCTGTAGCTGAGATTGATGTATTTCTAAGCCTTGCAAAATTAGCTATAGAGCATGGATATATTCGTCCAATAATTACCACTGGAAATGAGTTTGAAATTATCGAGGGCCGACATCCTGTAGTAGAGGCGTTTTGTAAGGATGGTGAGCATTTCATTCCAAACTCATGTGAATTAAAATTAGAAAATAGGCTCTGGCTACTTACGGGCCCAAATATGGCGGGAAAAAGCACTTTCCTACGCCAGAATGCTTTGATCATTTTGATGGCGCAACTAGGATCTTATGTGCCAGCCTCGTATGCCAAAATAGGCATCATAGATCGTCTATTTAGTAGAGTTGGAGCCGCAGATGACTTAGCGCGCGGACTGTCGACTTTTATGGTCGAAATGGTTGAAACAGCTTCCATATTAAACCAGGCGACAGAAAAATCATTTGTTATTCTAGATGAAATTGGTAGGGGCACGGCTACCTTTGATGGTTTGTCTATAGCGTGGGCAACGGTGGAACATCTGCATCATGTCGTGCGATGTAGAACGCTGTTTGCAACTCATTATCACGAGCTAACTAATCTTTCGTCAACTCTCGATTCAATGAAGTGTTATTCCATGAAAATAAAAGAGTGGAATGATGATATTATTTTTCTACACGAGGTTGTAGAAGGAGTGGCTCACCGTTCGTATGGTACACATGTCGCTAAATTAGCTGGCCTGCCCGACACCGTCGTACAGAGAGCAAAAGTAGTTCTGAAGGAACTTGAAGAGGGTGAGAATTCCCTCGCTATTAAATCTTTAGCAGAGGACCTGCCTTTGTTTAGTAACATTGCTTCAGAAAGTACTAGCGTAACGAAAAACAGCGGTAAACTAGAGGAATACTTATCAGAAATTATCCCCGATAATTTATCTCCTAGAGCCGCTCTTGAAATAGTTTATGAGTTAAAGGCATTGGTGGATGACTAAGGATCATTTACATTCAAAAAGTTTCGCATGCCATAGTATTGACCCTAAAATTTTTCCAGACATGTGCAAGTCTTTACCAATATATGCAGCAAACTTGCCTTCGCATTCTAGAGCTAGCGTTTCCACGTCTCCGGGTGTATCCGGTAGAGCAGCAATTAATAGGTATTCCTCCCCATCATCTGATACTAAATGAATAGGGCCTCTTTCGGGTATCATTCCATCAAACCCAGGAAGCCTCATAACTCTGCCAAAAACTTTGGTATCATCATCCATATGTAAGTTCCTTCTAAAAGGATAGATAAGCTCTTGTGAGTTAATTCACCACAATACTACTTTAAAATGGAATTAAAGAAATTTGAAAATTCTACGGCGGTAGCACTGGGCCCAAAATGCTTTAGGTAACCTCCAGAAGGAGCCATTATAAAAGTAATGGCTGAGTGATCGATAAGATAGTCATCATCGTTATTAGTCTTTTGAAAATAGACCTTGTAAAGTTTTGCTACCGAACGAATCTGTTCTAACGACCCTGTTAAGAAAATAATGCTTTCGTGAAAATTTTCTTTGTAGTTCCTCAGTACGTCGGCAGTATCCCTTAAGGGATCAAGGGTTATAAAAATTGGTTGTATATGTTTTGCTTTGGTGCCGAGTGAGTCCAACGCCTCACTTATAGTTGTGAGACCCATCGGACAAACATCAGGACAAAAAGTAAAGCCAAAGTAAATAATTTTAAACCTATTTGGAAATGAGTCGTTGGTGATGCTGTTTCTGTCTTGATCTAATAATTCGAAGGGACCTCCAACTAGGTCTGATCCTTTTTGCTCATCATCACTTTGCCGCAGGGACAACCATGCTCCCGAAGCAATTAGCATAAAGAGTATTAGGCAGAGAATAAAGACTATCAGCTTAAAGGATCGAACAGTCAAAGCATTTCCTCTCAAAAATAGGAAACTAATGAAACTCTTGAATAACAGGAATGTTTGTACACCTAACGCGCCATGCCCCAGAAAAGTTTTCGCAAGGATGCAGGTAGTCAATTATTGTAGTTGAAAGATTGTCGACCGAAAAGGAGAGGGCTCTCTCGGCTTCTATTTTAAGTGCGGTCGTCAGAGCAGCTCGAATAACGCCGCCGTGTGAAATACAAATCACATCTCTGCCTTTAAATTTTTGCGTACACTCCAAAATGCATTCCTTCACTCTGTCAATTACCTCGATAAAATTTTCGCCGTTGGGAGGTTTTTCTTTTGCTGGAGCTACCCAAAACTTGTCATAGTCATCACCAAAAAGAGACCGAACTTCCTCATATGTCTTTCCGGTCCAATCGCCAAAATCCTGTTCTCCTAATCGATTCTCGATAATTTGTTCGGATATTTCAAGTCCGCNACTAACTAGTGCGTCTAGTGTTTGCTGGGTTCTTCTTAGATGACTTGTAATAGCAATTCCTTTTCTCGGTAATCTTTGAGCAAGTTTTTGAAAAGCATTTGCGTTGGATGTATTAGCCGATTTATCGGACGCGCCGTATATCCTTCCTTCAGGGTTGTCTACTGGCGCGTGTCTTATTAGATGCCATCGTGTCTCGAGCATTTATTCTCCTTGCTTTGTTCCCTAGCTACTGCTACTAGCGAGATAGACAAGTACCGTTACCTCAGAAACTTGTTGAGCTGCACCTAGAATATCGCCGGTATAGCCTTTAATTTGAAAGTTGGCTAGTAGGCCAACGGCACCAGCAACCAATATTGCTAAAAAAGCAGACAAGATGGCTTGGTCAAAAGGAAGTAGTATCAAAATTAAGAAAGAGGTGATTAAAAAACTCCCTATAATCCCGCGGTTTGCCGGTTTGCCTGCGTAACGAGCAAGGCCCTCGTTAGATGCTGGGATAGAAAAATATGGTATAATAATTATTGAAAAACGNGATAATGAATGGGCGCAAATGATAGAAAGAATTGNAATTTCGTANGGNTTCCCAGTAGCCAGACTGATTAACGCATTCAATTTAATAAGCGTAAGTAATAAGATCGCTAACACCCCGTAGGAACCTATTCTGCTATCTCTCATTTTCTCGATTTTTGATTTCTTATCCTCACCTCCTCCAAGGCCATCTGCAGTGTCCGCGAGCCCGTCCTCGTGAAGAGCCCCAGTAAGTATCACTATGAAACAAATAGTTATAACTGCTGATATCGCTACCGGAACCTGAATGATAAGTAAGAGGTAAAAGAAAGTACCACCGACTAACCCTATGCTGGCACCGATCAGCGGAAAACACCAGCAGGCTTGCATCAAAGTACGATCATNCTTAACGATAAAATGAATCGGAATTCTNGTAAAAAAGNTAAGTGCTAGAAGAATATCTTCCAGACATTTAGAAAAATGGATTTGGCGAAATAATTTACCGAGCATGAGTAAACGGAACTTCCCAAAAAGACCATTACGCGGTATAGAGCCTCAACGTTTTTACAAACCGCTAAATACTAGAGGTAAGTTCCGTATGGGAGACGCTACACATAAATCAGCTATTTCATCTCTACAGGAGGTGCGTGAGCTTATCAAGGAATTACCTNAACCGGATTTAGAAAGTGCCAAAAAGGCCACCCTGCATGATGCACAATTAACAAAACCATTGGGAGCACTNGGGAAACTGGAAGGTCTTGTAGAGTGGTTGGCTTCATGGCAAGCAGAGTACCCCCCAAAGCTCAACCACCCTCGCACGTCAGTTTTTGCCGGCAATCATGGTATAGCAAAGTATGAGGTCTCGGCTTTTCCAAGTTCCGTAACGAGTGAAATGGTCAAGAATTTTGTTGAAGGTGGTGCGGCCGTTAACCAGCTATGCAAAACATTCGACGCCGATTTGCGGGTCTATGAGCTTAGTTTGGAGCATCCAACCTCGGATTTTACAAAAGAATCCGCAATGACTGAGGAAGAATGCGTTCGAGCTATGGCTTATGGGATGATGGCAATAGAGCCTGGGTTTGATATTATTTGNNTAGGCGAAATGGGGATTGGAAACACAACGTCTGCTGCAGCAATTTCAATGGCTCTNTANGGGGGAACNGCGAAAGATTGGGTGGGCCGTGGAACAGGGATAAATTCTGAGACTTTANAAAGAAANATAGAGTTAGTTCAAAAAGCAGTGGAGCTCCATTCAGATGAAACAAAAGACCCGTTAAANTTATTTGCTGATTTGGGCGGTCTAGAACTTGCAGCAATATTAGGCGCTATTATTGCTGCACGATTNGCTCGGNTACCAGTTATATTGGACGGGTTTGCTTGTACGGTTTCTGCTTCTGTTTTATTTGCCATCGATCCAACCACTGTGGACCATTGTCTAGTGGCCCATCGCTCAGTTGAGCCCGGGCACTCTAGGCTTCTTGAATTGATGGGTAAGGAGCCGCTACTAGACCTTGGACTACGATTGGGCGAGGCGTCCGGAGCTACATTAGCTCTTGGAATTTTAAAAGCAGCTGTNAGTTGTCATACTGGAATGGCTACGTTTACCTCTGCTGGAATTGGTAAATCGGTAGATCTTTANTAACTGCTTTTCAACGGCCTCAAACCAATNTGAGGTTTCCAGCCGCNGACCTTCCGTCACGACCCTCTTCAAGATCATATGAAACAGCATCATCCTCGTTCAAGGTCGCGATTCCAGCGGCTTGGAGCGCTGTGATGTGAACGAAAACATCGTTCCCTCCTTCATCAGGTTGTATAAATCCAAAGCCTTTTGCATTATTGAACCATTTGACTTTTCCAGTCGCCATATCTTTTCCTCTGAGTAGTTTTCTATATAAAGTNTNGAAAAACAAAGTTGTTAAAGCACAAATTGTCACTCTTCGAAATAATAGTATCTTAAAATATGAAATTCATCAAAACTTGTTAATCCAGTTGTATTATTTNGGCATATCGGTTGAAATGTTNAAGGNGNTAANAGCTNGTTTTGTTTTTNATTCCAGTTTGGTTANAACTGAAAGAAAATTGTAATACTATCCAACACTAAATTTGAACGTTAGTTTTAGGCGAAAGCGAACAAAAAGCTGGGAAGAAAAAAAGACATCAATATTTTGAAGCTGTTAGGGGTAAGTTTATCATGTTGATAAGTAATTTTTAGAGGAGACGGTGTAAACTATGTCGCTATCAAGTGGTCCACTATCTAGGTTTCGTGTACTAGACTTAACGAGAGCAAGGGCTGGCCCGACCGCAGCAAGGATGTTAGCAGATTGGGGAATGCAAACTATTAAAATAGAGCAGCCATCAGAATTATTGGAAGTTCCACTTGGAGGTCCCAGAGATGGATTTGACTTTCAGAATTTACATCGAAACAAGAGATCTTTAACGCTCAATCTAAAAAAAGAGGCAGGCCGAGAAATTCTTTTTAAACTGGCAAAGAAAACGGATGTATTTATTGAGAATTACAGGCCCGATGTTAAACATCGTCTAGGCATTGATTATGAAACTATAAACAAAATAAATAAAACTATTGTCTATGGAAGTATATCCGGGTTTGGACAAGAAGGACCTTATTCAAAAAGGGCTGGTCTTGATCAAATAGCCCAAGGTTTGGGAGGATTGATGTCTGTGACTGGTATGCCTGGTGATGGTCCTGTACGTGTTGGTATACCGATAGCTGACCTTACCGCGGGCATAAATTTAGCTTATGGAATACTGGTTGCTTTATTGGAGAGAGAAGCATCTGGGCAAGGGCAGTGGGTGAAAACATCATTGTTAGAGTCCCAGATAATGATGATGGACCTTCAAGCCGCCCGCTATACCATTTCAGGGGAAATACCACAGCAAGAGGGTAATAATCACCCGACCAACACGCCGACGGGAGTGTTCCCAACCTCTGATGGTGTGATAAATATTCAAGCATCAGCGGAACATCTATTTAAAAGGATGTGTGATACGCTTGGAGCACCTGAAATCTGCGAGAATTCCGACTACAGTAGCAATGAAAAAAGGACTGCATTAAGAGATCGAATTAATGCAGAGATATCCAAGTATACAAAAAAAAGAAGCACGGCTCACTGGGTGGAAGCCTTTGCTGCAGCTGGTGTGCCTTGTGGGCCTATTCTAGACATGGCGGAAGTTTTTAATGACCCCCAAGTAAAAACACTTAATATGAGCCCTTCCGTTAACCATCCAAGATTGGGAACCTTAAATGTTGTTGGGCAGGCTGTAAAATTAGAACGAACACCGCAAAGAATGCATAGTGCGACACCTGACTTGGGTCAGCACACGTTAGCAATTTTAAACGAGATCGGTATTGAAAAAGACGAATTTGATAATTTAAGGGAAAATGGCGTTGTATAGACAATAAAAATATCTTCACAATAAAAAAGCAGGAAAAATCTAATGAAAATTTGTTCGGACAAAATTTTAGCCGAAAACGATGGATCGGTTGGCAGAATAATATTAAATAATCCCGAGAGGCGAAATGCTATCTCTTTAGATATGTGGCAAGGAATAGCTGAAGCGTTCCAAGAATTCTCAGGTAATCCAAAAATNCGCTGNATTGTTATGTCCGGAGCAGGNGATAAGGCNTTTGCATCNGGAGCNGATATTTCTCAATTTAAGGAACGAAGGTCGGATGCTAGNGCCGCTGCAGAATATGCAAAGATATCAATGGCCGGTAGAAAAAAAATGTTAGAATGTGAAAAACCGTTTATTGCAAAAATCCGAGGGTTTTGCATGGGTGGTGGTTTAGGTATAGCACTATCAGCTGATATCAGAATAGCTTCGGAGGATTCTGTATTCGGTGTACCTGCAGCGCGACTATCTATNGCTTATGATCGGTTGAACTTGGGAAACTTGGTGGCTTTAGTTGGACCATCAAAGGCAAAGGAGATTTTGATTACGGCGAAAAGGTANTCTGCATTAGATGCAGANAGGATGGGCTTAGTGAATTNNTGCGTGCCAATAGATAAGTTAGAAGCAGAAGTAGCAGATATTACCGATAGGATTTCACAAAATGCGCCTCTCTCCATGAAAGCATCTAAACTCACAATAAACGAATTAATGAAGGATGATTCTAGCTTTAACGAGGACCTGGTGGATCAACTGACGCGCGATTGTTTCAACAGTAGAGATTATCAGGAGGGTCAAGAAGCTTTTATGAATAAAAGGCNACCAATTTTTTATGGTAAATNACTGAAAATCATTTCTCTCATTANAGTCTATTATGCAAGTATCTTAGAACTGTAATATGGCACGTTTTGTGCAATATTGTCTAATTAGGTTTTCTCAAAAGAGGGTTTATCCATGGCATTGGCCCCAACTCAAAAGCAAAAACAAGGACCAAGTCAAGAGTACTTGCTGTTAGACTACCTGCAAAGGCTTAATCGAAGCTTGGAGGGTAGAATGGCAGTTCATATCCACCTTTCTCGTCTCCGCCCGCAAAATAGGCAAGATCACCATGTTCGGATAGCAGCTACAACTTTTGAGGGGATGACGCAGACTTATGATGGACAGGTCTTCATTCTNAGCTCATCCGATCTTTTTTTCGTTTGCAAGGATGCGTCGATAGATGACATAGACGCCGCTATTTTGAAAGTCCGTCATCTATTCAACGAAGATCCTCTAACGCACGGTGAAGAAGAAGAAGATATGGCGCGNTTCTGCACGTATTACAATGTGGAGACTCAACATGAAGAAATGCTAGATTTGATTAAACAAATGCACCGCGAGAGAGAGCGTAAAAATAGNCTAGCGATAGGAAAAGTTAANAAGGCTTCCGAAGTTCAGGATGCATTAAAGGAACTCGACCCTGAGCAGCTAGGAAAGCTGCAAGAATTTTTGGCTAGGGCGGATTTGTCTAACTTAATGCGTCGGCAGCCTGTCTGCGCCATAACTCCAGCTAATCCAAATCCGCAGCCGATATTTCAAGAGCTTTACATATCAATCGATGAGCTGAGAAAGTCTGTCGTGCCAGATTTTGATTTGTTGTCAAATTTATGGCTGTTTAGGCACTTAACGCAGACTTTGGATCTTCGGATGTTGCAAGTATTAATTCACAATGACGACTCAACAATTGANAGTTCNATAAGCATAAACCTNAACGTGAAAACTATTTTGTCTCCTGAGTTTATAAATTTTGATAATAGTTTGAAAGCTTCATCACGTGGAACGGTTGTGGTTGAATTACAACCAATTGATATTTTTAGTGACATGGGTGCCTATATGTTCGCTAGAGACTTTATGCGCGAGCGTGGATACAGGATCGCGCTAGACGGTTTAAATCATCAGATACTTCAATTTATAGATAGGGAACATTTAGGCTTCGATCTTTTGAAGCTATTTTGGAGTCCTGAGATGGCGGACGACAACTCAGGAACTCGTTTGGCTGAATTGAAAGAACATGTTGATCGTTGCGGCAGAGCCCGGTTGATTGTTGCTAGGTGCGACTCCGATGAAGCTGTGCGCTTTGGTCAATCATTGGGTAGCACCGTTTATCAGGGACGTTACATAGATAGACTTCTTAAAAGCTCAGGTGGGGTAAATTAATACCTAACTAAGATTAGAATAGTTGAACACCGCTTTAATCATGGCGGTTACTCCTATACACGCAAGAACTAGCAGGGCGCCGCCACGAAAATAATTGTGACCAAACCGTGCAAAGAAAAGAGTGCCTAACCAAGTGGCAAGTATATAAAGTGGGATGCATGTAATACTCATTACAACCACCCCTGTAGAGAAGAAATCATAGTACCATAGGGGTAGTAAATTACAGAGATTTAGCGTCGTGACCGCACCAATAACATTTGCGCGTTGCTTTTCTGTGTCGGTACGTCGGGATAGAGCAAGGGCTACCGCAGGAGGCCCGCCCATCCCTGTAGCGCCTTGTATTAAACCCGCAGCGCCGCCTATACTGATTAATAAAGCTGGGTAATCCGCTCTAGGAAATCGCACATCGCGATAAAGGAAGCAAACCATCAATAATACGAAACCAGAAATGTAGATTTTCATTAATTCTGGGTTAACTATAACCAAAATCCATGTTCCAAATGGAGCCGCAAAAAAAGCTGCAAGACCAAATGGTAAAACGAATACCTTTTCCGCGTGCTTTATGGCGGTTGGTAAGAGCTGTAACATAGATGGCAAGCCGCTTAACGCGGCAATGGGCACTGCTTTGTGCGGACCTAATATAAAGCTCAAGACCAATACCATGATAATGGATGCCCCGAATCCAACGAAACCCCTTATGAACCCGGCTAAAATTATTCCGCTGGCAATGGAGAGTACATCGAGCCTCGTTAATCCCGGCTCTATATAGTTGAGT
>PCAV01000024.1 GCA_002730675.1 Rhodospirillaceae bacterium | reverse complement strand
CATATTCATCTTTGGTCATTAAAATACTCTAGCTATTTCTTTTTATGAAACTTACAACTTATCTAAGTTATTTAAAAAAAATCGACAAATTTTTGGCACGAAAAGCCGTAGGCTGCAACTAATGACGGTTTCTTTGCAATTCCATTAATTCAAAGAAGACCGTATAAGACTTCATCTTCACTTTAAAATGATGTTTAAGTCAACCTACATAAAGTCGTAGTCATTTCCCAAAAGTAGAACTGTCAGTCTAGAGCTGGAATGGAAGTAGATGACTTTATATTCTCAGGCGTCCCAATTATCGCAAACATGAGCTTGTCATCATTAAAGAGTTGTTTTGCAACTCGTTTGAGGTCGCTTAATGTCACATCTTCGATTAATTTCGATCGTTCAGTGAGATAGTCTACTCCTAATTTATGTCGTTGCAGCGCAACNAGAAGACCNGCAATACTTCGCGAGTTTGTGAATTGTAATCCATATGAGCCCTTNAGATAGCTTTTNGCGTTCTCTACCTCTTCCTNTGTGGGCCCGTTAACGCTGAATTCTTTCCAAACCTTCTTAAGAAGTAGCACGGTCTCTTTTACTTTAGAGTTTTTTGTGGACACGCTTCCTAATATCAATCCGCCATTCTCCATAGGCAAGGGGTATGCTGAAACACTGTAAGTCAATCCACGTTTCTCTCTGATTTCCTCAGTCAACCTNGAACCAAACCCACCCGATAGAACTTCAAACAATATCAATGCTGGAAACCAATCGGGGTGATTGCGCAGGATACCTTCATGACCAAAAACTACCACCGATTGTGGAATTTTGCGCTCGANAACTATTGTTTCCCCATGGTTTTGAAAAATAGCGTTGCCACNATCTTTCAACTTTGCGTTATTGCCCAATTTTCCAAACACTTTATCGANAGCGCTTTTGAGCCGGCTTTCCGAGATGTTTCCTACGACTCCAATAATCAGGTTGTCTTTAGCAAAGAGGTTTTTTTTCATTTCTTGCAAGTCNGCCCGGGTTATTTTGCCAATCGAAGCCTCTGTTCCTCTTTTTGGAAATCCGTACGGGTGCGCGCCNAATGCTCCTTTCCACCAAACACGCCCAACTAGATTATTCGGTTTCTCCTCTGAAGAACGAATACTTGAGACGACCTGATCCTTCACTCGGTTAAGCGGTCCAGGATCAAATCGCGGCTTGTTGATAGCCAAGCNCAACAACTCTACCGCCACGTCAAACGTTTCCGTTAATGTGACCAAGGAGCCTTCAAAATTATCTCTAGAGGCACTGAATGACATGGATATCGAATTTTCATTGAGCTCTTTCTGAAACTCTTCGGATGTAAAATCACCAGCNCCTTCATCCAGTAGGCCGGANAGTAAGTTTACCACCCCCGCAAGTTTTGGAGTGTCTTGGCTAGTTCCCCCTTTAAAAGAAAACTTAATAGTAACGATTGGGTTCTTATGATCTTCGACAAGCCATAATTTTAAACCGGTTGCGGTTTTTATTTGCTTTATGTCAAGTGCTTTCGCATCGAAAGTACCGATAAATAAACAAAATAGAAGCGCGCTAAACTTTAAGGAGAGTTTTATGCGGTTCTTCATTTTTCTAATAGCGCTCACTGTGTTTTCTTCTTTGGATTTAAAATGGCGGTAACAGACTTTCGCGAGTCGAAAACATATTGCGCGGCCTCTTTTACCTCTTTAGCAGTGACTTCGTTTATTTTTTCGGGCCAGGNCTCAATTTGTTCCAATGTCTGACCAGCAAGAAGAAGGCTACCAATTATTCTCGCTGGAGCTGTTACNCTATCTCTTGCAAAAATTGCCGAACGTCTGAGCCNTGTTTTAGATTGTTCTAACTCTGATTCTGTAATGCCATCATTTATAACCCGTAGGATTTCATTATTGATAGCATTCTCTACTTCACTAATATGAACACTATTTTTTGGGCTTGCATAAAACCCAAAAACACTAGGGCCTAAGTTATCGGGGCTATACCAAGCCCCTGCAGAAACAGCTAGTTTTTTCTTCACCACTAGCTCTTGATATAGTCGACTTGACGTACCATTGCCTAGAATATAGCTGAGTAGCTGCAAGGGGTAGGCGTGTTTGGTTCTGTCGTATTGATAACTCGGAGCAAGATATCGCCGNGTTAACTGNGCNAGNCCAACCTGAACACTTTCCATTAGCACTCGNCTACCTGCNACATGAGGCGGTTCGTGAACTCTATTTCTTTTGATTTCGGGGCCAGGAGATATCGGCCCGTAGTATTTCTCTGCAAGTTTCTTAACCTCGTTTGGATTAACATCGCCGGCAACAATCAGCACAGCATTATTTGGTGAGTACCATTTACGATAAAATTCTAGGGCTGCTGTTTTGTCTAATTTTTCTATCTCGTGCCTCCAACCTATGATTGGTATTCGGTACGGATATGTCAAAAACATGGTATTAGATACAAGTTCTCGCATCCTTGCCGGATCACTATTATCNGTGCGCGTATTACGTTCTTCTAAAACAACGTCACGCTCTGCNATTACCGACGCTTCATCTAGCACAAGGTTTTTCATNCGGTCAGCCTCAATATCCATNACGAGTGCTAACTTTTCGGGCGCCACTACTTGATAATATGCGGTATAGTCATAACTGGTGAACGCGTTTTCATTGCCTCCGTTTTTGGAAATAATTTTTGAAGCTTGGCCAGGCTTATATCTTTTAGTTCCTTTAAACATAAGGTGTTCAACAAAGTGTGCTAACCCGGATTTACCCTTTGGATCATCAGCCGAACCGACTTTGTACCAAAGCATATGAGAAACAGCCGGCGCTCTGCGGTCTGACACTACTACGATGTGCAACCCATTTTTTAAATAGAAGCTTACCGGATCGAACACTTTTGCAAATCCCGGCGCAGTATGGGCTACGACAATTAAGAAAAGCGGTATAAAAATGTAAACAAAGTAGGGGATGCGTTTATGTTTCACAAAATGCCTCTTTAAACCNANTTTTNTGNCGGNTTCGTTCTAATNATANCTAAACGCTGNNANGTAGGAAAAATTGNTNGAAATTCAAGTGTTAACAGGACTTATCTAAAGAGCTTTTTGATAAAATTCTTTCCGCTTTCCTTTATTACAGGTGTTTCACCTTCATTTATTGGTTTTCCGGAATCTAGGTTTGTTTTTATACGCTCAGACTCAGCTGCAGCATCTAAGAGAGACCTGGTTGCTGAACCACTCGGCCACTTTAGAAGCTTATTTATCAACCGCTGATCGGTGTAAATTAACTCTTTGTTTTCTTCATTTAGAAGTCTTCTAATGTTAGATTTTGCTGAACCCGTTCCTAGAAGATTGCGCAAACTTTTTTCGCCCGAGGCGCCACCAGTTACAGGGGTAGGGTTCATAGCATTAGCAGCTTCGCTTTTAAGAACTATCCGCTTTATATCATTTTTCTTGGATGTTTTTTGGGGTCGGTTAGCACCTGGTTCCGGTGCGCGCAAAGTGAAATTAGGGGGAATGCTGAGTGGCGCTTGGCTCAGAACCGCAAATTCATCCGGGGACTGCTTATTCTGTCCCAACATCGATCGCACTTCCCCACAGCCAGTCAAAAAGGCAAGAAGGAGCGTGACAGAAAGCACACTAAAAAAAGCTTTAAACTTCATTTTCTTTTGGTGCTGCAATTTTATCTCCCGGAAATTCTATGTTTCATGTCTTCTTAATACAAAGTTTTCGTAAAAAAAGATACCAACACCTACTGTGATTGCCGAGTCAGCTATATTGAAGGCTGGCCAGTGAAGGCCAAAAGCATGNAAATCCANAAAATCAATTACCGCGCCATACTCTACTCTATCGATTATGTTACCTATCGCCCCGCCAATAATNAAACTTAAGCTAACTTTAGTTATTAGTNTTTGGGCNTTTATCAGCCANATTATCAAACAAATTGTTATAAGTGCTGTTATTATTGTAATAATCATCGGCATCATATCGCCGCTTTGTGAAAGAATNCCAAAACTAACGCCTCTGTTCCAGACCGGAACTAGATTCAAAAAGGAAAAAACCTTGAAACTAGTGTTTGGAAGAAACAGGGCTTCAAAAGCCCAGTGCTTCGTAAGTTGATCAGCCGCAACTATCAAAGCAGAGAGGAATAAAAAATTGGCGGGCAATCTATACCTGTTTGATTTCGAAACTTTTTTCATGAAGTTCGGCTACCGCATCTTCGCAACGATTACATATTGGCTTACCTTTTTTCCCTACTTCAGGAAGAATTTTCCAGCAACGTTCACACTTTTCTCCATCCGCCGACCCTTGAACTACAGAAACGTTTTGAATCTCGTCAATTCTGAAAGCATCATCCGGGCCGTCACCTTCTTCCAAATTCACGCCAGAAGTAATAAAAATATCCTCTGCATCTAGCCCTTGAAAAGTTTGCAACGCATTTTTATCCATGTAAACAGTGGGCTTTGCCTGCAATGAAGAACCGATTCTTTTTTCCGAGCGCTCTAATTCCAGAGCTCCAGTTACAACTTTACGAACGTCACGAATGATGGACCATTTAACAGCCAAGTCTGGATTGTTCCAGCTGTTTGGTATGTCGGCAAACGTCTCTAAGTGAACCGATTTCTTCGAATTGCCAATTCGAGCCTGCCATGCTTCTTCAGCAGTGAAACAAAGAATAGGCGCTAGCCATGTCGTGAGGCACCTAAACAAAATATCTAATACAGTGCGCGTTGAGCGTCTTCTGTGCGACATTAAGGGATCGCAGTACAGTACATCTTTTCTAATATCGAAATAGAAAGCAGACAAGTCAACAGAGCAAAAATTATGTAACTGTTGAAATAAATTATGAAAGTCAAAATTCTCAATGTCTTTTCTGATAATTATATCCAGTTCAGAAATTCTATGGAGAACCCACCTTTCCAATTCTGGCATTTGGTCAAAATCTATTAATTCATTATCAGAAAAATCACTCAGGTTTCCAATAACGTAACGCAGTGTATTTCGTAATCTTCTATAAAGGTCTATCTGCCGTTTGAGTATTTCTGGACCAATTCTAAGATCTTCAGAATAGTCCGAGCCCACTACCCACAAACGTAAAATGTCTGCACCATTCCGCTCTATAATATCTTGTGGTGCTGTCACATTACCCATTGATTTCGACATTTTTCTGCCAGACTCATCTAGCACAAATCCGTGAGTTAGAACTGCCTCAAATGGTGCACGTCCTCGTGTGCCACTAGATTGTAAAAGAGAGGTGTGAAACCAACCTCGATGTTGGTCAGACCCTTCAAGATAAAGGGAAGCAGGCCATTTTAATTCGGGCCGACCCTCCAAAACAAAAGCATGGGTCGAACCGCTATCGAACCAAACTTCAACTATATCTGTAATTTGCTCGTAATCATTTGCATCATATTTGTCCCCAAGAAAACGCTGCGGGTCACTCGAATACCAAGCGTCGGAACCCTCCACCTCAAATATATCGCCTATCCTGTCAATTACTTTCTGATCCTTTAAGGGTTCACCCGTTTCCTTATTGATGAAAATTGTAATTGGAACACCCCATGCCCTTTGCCGAGAAACACACCAGTCTGGACGTTGCTCGATCATAGTCCTTAATCTATTTTTACCTCTGCCCGGGACGAAACGTGTAGCATCTATGGCATCTAGAGCAACATTTCTAAGTTCATTGTTTTCCATTGAAATGAACCATTGTGGGGTAGTTCGAAATATCAAAGGTGCCTTCGATCGCCAAGAGTGCGGATAACTATGCGTAAGGCGACCGACAGCTAACAGCGCTCCTGCTTCTTTTACGATCATTGCAATCTTGTAATTATCTTTTAAAACATCCAGTCCTGCTACCAGAGGAATATGATCGTAAAACTTCCCCGCATCATCGACATTGGTTACAACTTCTAACCCGTGCCTCAGACCCAACTCGAAGTCATCTGCCCCTGCTCCAGGTGCTATATGAACAAAGCCGCTCCCCTGATCTGTCGTCACGAAGTCTGCCGGCAACATAGGGACCGTAAAATTATAGCCGTCAGTTTTTAATGGATGTGACAGCCTAGTTTTTTCAAAATCTGTCCCCTTCAACGAGGCCAATTTAGTTACGTTTAGAATTTTCGCGGCACTTTTAACATCATCTAAAAGTTCGATACCAACAACAATCTTTTCCCCAATAATTGCTGTGCTCTCATCATCAACATCTACAACTTCATAAACCCCGTACTCATATTCTTCACCATAGGCAACCGCCTTATTACCTGGAATTGTCCACGGTGTGGTCGTCCATATAATAACTGAAGCACCATTCAATATAGGGTCCGATGTCTCTACGACTGGAAATCTCACATGAATTGTTGTCGACTTGTGATCGTGATATTCAACTTCCGCGTCGGCTAGAGCTGTTTTTTCAACCGCAGACCAAAGAACTGGTTTTGCACCTTTGTACAATCCACCGTTCATTAAAAATTTTCCAAGCTCTCTTGAGATTTGAGCTTCCGCATTAAAACTCATTGTGGTGTAGGGATTATCCCAAGTGCCTGTAACACCAAGGCGTTTGAACTCGGCCGTCTGAACTTTAACCCATTCTTCTGCAAAGTCTCGGCATTGCTTCCGGAATTCTAAAATAGGCACACTATCTTTATCCTGCCCCTTAGCCCGATATTCCTCTTCGATTTTCCACTCTATGGGAAGACCATGGCAATCCCAGCCCGGTACATAGTTGGCGTCCTTACCCAACATCTGCTGCGACCTGTTTATTACATCCTTCAATACCTTGTTTAAGGCGTGTCCCATGTGCAGGTGGCCATTAGCATAAGGAGGCCCATCGTGAAGAATGAATTTTTCTTTTCCTTTTCTGTCACTACGTATTCTTTGCTCGAGGCCAATCTTTTCCCATTCCGCCAAGATTTCTGGCTCTCGTTTCGGTAGGCCTGCCCGCATAGGGAAGCTTGTTTTTGGGAGAAAAATTGTATCTTTGTAGTCTATAGTCATCGCATTTCCGTTAATATTGAGGCACCCTGCAATTTGCAAGAGTGGCTCTCGCACTGGCCGCGTCCACCGCTATTTGAGTTTTTAACGCATCTAATCCGTCGAACTTTAATTCCGGTCTTATAAAATCCATAATACACACTGTGAGGCGTTTATTATATAAATCGCGCTCTATGTCGAACAAATTCACTTCAAATAAGGCGCCACGATCATTAACCGTTGGTCGCCTTCCAAAATTTGCCACGCCTGGCAACCATTTAGCTTCGCTTTCTATTTGAACAAAAACGGCATAAACGCCATGGGACGGTTGAACCAAATTATCTAGTCGCAAATTGCACGTAGGAAACCCAATTGTTCTTCCTCGTTGGTCTCCCGTCTCAACAAACGCAGAAAATGACCACGGCCGGCCCAAGAGCTCTGATGCACCGATAGGATCTCCCTCCGCTAAGCATTGCCTCACTCTGGTTGAGGAGTAAACTGCTCCATCTTTCTCCGAAACTGCCGGGATTGTCGTAACCCCTATACCAACTTGACTGCCTAACGTTTCTAGTATTTCAGCTGTTCCTCTTCGACGATGACCAAAGACAAAATCGTAACCACAAACAACATGATTTAATTGAAGGCCATTCTTCAAAACCTTGACAACAAAATCTTCGGCAGAGAGTTGGGCAAACGTTTGGTCGAACTGGAGCTCGAAAATTAAGTCTATACCCGTTTCTGAAAGCGCTCGTGCTTTTGAAACACTTGTAGATAATCGGAATGGAACACCGTCGGTCTGAAATAACGCTCTCGGGTGAGGCTCGAAAGTGAGAACGGAGGGCCGCGCGCCCACTCTATCTGCAATAGTTTTAGCGCGTTCAATGATTTTTCTGTGCCCAAGATGAACACCATCGAAATTACCGATTGCTGCTACCGTGTTCTTATCATCATTTGCTATTTCAGAGAGGTTTTTTATAACCCGAATATTGTTTATTTTATTAATCATAATCCAACGCGATGTGTCGTCTTTATTTTCATAAATACTGAAGGTAGTAAATAAATAGCTTCAGCAATCATCAAACCCATTTTGCTATACCTAGTCATGAAGAAAAAAAAAAGATCTAATGCTAACAGAATTCTGTTTTTGTTGAAAATATTGCTTCAAATAAAATTTGGTAGGCTCTATTTTAGATTCGTACTCAATAAGTCGTAACAACTACGTCTCTATTGAACGGAGGTTATTAAATGGATCACAACGAAGGAACTGCTCAAATAGATAATAAAGCCGATCGCCACGCCGAAAAAATGGCAAAAAAGAAAGCTGCACGCAATAAAATTATGGCGACCAAGACAAAAACCGGTGGCTTAACAATTGTACATACTGGAAAGGGTAAAGGAAAATCCACTGCTGCTTTTGGCATGGTTTGCAGGGCACTAGGACATGGAATGCGGGTAGGGGTAATTCAGTTTGTTAAGGGAAAATGGGAAACAGGCGAAAAAAAAATCCTTGAGGCATTTAGCCATCAAGTAACCGTGCATACTATGGGGGAAGGGTTCACGTGGGACACTCAAGACTTAAACCGGGATATTGCAGCGGCTGATGCTGCTTGGAGCCAAGCTAAAGTTATGATGCAAGACCCCAGTTATTCCATGATATTATTGGACGAGCTCAACATTGTTTTGCGGTATGACTATCTTTCAATTGATGACGTAGTAAAAACAATAAAAGGTAAAAGAGAAGATCTGCACATAATTATAACCGGTCGTAACGCGAAAGAGGAACTTATTGAAATATCGGATCTCGTCACAGAAATGACAATGATTAAGCATCCATTTCGTTCGGGCTTTAAGGCTCAGGCGGGTATTGAATTTTAATTAATATCTTGAAGTATCTGTCTTAATCCTTCTTTGTAGGATGGGTATCGAAGATTAACCAGCAATTCATTTCTTAAACGGCTAGTCTCTAAAATCTTGCACTCACTATAAAATGAGCGGGCCATATCAGATAACTGGGCGTCCTCAAACTTTATTGGCGTTGGTGGTTCGACCTGTAATAATTTGCACGCATATCTTGTAACTTCGCCGCTAGCACAGGGGTTACCATCCGCTAAATTATATATTCGCTTATCATTCGGCCTTAACATCGACGCTATAAGACTTGTTCCTATGTCGTCGACATGAATACGATTAAAAACTTGACCTTCTTTCTCAATTATTCTGGCCCTGCCTGCCGCGACTTGTTCTATAACGCTCCTCCCAGGCCCATAGATGCCCGCAATTCTCATAATTTGGACTGAAACTCGGGTGCCCGAGAAGGTGTCTATCCATGCTCTTTCTGCTGCAAGCCTCCTTTCCCCCCTTTTTGATGTAGGCGTTGGCTCATCAAACTCAGAAGCCACGCCGCCAGACCTATCACCATAAACAGCCGGCGTTGATAGATAGTTTACCCAGGNCANAGANNTAGCNTCNCGTAACTGATCTGAATGCAAAAGCAANGCAANCTCGCCATTTTCGCTGGGTGGTATAGAAGCTATAATATGCGTNACGTCCGAAAATANTTTNTCAGGNTCCTTCAGAGGAGTTCNTTGATCAAAGATCATTGAGGANATGCCGATACTTCGGGCCTCAATTACCTTTTGTTCTGAACGATTTGTCCCAGAAACCCTCCAACCCAATGCCATTAAACGTTTTGAGAGCCTAGTCGTTGAATAGCCTAATCCAAATACGAAGAGATGTCCTGGCTTTAAATCTTTTGTTAACTGTCGGTCCATGTTTGTTCCAGCCTACTGAAAGCCTCTATACAAGAAAATAACTCATGCTTCAGTTTAGAACAAATGATACATTCTATTGCGTTACGTCCAGAGAAGCGCGAGAATGTTTTTGGTTGGGACGTGCAAGTCACGACAATCGTAGAAGGGTCGTTTATTGATAGATCCACATCGGAGATCAATCGCGGCGAGCTAGAAGGATAGGTTCTCTTTCAGATCTTCTACAGCTGTTTTTGGGAGGGCTTATTTTGAAGAAAGCTTACAGCGCCTTGGTGTCAAGGAAGGACACAATATTCATTCCTTTAGGGCCACGCTGCTATGAAAATTGAATATGAAAAAAATGCCAAGGCTATTTATGAAAAGTCATTCTCAATAGTCCACAACGAGGCAGACTTAGAACGATTTAATGACCAAGAGGCCATAGTAGCCACCAGAATTGCTCACGCATGCGGAATGCCAGATATTACCAAGCAACTCCAGTTCACCAGCAGCGCGGTTTCGGATGGTATTGCGGCCATTTTAAGAGGAGCTCCAATAATTTGCGACTGCAATATGGTGAAAGTTGGCGTTTCCATAATCGATGACTTCCCTAAGAATAAACTTCTATGTTTTCTAAACGATCCAGAAGTAAAAAATATTGCCAAAACTCGAAAAACAACGCGATCCGCCGCCCAGGTTGAACTTTGGCACAAATATATCGATGGAGCGGTCGTCGTCATAGGTAACGCGCCTACTGCCCTCTTTAGACTGATTGAAAAAATCCGCGATGATGGTTTCAACCCTGCACTAGTACTAGGCTTTCCTGTAGGGTTCGTAGGAGCTAAAGAATCAAAAACACTACTTAATGTTTTCAACCCTAGCATACAACATATTACTTTGTTAGGACGATTAGGTGGGAGCGCAATAGCTGCTGCAGGATGCAATGCACTTTTAAAACTCGCACGGAAGCACCATGGCCATGAGTAGAAAAGTTTGCACCCCCTGGTTGTGGGTCGTTGGAATAGGCGATCGAGGTCTAGATGGTCTCTCCAAGGAAGCAAGAGAGCTTATTAGTACGGCAGAAATAGTTATAGGCGGAAAGAGGCATCTCTCCTTGATGCCAAAAACTGCTCAGGAACATATAGTTTGGCCTAGTCCAATTAGCATACTCCTCAATAAGCTCACCGAATTCAGGGGTACAAAAACATGTGTTTTAGCTACCGGCGATCCAATGTGCTATGGCATAGGAGCTTCGCTTTGCAAAACGTTTCCAATACAGGAAATGATTATATTACCTTCACCTTCTGCTCTTTCTCTTGCATGCGCTCGGATGGGATGGCCGCATCAAGACGTTGAGTTAGTTACTCTTCACGGCAGACCATTAGCAATACTAAGAGGTTATTTACAGCCACTCGCAAAGATAGTTGTTTTATCCAACGATGAAAATTCACCACGAGAAGTTGCAGAACTTTTGACGGAGCAAGGATTTGGAAATAGCCAAATAACTGTTTTGGAACATATGGGTGGGTCCTCTGAAAGACGCATCGAAGGAATAGCCAGATCATGGAGCGAAAAACCAGGTGCTGGTTTTAATACCATAGCCATAGAGATTTTAAGTTCGCCCGAGACCGTTTTAGTGACAAGGCACCCAGGTCTGGAAGATGACTTATTTATCAATGACGGAATGTTGACCAAAAAGGAGGTTAGAGCCATAACGTTATCGGCTTTGCAGCCTTATCCTGGAAGTCTACTATGGGATGTTGGAGCTGGTTCTGGCTCTGTTGGCATTGAATGGATGCGCCTAAGCCAACGTTCGTTGGCAATCGCGATAGAGGAAGACGTCGACAGAGCTGCTACGATTGTTAAAAACGCCAACCAGTTAGGTACACCTAAATTGCAGGTCATTAATGCCCATGCCCCTGAATGCCTTCTAAGCCTTCCTCGCCCCAATGCGATATTTATAGGTGGAGGTATCACGACGGAAGACCTTTTTGATCAATGCTGGGAATCATTACAAGAGGGTGGCTGTTTAGTAACAAATGTTGTCACTATTGAAGGAGAAGAAATTTTGACGCGAAGACAAGCGCAACTAGGAGGATCGATTACGAAAATAAATATTTCAAAATCAGAACCCCTTGGCAAATATAGGGGATGGCGCTCCCAAATGCCTGTAACACAATTGAGACTGTTTAAGAATTTGGGTGAAAGAAATCAAATTAATGAAAGCTAAAATTTACGGGATCGGTGTTGGGCCAGGAGACCCTGATCTTTTAACCATCAAGGCCAAACAGACACTTGCAAAAGCAAACCTCGTCGTTTACCCAGCGCCAGAAAATGGCAGCAGCATTGCCAAAAAAATTGCCGCACCACACTTTCCAAAAACCTGCGAAGAGCTGCCCGTCTCTATACCGATGTCGACAAACCGCTTCCCAGCTATGAAAATATATAAGTCAGCGAGTGAAAAAATTTTTAATGCTGCCCTGGAAAATAAAACGGTTGTTATCTTATGTGAAGGTGATCCCTTCTTCTATGGTTCTTTCATGTACCTTTTCGGACTAATTAGGAAGAGGTATAATGTTGAAGTAATCCCCGGGGTATCGTCTCTTATGGCGAGCGCTGCCATACTGGAAACCCCACTGGCTGCCGGCAACGATATCCTCACCGTTCTGCCCGCCCCATTAGCAGACGACGCGCTTGAAAAACAAATAAACATGGCCGATGCGTTTGCCATAATAAAGTTGGGAAGGCATTTCTCAAGAATTCGCCGGCTTTTGGAAAAATTAGGCCTGCTGGAGAACTCTGTCTATATTGAACGAGCTACAATGAAGAATGAACGAATTGTAGACATTGTCGATGTAGTAGAAAGTGATGTCCCATACTTTTCTATCATACTTGTACACAAAAGAAACAAAGCATGGCTGTAACTGTTGTTTTAGTAGTTTCATCCTCAGGCTTAAACACTGCACAGCAATTAGGCCAGCATTTGAGTTGTGAAGTCCATGGCACATTTGGGGCTTGTGATCTAGTTGTGCCGGATTTAAAAGCCCACCTAAATAAACTTTTTAAAAATAAAACAACAATCGTTTTTGTTGGAGCGCTGGGCATCCTTATACGATTGCTGGCCGCTTCAATTCGAGAGAAATCGACTGAGGGATCCGTTATCGTGGTTGCTGAAGACAGAAGCGCTGTTATTCCAGCACTAGGTGGACATAAGGGCGCAAATGACCTCTCATTGGAGCTGGCTGACTTTTTGGAAATCAAAGCTTCTATAACAACCGCAAGCGACCTTTACTATAACGTAGCGCTAGACGCCCCACCCGGCCAGTTTTATCTCGCAAATACAAAAGATTACAAATCCTTTATGAAAAATCTTTTATCGGGAGAAAAAGTATGTCTAGACGGTTACTTACCCTGGTTAAAAAACACAGGCATTCCTGTCAGTCATGACGGAAAATTGAAAATCAGGAGTACCCACTTTAATGAAACAGGAAACCAATTTGAATTAATTTATAATTCAGAATGCCTCGCTGTTGGCGTTGGTTGTGAACGCGGTACATCAGTCAACGAGCTAATTTCGCTTGTGCAAACCACACTAGAGAATAATAACCTTTCAAAAGAAAGCATAGCTGTATTCGTCTCAATTGAGCAAAAAATGGATGAAATAGCCATAAATGCCATTGCTGATTTTTTCAATAAACCGTTGAGGTTTTTTGATTCGGTTACTCTAGAAGAAGAAACACCGAGATTAAAAAATCCGTCAGAGATCGTCTTTAGAGAGGTTGGTTCTCATGGAGTGGCCGAAGCATCAGCTCTGGCCGCTGCAGGTTCTCATGGTGAACTTATAGTTGAAAAAACAAAGTCACGTCGAGCAACGTGTGCCATAGCTAAAACGAAAACTCTCATCGACCCAAACTCGATAGGTAAAGCTCGCGGCATATTAAGCGTCGTTGGTTTGGGGCCCGGGAAAGCCGAATGGCTGACACCTGAAGCAAAGCGTTGTATTGAAGATTCTTCTGATTTAGTAGGGTATACTCTTTATTTAGATTTATTAGGAAGTCTGGCTACAAACAAAAAAAAGCACACCTTTAAACTAGGCGAAGAGAAACAACGAGTTATTGCTGCACTTAACCTAGCATGCGAAGGGAAAAAGGTAGCCCTTATTTCATCAGGTGACCCTGGTATTTATGCAATGGCAAGCCTCGTTTTTGATTGCATCAGCCAAACTGATAACCTTCATTGGAAGCGGGTCGAAATATTTGTATCGCCGGGTATTTCCGCACTTCAGGCTTGCGCAGCACTTGTAGGGGCTCCGATCGGACATGACTTTTGTGCAATTTCATTATCAAATTTACTTACACCCTGGGCCGTAATAGAAAAACGCTTAACAAAAGCATGCGAAGGCGACTTTGTTATCGCCCTCTACAACCCAACTTCAAAAAAACGGGGTGGGAACTTCCGGACCGCCCTAGAGTTATTGAAAAGACATTATAGACCAACTACTCCGGTATCTGTTGGAAAATCACTTGGCCGACCGGAAGAGGAAGTCATCATAACGAGTTTAATGGACTTGGATAAAGAGGCTATAGACATGCTATCAATAATAATAATTGGGAACAGCCAAACCAAGATCGTTGATAGAAAAATATTTACACCGAGAGGATATTTGCAAAACTCCTCTGAAAGTGGAGTGATAGATCAATGACTGTCCACTTTATAGGCGCAGGACCTGGTGACCCTGAACTCATTACTGTCCGGGGAAGACGCTTAATAGAAAGCTGCAGCGTATGTCTATTCGCGGGCTCACTAGTTCCGAAAGAGGTCATTAGTTTCGCGCCAAAAGATGCTATTGTCGTCGATACAGCGCCACTAGATTTGAACGAAATCATACAGATTATCGCCGATCAACACAGTCTAGGAAAAAATATTTCGAGGGTTCATTCAGGCGACCCCTCACTATATGGAGCCATATCGGAGCAAATCCGGCGCCTTAAGGATCTGAAAATAGATTTTGAAATAACGCCCGGAGTACCCGCCTACGCTGCTGCAGCTGCAACTTTGGGGCAAGAATTGACGCTCCCGGGAATTAGTCAGACGGTTATTCTGACTAGAACTTCCATGAAGTCCTCAAAAATGCCCGAGGGCGAAGAGTTGTTCAAGTTAGCAGCAACTGGAGCCACACTTGCCATCCATCTTTCAATAAGAAACTTGAGGTTTATAAGAAGAGAAATAGAGCCCTATTATGGCTTAAAGTGCCCTGTTGTAATTATTTATCGCGCAAGCTGGCCAGATCAAAAAATAATCAAAACTGATATTGAGAATATGGCCGACGCGGCCCGACGAGAAAAAATAACGCGCACCGCCCTGATCCTGGTGGGCTCTGTTTTAGAAAATCAAAATTTCGAGGATAGCGCTTTATATGACCCCACCAAAACCCATCTTCTAAGAAACAAAAGAACTTAGGCAAATACCTACGCTTCACCAACTTTTTTAAGAGACAATTCTACAACACCCTCTATAGAGTCGCATTTATCGCCAAGCGGTCTCGGTGGTTGCCGAACTACTATAACGGGAAGCCCCAAGGTCCGCGCCGCAAGTAATTTAGCTCTTCCAGATAACCCTCCGCTATTTTTCGTTACAATAATATCGATCTGTTCCTGCTTAAGGAGTTTCAGCTCATTATGAGAACTGAAAGGGCCCCTACCCTCAATCCAAACCGCGCGAGAAAATCTCTCCAGAACAGGCGGTTTTTCAATACTACGGATTACAAATTTACAATTGAGTATATCAGCGAAGTCAGCTAACCCCTTTCGACCAACAGTCAAAAAAACTTTCAATTTCCGCGTACTGCTTAGCTCACGTAATTTGTTAGATGCCTGCGGCAGGTTATCTACCATGTGCCACTTATCGCCAATCTCCATCTCCCACTGATTGCGAACAAAATGTATTATCGGCACAGACAATTCGTTTGATGCAAAAATTGCATTTTCTTTTATTTGAGTAGAAAACGGATGCGTTGCATCAACTATTAGATTAATTTTGTTCGCCTCTAAGAAATTTATCAACCCCTCTCTACCCCCAAAACCTCCAATGTGCGCTTTTCCGATAGGAAGTCGTGGTTTTTGAGTCACGCCAGCTAAACTAGTTATTATCTTATAATGCTCAATTAGAGATAGTTTCTCAGCAATAGATATGGCATCACCAGTTCCGCCAAGTATTAAGATATTTTTACCATCCATGGGCCATACCTATTAGCTGTCCCTGTCTATTAAAGACGAGTATTTCCACGGCCACAGGCGCTCCGGATAACACGTTCAAAGCTGTAATCCGAGCCTTGTCTGCTATTCGGTCAGCTAATGGTAAGTTATGACTTTCAGCTAATTCGAATACCTCTAACGCAGAGTTAGCTTTTTTAATAGCTTCAATTGTACTGCCAGTCCCTCCAAGGGTTGCTACTTGTTCGGCTAACCAGTCTAGATCTAATTGGCTTCTTGCTGAATGAAGGTCTAAATGGCCCTGTGCAAGTTTTGAAAGTTTAGCAACACCTCCGCCAATCGTAATTCTTGGAACTGGGTGTCCTCTTAAATACTTAAGCATCCCGCCTGCAAAATCGCCCATGTCTATCATGGATGTTTCTGGTAAATTGTGTTTTTCTCTAACTGCCTTACCAGAGGTAGATCCCGTAGAAGCGCCGACATGGAAGGTTTTTGTTGCTCGTGCAACGTCAATACCCCTGTGGATCGAATGTATCCACGCCGAACAAGAAAAGGGTATTACCACTCCTGTAGTTCCAAGAATCGATATGCCCCCAACAATCCCTAGTTGTGGGTTCCACGTCTTAAGCGCCAAATCTTTGCCGCCTGGCACTGATATTTCAACTTCAACATTTCGATCTGAATGATAGATGGAGGCCAACTCATTTATGGACGCGGAAATCATTTCACGAGGCACTGGATTGATTGCTGCTTGACCAACATCAAGAGGTAGCCCTGGTTTTGTGATACGACCAACGCCTTCGCCTGCCTTGAAGACAATACCAGTCTGCCCATTGCTAAACGCTAGCGTTGTCTTAATCATCGCCCCATGCGTAACGTCAGGATCATCTCCTGCATCTTTTATGACTCCAGCCGTCATTTTCGGGAAATCATTTTCCTCCAAGGCCAGGGAAAACGAAACCTTCTGTCCCCTTGGCAGNGTTATTTCAACCGGATCCAAGAATTNGCCCTTTATGAGCGCATGATAAGCNGATTTTGCTGCTGCNGCCGCACATGCGCCTGTTGTCCAGCCACGCTTGAGATGTTTTTCATGAGTTGACATAAAGAGCGTTCCTAGGGTGGGGTTANAGGTATCCTTAGCNTTAGCTCAGTNTAACTATTCACAATTTAAACCTTTCACGTCCAAAGCAACAAAGTCATTTTTTAACAAGTTTGCTACTAAATAGCGCCCTTGTCCCTTAGCTCTTTTATCTCTTGAGAATTAAGTTCAAGTATTTCACTAAGAACCTCTTCCGTGTGCTGCCCCAGCGTTGGAGGAGGCCTCCGGTATTGGGGGGGCGTCGCCGACAGCTTCAAGGGATTACCNATTANGGGCACTTTGCCTGAACCGGAAAGCTCGTGATCCATCTCAATTTTCATCTCTCTATGNTTGACATGTGGATCATCAAAAACTTGTTCAATATTATTTACGGGACTACATGGGACCTTCACTTCCTCCATTATCGACAACCATTCTTTGGTNGTTTTCCGTTTCATGAAGCTGGGCATTTTTTGATAAAGAACCTCCCGATTTTTTATCCTTAGCGGATTAGTTTTAAAACGCTCATCATCCTTTAAATCATCGGCTCCGGCTGCCGTACACCAATCCCTAAATTGTCTGTCGTTACCGACCGCTAAGATCACGTAACCATCTGATGTTGAAAACACCTTGTAGGGTACGATATTTGGATGTTCGTTGCCCAACCTTTTTGGAATTTTCCCAGAGATTAAATAATTTGTGCCCTCNTTTATCAGCCATGAAATTTGNGTATCTAAAAGACACGTGTCNATGTGCTGTCCTTCACCGGTCGCGTCTCTATGCCTCAAAGCGGCTAGAATGGCCGTGGAAGCGTACATACCGGTCATCACGTCTGCTATCCCCACCCCCACCTTAACGGGCTCGCCTTCTGGAGCACCCGTTATACTCATAATTCCGCCTATGCCTTGAGCTAGGAAGTCATACCCGGCGCGGGGCGCGTAAGGGCCAGTCTGCCCAAAACCTGTAACNGAGCAGTAGACCAGGTGCGGAAATTGTTCTCGAATGTCTTCGTAACCTAACCCNAGTTTTGCCAAGCCTCCCACCTTGAAATTTTCTATCAAAACGTCTGATTTTTNTATAAACTTTTTGGCCAATTCAATTCCTGCTGGTTGGCTGAGGTCGATTGTTACTGATCGCTTATTTCGATTTGCTGAAAGATAATATGCAGACTCCGTCGTATCATTTCCCAGCCTATCCTTCACATATGGCGGACCCCATGTCCTCGTATCATCCCCCACAAATGGTTTTTCCACCTTTATGATGTCGGCGCCTAAATCACCTAGAAGCTGTGTACAAGTGGGACCTGCAAGAATTCTTGTAAGATCAAAAACACGCACCCCGGATAGTGGAAGAGAAGTTTGCATGGTAAGTTTCTTTCCCTAGAACATTGAAAATGGTCAAAGTCTAATGCTTTAAATGGTATTATTGTTTACACTTACCACTATTTCACTCGCATCGGAATATTGAACTCCAATTAGGTATATAGTAGAAAAATTGCTCCAATAATTTATATATNTTAAATCACAACNTCGAACATGATATGATAGAAGCTCTTAAAATTGATAGATTNACTAAACGNTTTGGCCTCAAGACCGCCGTTAACAACGTCAGTTTCATTGCAAACAAAGGCGAGGTCCTTGGGTTCCTTGGACCTAACGGCGCAGGAAAATCAACGACGATGAAAATGGTCGTGGGATTTTTATCTCCGACTTCCGGAACTGCAAGTGTATGTGGCCACGATATAATAAGAAACCCATTAGAAGTNAAACGAACCGTTGGTTATTTGCCAGAAGGTGCACCGGCCTATCCGGATATGACCCCTTATGGATTTCTGAAATTTATTGCATCNATAAGAGGTTTTNGAGGTAGCGAAAAGACTGATAGAGTGGATTATGCANTTAATATAACGCGAATAGAAGACGTTGCGCGTCAGCCTATAGAAACGTTATCAAAGGGTTACAAAAGACGGGTTGGGCTTGCGCAGGCCTTAATACACGACCCGGCTGTTCTTATCTTAGATGAACCAACAGATGGCCTGGATCCAAATCAGAAGCAGGTCGTGCGAGATTTGATTAAGTCAATGGCGTCTGAAAAATGTATCGTAATTTCTACCCATATCCTTGAAGAAGTTGATGCGGTCTGTACTCGCGCAATGATCATTGCTTCTGGTAAAGTTGTAGCTGACGGCTCTCCTGAGGAATTAAAATCTCAGTCGGGNGCAGGCGACCTTGATGAGGTATTCAGAAAGGTCACGAATAATGCGTAATGTAGGCCAAATTTTTATTAGAGAATTTCAGGCATATTTTTCAACTCCCCTCGCTTACATATTTATAGTGATATTTNTGATGTTAGCAGGATTGCTCACTTTCTTTATGGGAAGTTANCTGGAGCGTGATCAAGCTGACCTAGTGCCCTTTTTCGAATTCCATCCTTGGCTATATCTTTTTCTAGTGCCCGCATTGTCAATGCGTTTATGGGCCGAAGAAAGAAAACAAGGAACAATTGAGTTGTTCCTAACACTACCCATCACTATGGGGCATGCGGTAGTTGGCAAGTTTCTCGCTGCTTGGGCCTTCAGTATCACAGCACTCTGTTTGACCTTTCCATTTTGGATTACAGTAAATTACCTTGGCAAACCAGATAACGGGGTTATNATTGCTTCGTATTTAGGNAGCGCTCTTATGGCTGGTTCCTATTTAGCTATTGGCTCCATGCTATCCGCCACGACAAAAAACCAAATAATTGCCTTCGTTTTAACGACCGCTGTCTGTTTCCTCTTTACTCTAGCCGGCTCATCGGTAGTACTCGACTTTTTTTCAGCTTGGGCGCCATCTGAATTCGTTCAGGCAGTAGGCAATTTTGGTTTTCTTCCTCATTTTCAATCAATCCAACGAGGGGTGATCGATCTCCGAGATTTAATTTTCTTTGCCTCGATAATAGTTATTTCGTTGACTGCGAATGCATTAATAATCGACTGGCGCAAGGCTACTTAGATGAAAGAGACGACGAAAAGCNTAGACGAAAATGCAGAAAATGCTGCTCGCTTTGCTATAATAAGTCTGGTTCTGCTCGTCATTCTTTTTATCGCAGTAAACATCCTTGCCGCTGGCTCTATGCATTCAAAACGNTTAGACCTCACCCAAGATAATCTTTACACGCTTTCCCCATCAACAAAATCGNTAATCAATGAGCTNGATGAACAAATAACTTTTANACTTTATGTTTCATCNGGCCTTTCGCAACAAGTTCCCCACCTTGGTGTATANGCAAATCGTGTTCGCGATTTGTTAGCTGAATACGAAAGTATATCANGCGGCAANATTAANCTGGAATTACTAGATCCAGTTCCATTCTCTAATATCGAGGATAGAGCTGTAGCCTCCGGCTTACGAGGTATCCCAGCTGTTAGTGGTGGCGACAATATGTATTTTGGCCTGGTTGGCACGAATACAACCGATGATATTGAAAAAATACCTTTTATCCAGATAGAAAGGGAAGCATTCTTGGAATACGATATATCAAGAATGCTTTTTGCGTTAGCAAAGACAAAACCGACAGTAGTTGGAATACTCAGCACACTTCCAACTGACGGAACGGTAAAATTCACCGCTACCGGTCAACAAGAAGCAGTGCCGCCCTACGTAGTTCGTGACCAAATTGGAAGCTTATTCGAGACAAGGTTTTTAGGCAAAGAACTCGATGGCGTGCCAGAAGACATAAACGTTTTGTTGATAGTTCATCCAAAAAACACATCCGAAAAAACACTGTTTTCTATAGACCAGTATTTGCTAGCTGGCGGTAAAGCGATTATTTTCGTTGATCCTTTTGCTGAAACTGAGGCAATGCAGGGCCAAATGATGCGTCCATCAGTTGAAGGTAGCTCACTTGCAAAACTTTTTGATACATGGGGTCTCAAGTACGATCCCGCCAAGGTGGTTGTAGACCGCTTAAGCGCTCGGAAAGTTTTGCCTGAAGCAGGTAACCGTCTGATTGAATACCTGCCCTGGCTAGAACTTAGAGGACCAAGCCTAGATCGGCGGTCTCCGATTACATCCAATATCGAGGTTGTTGCAGTGGCTAGCGCTGGCCATATAAGTGCATCACAAGAAGCACCAATTAAAATATCTCCGCTTATAGTTTCTTCCCCCGGTTCTAACTTGATAAGTGCAAAAAAAGTACAAGGGTTTCGCAATCCTAAAAAGCTATTAAGGGAGTTTACACCTGGTGACGGTCAATACACTATTGCTGCTCGCGTTAATGGAAAGGTTAAGTCCAGTTTTCCGGAAGGACTACTTGAAACAAAAGACGATCACGCTGGAAACGAAAAGAAGGATACCAAGCCGATCCGCTTACCAAATAAAGCATTGAAAAAATCATCCCAGCCTCTTGATGTCATCGTTGTGGCCGACGCCGATATACTGGCAGATCGATTCTGGGTAATAAAAAGGGATTTTGCTGGACAGAAGGTGCCTGTCGCGACAGCCAACAATGGTGATTTTGTTTTAAATGCGATAGAAACTTTATCGGGCGGAAGCAATTTAATGGCTTTGCGGGGACGCGGTACGGCGAGCCGCCCATTCGAAGTATTACGAAACATTCAACAAATAGCCTCGCAAAAATTTGAAGATAAAGAACGTCAACTTAGGCGAACTCTATTGAATACCGAAAAAAAATTGAAAGAAGTAAGGCAAAAAAACCCGGAAGGCAGTGAAGCCGTTATATCCAAAAACGATCAGCGCACCATGGAAAAAATGCAGCGTGAAATTTTAAAATTAAGATCAGAACTCAGAAAAGTGCGCCGTTCATTAACTAATGAATATGAGAGTTTGGAAATGAGGCTTTGGTTTTTTAATATAGCTTTGGTTCCTCTGGCTCTTACTGCTTTCCTTATTATTTTAGCGATTGCACGAAGCCTCCGGCGCAAGAGACATGCCTACAAATTTTAGATGATTAAAAGAATATGCTAAACAAAAAATTTGTAATTAAACTGGCCTTACTAACACTAGTTGTTACCGCCGCGGCTTTCTCGGTTTATTATGAGAGATTATCTAGCACTATAAGCAAAGTTACAGAAACTTCGGTTTTTCCGGCATTGGCGTCCGAGATCGGATCAATTAGAAAAATTACAATCAAAAATTCTCAAGGTTCCCAAAAGGAGAGTTTTACAATTGTCCCTGAAGGGAAACATTGGAAAGTTCTTGAAAAAGGAGGTTACTTAGCAAGGGACACCGCTATCCGCGAGACGCTGTTGGGTTTGACGGAACTGGTTTATTTGGAAGCAAAAACAAAAGACCCAAATAGACATAAGAAACTGAACTTGGGAAATACAAATCTAAAAACATCTAAAGCAACACAGATAATTTTAGAAGACGATAGCGGCAAAATTCTCGTTGATGCACACTTTGGCAAACGCATCCAGAATCTCTCTGGTGGAACACCTTCTGCCTATTTTCGCCAATCTAATGATGCCCAAACCTGGTTGGTGCGCGGCGAGTTAGACGTACGAGGAGAAATCTTAGACTGGTTATCTGTGGTATTATTATCGATTCAGCGCGAGCGAATACTCGAAGCAAGTTTCCAATCCTCTAATCAACCAACTTTAGTACTGCGGTATAATACGGATATGGAACGCTTTGACATACAAGACTTATCCAAAGACAGGGAAATTAAATCGCGATACCGTGTTTTAAATGTTGGAACGATACCAGAAAACCTCACACTAAAAGATGTTCGCCCGGCTAAACTCACACCGGATCCCAACCTAAGATCCGTAGTGTGGCAAACCTCCGATGGGTTGATCGTAACATTAAAACTAGCAAGAGAAGACGGAAGCGATAAGCGACCATGGGCTCACATTTCAGCCGTTACAAGTAAAAACGCCAAAGAAAAAGTTAAAAACGAAGCACGGAACATAAATTCCAAAACCAGGGGATGGGAGTTTTGGTTAGGAAATGATGTTATCAAACGGCTCAACGAGACAGCCGTTACTCTTACAAAAGAAAAGGCTGCGGATTAAATTCCCGCTACTGCATTAATAACAATATCGGTTTTATGTTCCTGTAAATACCGGGCGACGTTTTTCCATGAACGCCGTCCTCCCTTCCGTATAATCACTGCTGATTTGGCACTGTTCGACTGTGGAATGGTGAGCTGAGAAATCCCTCTTTGATTCAGGTTTTCCTGTCTCTATTAAAGATTCCTTCACTGCCCTGATGGAAAGTGGAGCATTTTGAGCAATTCGTCCTAAAAGATCTGCAACAGCTTCATCTAACTTATCTTCAGACACTACATGATTTACAAGTCTCATAACCTTGGCCTCTTCCGAAGAAAACTGGCGCCCTGTGTAGAAGATTTCTGCCGTAAAAGCAGGCCCAACCAACCTTTCTAACTCCATTATCCCTTTAGCTTTATATCCTATCCCCAGTTTTGCCGCGGGAACCCCAAAAGTGGATTTTTCAGAACAAATTCTTATGTCACAGCCTATAGCTATCGCTAAACCACCACCTATACAATACCCATTAACACGGGCAATTGTTGGTTTTGCGATTACATTTAGAGAATCATGAAAATTTGACACGGATTGGTTATATGAAGCCATTGCTTCTGCTGAAGCTCTCTCTGTTTCAAATTTGGAAATATCAGCCCCAGCGACAAAAGCCCTTTCACCTGCGCCCGTCAAAACTATCGCTCGGACTTCTGGGTTCGAACCGTACTTATCTAGCAAGCTCGCTGCGTTGTCCCACATTTCTTGGGACATCGCATTCATGCGTTGGGGATTATTGAATACTATCCAAGCAATCTTCTCATGAACTTCACTTAATAAAGGGCCGGAACCACGTTCTACGATATCTTTAACAATCATATCATTCTACCTTCAGCTTTCAGGATAATTAAATAATGTTTGCTTCGCGAAGTTCTTTTATCTCGACATCACTTAATCCAAGTTCATCGAGTATTTCATTAGTGTGTTCGCCATAATCAGGGGGCGGCAGTGACATGCCGCTCGGTGTACGGGAGAGGCGAACTGGCTGCCCCACAAGATCGATATCTCCCCGAGCATGTCCTTTAACTTTCTTGGCCATCTCCAAATGCTTAACTTGAGGGTCCTCAAAGGCTTGGTCAATGCTGTAAATCGGGCCACTAGGCACACCATTTTTATTCAACAGCTCAACCCAATAACTAGATGTTTCTGTTTTTATAAATGATTCAATTTCCTTATTTAGCGCATCTCTATTTTTTGATCTTGCTTCTGCATCAGAATAGTCTGGATGATCTCGTAAATCCTCTCGGCCAACTAGATCGCAGAACCTCTTCCAAATTACCTGTCCCGCTACACCCAAATTGATATAACCATCTTTGGTTCTAAATACTCCAGTCGGAATACTCGTTGGATGGTTATTGCCAGCCTGTTGAGGAACATCACCATCGACCAACCAACGTGCTGCCTGAAAATCTAGCATAAACAGTTGAGCTTGGAGCAAGGAAGTATCGATCCATTGACCTTTACCTGAGACCTCTCGCTCAAGAAGGGCGATCATAATTCCTTGGGCCGCAAATAGGCCCGCACATAAATCGGCTATCGGGATACCTGCCCTAACAGGCCCCTGCCCCGGCAATCCTGTAATAGACATTACCCCACCCATCCCCTGGGCGATTTGATCGAAGCCTGGTCGTTTTGCATACGGACCGTCTTGCCCAAAACCCGAGATACTCGCGTATACTAGTGCCGGATTTTCTTTACTTAGAACATCATAGTCTATACCCAGGCGTTCTTTCACTTCGGGTCGATAATTTTCTACGATGACATCCGCTTTTCTCACTAACCGCTTTAACAGATCAACACCCTTACTTTCCTTTAGATTAAGTGTCATAGCACGTTTGTTTCTGTGCAGATTTAGGAAATCGGGACCATGCCGAGCGCCACCAAGTCCATTTCCACTTTCCATAGCCTCCGGTAACTCTATCTTTATCACGTTGGCCCCCCAGTCAGCTAACTGCCGGACACATGTTGGCCCTGCTCTCACGCGGGTTAGATCTAGCACCGTGAACCTTTTTAAGGCATCTGAAGCTGGTTTAGCGGGCATTTTTTTGTCTCCTCTTTAACTTTTCAAATGAACAGTAGGTTACTCTGCAATCGTAAAGCAAGTGTCCTTTTTCAGGACTTGCATTTTATTAAGTAATTTCAGAAAATTTACTAACCTAATGATAAAATCAGTTACAAATAACAAATTACTATTGGAGCGCTGCCTTTAGGAGGATTACTTGATAGCATCAAATATTTTGTTTATGCATGAGCACCACAAACAACCAGTAATAATGATACCGAGACAATGGTAGAGTAGCTTAAACCCGCATGAAGAACTTATTTTTTGGTACCAATTTAAAAGTGACTAGGGGTGGACGCTGTTTAGCTAAAAATCTTGAATTCAAAATTGAGTCAGGCGGCATGTTGCTCTTAAATGGAGAAAACGGGTCTGGAAAATCAACGCTTTTAAGAATTATGGCAGGGTTGTCTAAGCCAACATCCGGTAAGATTCTTTGGAATAATGACGATGTGCTGGACAATCTGTCAGAGCACTTCAAAAGGATGATATATGTTGGTCATTCGACCGCAATAAAATCAAACCTAACAATAAAGGAGAACCTAAAATATTGGCAGAAAATACATTTGGGAGATAAAGACAAAAGAGATCAGTTAGAGCATAGCCTCGAAATATTTAACCTCACTACTTCTTCAAATTCACCTGCACGATGTTTATCCTCTGGTCAAAGCCGGAAATTAGCGCTAGCGAGACTAATGTTGAAACCCGCGTCACTATGGTTACTTGATGAGCCAACAGTTGGGCTGGACACAGCGGGCCTTAGGAGCCTAATTACTCTATTGAATAATCACTGTGAAAGGGGCGGCATTGTGGTTATGGCCAGTCATGATGAAGTAAGGGTCGAATGTCCTGTTCATATTTTAAAAACTGATAATTTCAAAAAGGGATAACATGTTTTTTGCAGAGTTTCCCTTACTCTGAAGGATAAATAATGAAAAAATTTCTCGCTTTAGTCCAGCGTGATTTGATCCTTGTTTACAGAAGTGCCAACGATGCTTGGGTGGTTCTGTTCTTTTTTGTGATTGCAGTCACTCTCTTTCCATTAGGAATTGGCCCTGATCCAGGTGTGCTTCAACAACTATCTGGAGGTATAATCTGGATTTGTGCACTGCTTTCAGCGATGCTATCACTCGACGGGGTTTTTCAATCGGACTTTGATGATGGCTCATTAGATCAGATGATCCTGACTTCTTACCCACTGGAATTACTTGTTCTTGGTAAATGCTTCGTTCATTGGCTTACCACAGGATTTCCTATACTGCTGATATCGCCAGTTTTGGCTACTATGCTTAATATGAATTTGGATTCATACTCAACACTCCTAATTACGATGTTGCTTGGAACGCCCACAATTAGTCTGATGGGTGGTGTTGGAGCAGCATTAGTTCTTGGCTCTAGGCGTTCTGGAGTGCTAGTCTCGCTCATAATATTGCCTTTGATAATTCCTATACTAATCTTCTCTGTCGCAGCAATCAATGCAAGCGGTGAAGGTGTTGAAATTTCCTCGGCAGTCAAATTACTCGGCGCCTTATTAATCATATCATCGGTATTCTGCCCATGGGCGACAGCAGCAACGCTCCGCCATTTAACTAACTAGGATTGAGAAATGCATAAATTTGCAAATCCAGGCCAATTTACAAAACTATCCACCAGGGTTCTGCCTTGGACGTCGTCATTTGCGGCAGTCTGCTTTCTGTTTGGGCTTTACTTTGGCATTTTTGACTCGCCCGCGGATTACCAACAAGGCGAAACAGTAAGAATTATGTATGTTCACGTACCGGCTGCGTGGATGTCGCTATTGACCTATTCTCTTATGGCCGCAGCTAGCGCGAGCTTTCTTATATGGAAACATTCATTGGCTGATATAGCAGCTCGATCATTAGCACCAATAGGAGCAGCATTTACTGCGATCACGTTAATTACCGGCGCTCTGTGGGGACAACCTATGTGGGGAACGTGGTGGGTATGGGATGCGCGTTTAACGTCAGTTCTTGTCCTATTTTTTTTATACCTCGGATATATGGCTTTGGTAAACGCGTTCGATGATCCCGAAAAAGGCTCGAAAGCGGCTGCCGTACTAGCCTTGATAGGTTTTGTAAATGTCCCAATAATAAAATTTTCTGTAGATTGGTGGAATACTCTGCATCAACCTGCAAGTTTATCTCGCCTTGACGCCCCAGCAATAGATATATCTATGCTCACACCATTATTATTTATGGCTCTGGCTTTCAAGCTCCTCCTTATTTCGATTTTAATCATAAAAATGCGGACTATATTGATTGAAAAAAGAATTGAGGCCAAACAGTTATTGAAAAGCGGCTGATTGCCGCATTGTCCTGTAAGCGACGTGCTACTCTTGGCACATGCCTTATACTGATCTATATCTATGGTAGTTTACCTGGGGAATTTAACAAACTACAAATGATAATATGGATATATATGGGCTTTTCATATGGTCAGCTTACGGGTCGACGGCAATATTATTAGTTACGATATTAGCCTACTCATTATTTCGCTATCGCATCGCACAACGCCAACTGGGTGAAATCGTCAAAAATAATCGGGAACAGGGCAAAAAAACTTCTAAGGTCGAAAAAAACTCATGACACCAACGCGCCGGCGGTTAACATTTATAGGTTTAGGTTTTTTATCACTACTCGTTGCTTCAGCACTCGCTCTAACTGCATTTGAAGATACCCTCGTTTTTTTTTACAGCCCGAGTGATATAAAAGAAAAGTCCATAAATACTGATAAGCAAATTCGGATTGGTGGGCTCGTCAAAAATGGATCATTGAGAAAATCTAAAGACGGAATAACGGTGCGCTTCGAAGTCACAGACTTAAACCATTCTATCCCTGCAATCTACAGAGGCTCCTTACCCGACCTGTTTAGAGAAAATCAGGGTGTTGTGGCCGAAGGGCATCTCTCTAAAGGTATATTCCGTGCTAAGACCATTTTGGCAAAGCACGATGAGAACTACATGCCAAAAGAAGTCGCTGACTCTCTAAAAAAAGCCGGAAAATGGAAGGGAGGAAATAAAAATTGATAGCTGAACTCGGCCACTTTGCACTCATCCTAGCTTTGGTTATGGCAACCGTTCAAACAGTTGTGCCATTGCTAGGTGCACACAGATCAAATACGGTTTTGATGGAGATAGGCAAACCTTCAGCTATCGCTCAATTTTTTGCCATACTATTTGCCTTTTGTGCTTTAACAAATGCCTACATCACGTCAGATTTCTCAGTTGCCAATGTGGCAGAAAACTCGCATTCGCTTAAACCATTGCTCTACAAAATAAGCGGCGTCTGGGGTAATCACGAAGGGTCAATGGTTCTTTGGGTTTTAATTCTAGCTCTTTTTGGGTTTACGGTAGCTGTCTTTGGCAAGAATTTACCACCCACGCTCCGTGCAAGGGTGCTTGGTATCCAGGGATCAATTGGTGTTGCTTTTCTCGCATTCGTCATAACTACTTCCAACCCCTTTCTGCGTTTAAATCCTGCGCCATTAGACGGTCGTGATTTAAACCCATTGTTACAGGATCCGGGGTTGGCATTTCACCCACCAATGCTCTATTTAGGCTATGTTGGTTTTTCAATAACCTTTTCTTTTGCAATTGCGGCACTCATTGAGGGGAATATTGGTCCAGCATGGGCACGCTGGGTACGCCCATGGGCTCTATTAGCTTGGACATCACTTACAGCCGGTATCACACTCGGAAGTTGGTGGGCCTACTATGAATTAGGATGGGGTGGATGGTGGTATTGGGATCCCGTGGAAAATGCGAGTTTCATGCCCTGGTTGGTAGGTACTGCCTTTTTACACTCAGCCATAGTGGTTGAAAAAAGGGATGCATTGAAGAGCTGGACTATTCTTTTAGCGATTCTTGCCTTTACGCTAAGCCTAATGGGTACATTTTTAGTTCGTTCTGGCGTTTTAACGAGCGTTCACGCTTTTGCTGTTGATCCGGAAAGAGGCCTTTTTATCCTTGCCATTCTGGCTTTCTTCGTAGGGGGAGCCTTTATTCTATTTGCTATTCGGGCACCAAAAATGGCGTTAGGGGGTCTTTTTCAGCCAATTAGCAGAGAGGGTGGCCTTGTAATGAATAACCTTCTGCTCTCCGTTGCTACTGCCACTGTATTTCTAGGTACCCTGTATCCACTTTTTTTAGACGCAACAACAGGACAAAAAGTTTCGGTTGGCCCGCCGTTTTTTAATGCTACCTTTATACCAATTATGATCCCCCTTTTACTTTTGATGGCTATCGGACCAATGCTTAGTTGGAAACAAGGTGATCTAGCATCTGCGATGTCAAGACTTTGGGTTGCAGCAATATGTTCCGGTGGTCTTGGGATATTGTTCTGGCTACTAAATAGTGACAAACCCTTTACGCCAATAATTGGTTTCGCTATTGCGGGGTGGTTAGGAGGCGGAGCTCTAAAGGAACTCGCAGACCGAGTCCTATTATTTAGAATTCCTTTAATTAACTCACTTTTGCGTGCCAGAGGTCTTCCAAGATCAGCATATGGGATGACCCTCGCTCATTTAGGGATAGCTATTTTTGTTTGTGGTGCCTCTGCTGATAGCGCTTGGAGATCCGAAGTGGTGTTTAATGCAAAAGAGAAGGACCAAACGGAAATCGCAGGCTTCAACTTAAAGCTTCAAAAAGTTGATCGCCTTAAAGGTCCAAATTATGAAAGTGAACGAGCACATATTCTCGTTACAAAGGGTTCTAAGATAATTGCGAACCTATATCCCGAAAGACGGTTTTATCCGGTTCAGCAAATGCTCACCACAGAGGCCACAATCTATAGCACGGTGATGGCAGATTTATATGCAACAATAGGAGAGGGTGATAAACGCAAAGGATGGGTGCTCCGTATTTGGTATAATCCACTCATTCCTTGGATATGGTTAGGTTGTTTACTTATGGTACTTGGCGGGATTATTTCCCTCACTGATAGGCGGCTTCGCATCGGAGCACCAGAAAAGAGGGTACGAAATTACAAAACAGCCGAGCTTGGTGCCGAGCATGGCTAAAACCATCTTTGTTTTGCCCTTCCTCGTTTTTTTTGGCGTAGTTACTTACTTTATAATTCCTATAGTTAAAAAAAGTGACCCAAAACTTTTACCATCTGCGCTAATTGATAAAGATGTTCCAGAAAACAAATTGCCACCATTGTTTAAAAATAAAACAGGTTTCGATCACGAGGATCTAGTAGGAGGCGAGACTCTTGTAAACTTTTTCTCGTCATGGTGCGGACCATGCCGAGTTGAACACGATATCTTAATGAAGATTTCAGAAGAAAAAACTATTAGGCTCTTCGGTATAAATTATAAAGACCAAACTCAGGCTGCAATACGCTGGTTAGACGAGCTTGGTGATCCATTTGAGAAGATCGTTGCTGACAAAGATGGTCGTGCTGCTATCGATTGGGGGGTTTATGGCGTCCCAGAAACCTATCTGATTGATAAAGAAGGTAAGGTTCGTTACCGGCACGTGGGCCCTTTAACAGAGAGAGTACTCGAGGAAAAATTGATGCCAATTATTCAACTACTGCGAAATAAAAAAGATGAGTAGAATTAGAGCATTCAGTTTGGTTGCGCTTGGCTGCCTAATTTATATTCAACCAATTATGGCAGTAGAGCCGAATGAAAGGCTTGCTGATCCATTACTGGAAGAACGCGCTCGCATGTTGAGCCAAAACATTAGGTGCTTAGTCTGCCAAAACCAATCTATAGACGATAGTAATGCAACTTTAGCAAAGGATCTACGAGCCCTCGTACGCGAGAAACTCACAGCAGGAGCCACTAACGATGAAATTTTTGATTTTCTAGTAGACAGATATGGCGACTTTATTTTGCTCAATCCACCATTCAAAGCCTCAACCTATTTATTGTGGTATGGACCACTGATATTTTTGATAGTTGGTTTATTGATGACTGTGCTTGTGATGAAAAAAAGTAAACGTCGGGCCTCTGAAAAACCACTTAGCCAGGAAGAACGGGTAAGTCTTTCAAAACTTTTAGAACAGAAAGACGAAACCTAATTATGTTATTTTGGGGTATTGCGGGCCTTTTAACATTAATATGTGTAATTTTGGTCATCTGGCCTCTTCTTAGGCAAAAAAAGGTTTTGGAAACTAATGTTGATTACAATCTGAAAGTATACAAGGATCAACTTTCCGAAGTTGATAAGGACTTTCAGCTTGGACGTGTCGACTCTAAAGAGTTGAACGCGATAAAAACAGAAATCCAGCGAAGAATTTTAACGGAAAATGTTGAAGTTAATCAACAGAATCAATCCAAGAAATTCACGCCGACAACATATGTTATCTTTACGCTAGTTGCTTCTTTTTTAATACCTTCTGTCACCATTGGAATTTACGCCAACTTCGGATCACCGGGACATCCAGATGTCCCTTTATCAAAAAGAGCAGATCTACAAACTCCGAAGACAGTCGAAAAAATCACCTCCCAGGGAAAAGAACCGAACGAGCAACACGCCGGAATAGACAACATGATCACAAATCTGCAGGAGAAACTTAAGGTTAATCCCGACGACCTTCAAAACTGGGAACTACTGGGACGAACCCTTTTGATAAGAAAGCAATATGAGGCAGCCTCTGATTCACTGAGGCAAGGTGTATCAATATTTCCAAGTAGTCTAGAACTCCGGGCAACATATGCTGAAGCACTTGTCCTAGCAGCCCAAGGGCGCATTTCACGGGAGGCACTGAAGCAATTCAAAATAGTATCCAAAAGTATCCCTAAAGATCCAAGAGTGCGTTATTATCTGGGGCTAGCTGACTATCAACAGGAAAAAATTGAACTAGCGCTTCAAAAATGGACCACTCTCCTTGACGAAACGCCTCAAAATGCACCCTGGCGCAAAATGTTAACGTCACGCATCGACCAAGCGACCAAAGTCTTAGGGATTAAAACAAGTGAACCTAAGCAGAGACTTGCGGCAAATCAAAAATCCACCGCACCCAGTGTAAACTCTGCTAAGCCCTCCATATTAGAAGAGGGCTTTCAAGGTCCCACGTCGGAAGATATTCGTGCTGCTCAAACCTTATCTAAAAACGATCGTCAAGAAATGATTAATAATATGGTTGAGGGTTTAGCCGCGAAACTAAAAGATAATCCCAATGATCTCAACGGCTGGCTTCGTTTAAGTCGATCCTACAAAGTATTAGGTAAGCTCGAGAAATCTAAACAAGCCTTAATAATGGCAGCAAATCTTGCACCAACAAGAATAGATATTCAATTAGAATTGGCACGAGTACTTTTCCCGGAAGAATCACCCAACGTTAGCGCGACAGCAGAATTTAAAGTTGTCGTGGAAAGGATACGTAGACAAGCACCGGAGCACCCGGAGTCACTCTACTTTGGAGGGTTGCTGGCTAAAACCGAGGGCGATAATTCCTCAGCTAGAAAGCTGTGGGCCAAACTCCTCGAAAAAATGGGCCCGAATGCGCCTGCTAGAAGTATAATCAAGAATCAATTAAAAGATTTAGAATAGCCTTAGGGCCACTTACCTAAAGCACTTCCATCCGCTTTCGTACCCGAATATTATATTTTTTTGAAAACTAGTTTTAGGTAAAATTTTAGATAGGCAGTCTATTGTGATAACTGAAGTTACATCGACGTTTAAGATAGTGCATTTCAAAAACGTCACCCTCATAATCCTGATTTGCTTGTCCTTTTACCTCCCGGGCTTATTCACGATACCAGCTTTGGACCGGGACGAAGCTCGTTTTGCTCAAGCCAGCAAACAGATGTTAGAGAGCGGTAATTTTGTAGATATTCGTTTTCAAGAAGAACCTAGATACAAAAAACCTGCTGCGACCTATTGGCTTCAGGCAGCTAGCGTTAATCTACTATCGCCTTCTAAACTAAAAGAAATCTGGTCATACCGAATTCCATCCTTACTAGCCGCTATAATTGCCGTCATTGGAACTTACTTCTTAGCCAACGTTTTTTTGCGTCCGCCAGGTGGAATAATTGCTGCGATAATACTCGCATCAACCCCTCTTTTAATTGGCGAGGCCCATATGGCCAAAAGTGACGCATTGCTTCTAGCGTCTGTGGTCATCGCACAATTCGGCCTGATAAGAAGCTACAGAAACCATGTAAGTTGGCTAAATTGGTTATGTTTCTGGGGAGGTATTGGGCTCGGAGTTATGATCAAAGGTCCAGTCACCCCTTTAGTGATTTTCCTAACCGTGTTAGTCGTTTCCATTATCGATCGGGAAGTAAAATGGGTGTTCAAGCTAAAACCTCTCTCAGGCTTTTCTCTAGTAGCATGCATTTGCCTACCGTGGATAATTTCGATCCAGATACAATCTTCAGGGAATTTTTTGCAATCCTCTCTAGGGCAAGATTTGCTTCCAAAATTACTGAGCGGCGTAGAATCTCATGGCCTCCCTCCTGGCTATTACTTATTACTTGCGTTAATTACGCTTTGGCCAAGTTCTCTATTTATTTATCCAGCATTAAAATTTGCCATCAATTCAAGAAAAAAAAATACCGTAAAATTTCTTTTTGCTTGGGTTATTCCAACATGGGTGATGCTCGAAATCATCCCTACAAAGCTTCCACACTACGTGTTACCGCTCTACCCCGCAATTGCAATTATAATTTCTTATTGGATGACAAATGTCGCGAAACAACAGGGTAACAAATCAACTTTTTCTTTAAACGCCATAGAAGTGGCAATCATTGGTGTCATTTGGTTTGTAGTTGGTCTCAGCTTTCTGCTCGTTTCTAATTTCTTACAGCAAACCAAATTACTGACCCCAGAACTTGTTGCCACCCCGGAGTTAATATTTGAGAAATTTAACGAAATAGATTTTTTTGTTTTAAATTTTGCGGCCACTATTAATAGCTTGATGTTTGTTTTTCTCCTATTCGTTGCTTATGCATTATTCTTATTTCGGAAATATGTCCTTTCACTCTCAGTTTCAGTAGCTTTAGTAGGACTCTTTGTTATTCCATTATTTCAATGGTCAATTTCAGATTTAAAATGGCTTTTCCATCTAAGCAAGTTGCTCAAATTATAGAGGAACATAGCGGAGGTAAGTATCCTCTAGTCGCTATAGGTTATCACGAACCAAGTCTGGTTTTTTACACTGGTAGTAGCACCGCTTTAGTCAACCCAGAAGAAGGTGTAAAAGCCCTTTTAAACAATCCTTATTCATATGCGCTTGTGAACAGGGGAAATTTAAACGAATTTCTATACCACTTATCAAAAACAAAGGTTTCTATTGAAAAGATAGAAGAAATAAAATCATTTAACTACTCGAAAGGCCGGACTATCAATCTCCTTATTTTTTTCTGCACTCCAAAAGCGTTAAAATAATGTAGGCGATCATGTTAAACAATGAATCCAAAATTGGAAGATTTTTACAGATCATTAGGCACCAACCACTAGGTCTAACACTCTTTTTTGTAATCGTATTTATAATTTTCATTGGTTTTTTTTTCGAACGAAACCTAGCACTTTTGATAGACCAGCATCAGACCTATTTGTTTATTGATACCTTTCGGATTATTACCATGATTGGTGATGCTACGTGGTGGCTCGTGATTTTCGTTACAGGTCTCTCTGTGTCTTTATTGGGACCCAAACTCCCAATCTTGGAAAAGTACGAAAGGCAATTCAAACGCTACAAGTCGATATTTTTGTATCTTATACTATCGTGCGTAGTGTCGGGTGTTTTGCATCATGTAATAAAAGTAATAGTAGGGCGATATAGGCCGCGTTATTTATTTACAGAAGATCTATATGGTTTTTCTCCACTCAACTTTGACATAGCAATGAATTCGTTTCCATCTGGACATTCACAAACAATCTTTTCTATTTGTGTTGCACTATCGATAATATACCCAAGGCATTTAATATTGTTTTTACTGTTAGCTATTATGGTCGGCGTAAGCAGGATTATGATACTCGCACATTTTCCTAGTGATGTAATCTTTGGAGCATATCTAGGTATAGTTACAGCAATATTATTAAACAGATATTATTTTCGTGTTCTATTATCAAAACAAAAGTAATAGAAAGTCTCCAAAACTTATTCGATTAAGCGATTATCGCTAACAACGAGATAAAGATAGAATTAACCAGCAAGTCTTAGGGTTGTTAAAATGAATATAGGATCTTCCATTTCAGTTGTGGTGCCAGTGTTTAATGAAGAGGATAATATATATCCATTAGCACAAGAGATTGGATCCGCATTGAAAGGAATTTGTGACTATGAAATAATATTTGTAAACGACTGTAGTGCAGACGATACTGCCATCACATTAACGAAACTTAAAAATGAAATATCGGAAATTCGTGTAATCCATCACTTACAACGCTCAGGTCAGAGCGCTGGACTCCGCACTGGTATTTTCGCTGCCAAAAACAACATAATAGTTACCTTAGATGGTGACGGCCAAAATGATCCTGCTGACATCCCCAGTCTTCTGAAAAAATATGAACAAAGCCAAGATACCCATTTTGCAATGGTTACAGGACATAGGATAACAAGAAAAGATTCCTGGGCGAAACGCTATGCATCAAAAATAGCAAATATTATACGCGCTCAACTGTTGAAAGACGACAATCCAGACACGGGATGCGGTTTGAAGTTATTTGATAAAAATTTATTTCTTCGATTGCCGTATTTTGATCATATTCACCGTTTTTTACCAGCCGTTGCAAAAAGGGAGGGCTGTAAGATCTTTGTTGTTCCAGTGAACCATAGGCGTCGAAATCACGGGGTTTCCAAATACGCAAACTTTCAAAGATTAGTTGTAGGTATTGTTGACCTTCTGGGAGTTATGTGGCTCATACGAAGGTACCCAAAAAATACGGATAGCAAGGAATAAAACTAGATGGAACTCTTATTAGATTGGTTTTTCCCAAATGGGATAAGAACCAACGAGGCTATTCTTCTTATAATCGGTTTTGTCGGGCAAGGTCTTTTTAGCGCGAGATTTTTGATACAATGGGTAGTAAGCGAAAAAAAGCGCGAAAGTGTTATTCCCTTGCCATTTTGGTATTTTAGTCTGCTTGGAGGTATTACCCTTTTTATCTATGCTTTTTCTAAAAAGGACCTGGTAATAATGGTAGGCCAAGGTACAGGAATATTAATCTACACGAGAAATCTTTATCTGATTCATAGGAAACGGAAACTAGATTTAAAACAACAAAGCGACAATTAAATTTGTTTTTAGAATGTGTAGCCAAAACTGCAGACAAAGAAAAAGCTCTTATTATGTTTGAAAATTTTGAAAAAAGGACTTTTGATATTCCTGATAGTGGTTTTGGTGCTGCATCAATAAATGCTCGTATCGGTGGAAAAGGCCCCCCCCTGCTACTTATACATGGAAATCCTTTAACTCATGTCTCATGGCATAAGGTTGTTCCTTTTCTTGAGAAACACTTCTCAATTGTATGTGTTGATCTTAGGGGCTACGGCGACTCTTTTGGCCCAGAAGATGGGGGACCGGAAAGTATTAATTATTCTTTTAGAGCTATGGCCATAGATTTAATAAAAGTAATGGACGTATTAGACCACCGTACTTTCTATGTAGCCGGCCATGACCGAGGAGCTCGAACCGCCCATCGCATGGCCCTAGATCATAAAGAAATCGTAAAAAAATGTGCACTAATCGATATTCTACCTAGCCATTATATTTGGAATAACACGTCCGCAGAGTGGGCTGATTCCTCTTGGCATTGGGTATTTATGATGCAACCCTATGATATGCCGGAAAGAATGATGGCTGCAGTACCTCCAGAATACTTCATAGAGAAAAAGATCTCAAAGCCAGGTAAAGGCCTCAAACCATTTTCGCCCGAAGCACTGAAGGAATATATTCGCTGCTTTAATTGGAAAACTATCCGAGGGTCATGCGAGGATTACAGAGCGTGCGCAACGTCAGATTTCAAAATGGATACAGAGGACTTTCAAAACCATAATCATATTGATTGTCCCTCGTTAATTATATGGGGGAAAGACAGCCATACCGGAAAGGTTTATGGAGACTTACTCAAAATTTGGCGCGATTATGTATCGGCCGAACTGATTGGGGGGGAAATTGATTGTGGGCATTATGTTATAGAAGAGTGTCCAAAAGAAACCGCGGATTGGCTATTCAGGCACTTCACCGTATAGAAAAACCACCGTCAACGGTCATAACTGTACCAGTTACAAAATTAGATGCATCTGATGCCAGTAAAAGTAGCACCCCATCAAGGTCTTGCACTTTGCCCAACCGCCGTTGGGGAACGGAGTTTATCAATGCTTCGCCTGGTGGAGATTTGAAGAAATCACTGTTCATAGGGGTTTCAATATAGCCCGGCGCAATAGCATTAACACGGATATTGTATCGCGCCAACTCCAGAGCCATTGTAGCTGTTAATTGGTTGAGGCCGCCCTTCGATGCACAATATGTTGTAAGTGTGCCAATAGGCCGCGTGCCCAGGACTGATGATATATTGATTATAGAGCCGCTTTTCTTTTCAACCATTCTCCTAGCGACGGCCTGAGCACAAAAAAAGCATCCCTTCAGGTTAGTATCTAGAACTCTTTCGTATTCGCTTTCCTCAACATCAAGAAATGGTTTATTGATTGCGAGGCCTGCGTTATTAATTAAGATGTCAGGTATAGTCCATTTACTCTCTACTTCGGCGACGCCCTGAATGATACTTTCTTGATCTAAAACATCCATTTCAATAACCATTACCTCTGAGCCGCACTCTTCAAGTTTTTTTTTCAGCTCCTCAAGTTTTGGCACTTGCCTAGCAGCAAGCGCGACTTTGGCACCGTTAGCTGCCACGAGACTTGCGAATTGTTTNCCTAAACCTTGTGAGGCACCGGTTATAATNGCAACTTTATCTTTTAAAGAATTTGTGCTTAACAAAACATACTCCTAGGGTCTCAGAATAGCAGGGAATCATCTATTNAAATTTTCCAATANNACCGCCATACCCTGNCCTGCTCCCATACACATACTNACTACAGCATATTGCTGATCTGTATCAATTAAGTGATGCATTGCTGTCAGAACCATACGNACCCCNGTAGCACCTGGNGGATGACCTATTGAAATTCCNCCACCATATTGATTGGTCACCGATCTACTNANTCCTAATTCCCTCTCGGCATGCAAATTAACCACGGCGAAAGCCTCATTTATTTCNTAATAATCTANATCTGAGGATTTCAAGCTGCGTTTTTCCCACAGCGCTTTTATNGCCGGTACGGGTCCGCATCCCATAATTCTNGGCGGAACTCCAACNATAGTCCAGTCCACTACCTTAACTATTGGTTCAACTTCTTTTCTTTCCAAGGCCTCTCTATCACCAATAACCACAAATGCCGCGCCATCCGTTACGCCACTTGAATTACCTGGAGTTATCCGCCCTTCTTTACGAAATACTGGTTTAAGCTTTGCTAATTTTTCGATAGTAATATCGGGTCGCGGAAATTCGTCATCTTCCATTAAACGTGTATTTTTTCGGCCTTCAGTTACTTCTATTGGCGATATTTGTTTTGCCAAAAATCCTGATTTCATAGCCAACCCAGCCCTTTGCTGGCTCATTTCTCCCCATTTATCCATATCCTCTCTAAGATATTGAAAGTCATCCGCCAAATTTTCACCAGTAACTCCCATAAGACCGTGGCCAAACGGATCGTTATAAGCCCACTCTACGGAGTCCTCAAATGGTTGAGCACCTCTTATAGCTCCCCAGCGCATTTTTTGGTTGACAAAACCACCACGTGAGAAGTTTTCGCCTCCGCCTGCCAACGCGATTTTGCTATGCCCAGTCATTATTTGTTGAGCCGCCGTAATAATCGCTTGTGTACCAGACCCACAAGCTCGATTTACCTGAAGGGCACAACTTTCTTCTGACATCCCGACGTTAAGAGCTGCTACTCTTCCAGTGTAAAAACCATCTGGATCAACAGGCAAAACATTACCCCAAACAAGGTGATCCACGTCGGTGGGCTCTACTTTGGCGTCCGTTAATGCAGCCTTAGCGGCATGTGTTGCAAGTTGAGACAATGGGGTGTCTCTAAGTGATTTTCCAAAATCTCCGAAAGGCGTTCTTTTGCCCCCACCAATTACTATTTCTTGGCTCATCGTTAAAACTCCATGAAGCGTGCGGGAAATATCCGTTTAATATAACAAGCTATATCCGCAACTTTTTGCTGCTGGCTGTTGAAAAAAATTAATGTAATTCAAAAAGGTTATTCTCCTTAAACCTATAAAATTTTATACTAGTTTTATTTGTAACTGGTAAACCTTTTTAAGGAATTTGTCTTGTCCGCTTCATTAAAACAAATTTCTTCACTTCTAAATGGTTTTTCGACAGAAGTGACGCCAACTTCTGCTAGCAAAATCGACAACTTTCAAGACCATCTATCACTTGGAACATCCATAAATGTAACATTTCTTGCAGGATCTAATTTAAGAGATACTGTAGAGGTTTGCAAAAGGTTAAACGAAGAAGGATTTAATCCCGTTCCGCACATTGTTGCTCGAAACTTTGAAAACACCAAGGCTTTAGAGGTATTTTTAGATCTATTAGTTTCGACGGCCGACGTCTGTGAAGTACTGGTGATTGCGGGAGGTATTGCAAGGCCACTCGGCCCCTTTTCTGACAGCCTACAGATTCTTAATTCGGGTTTATTGGAGAAATACCAAATAAGAAAAGTTGGCGTAGCAGGTCATCCAGAAGGGTCACCAGATATCGGCAAGGATAAGTTAGCCACCGCTATCAGCGCTAAGAATCATTGGGCTAAAAACTCAGACATAGAAGCCTACATTACTACGCAATTCTGTTTTGAGGTACCCTCGATAATAACTTGGGAGAAAAATATACGGAGAGACGGCAATAAATTACCAATACATATCGGCATCCCGGGGCCGGCAAACTTAAACACTCTAATTAAGTTTGCTACAATGTCTGGAATTGGTCCCTCAATCCGCGTTTTGAAACGGCAAACAAAGAATCTTACGAAACTGGTTTTTACTCAAGACCCTTATAATATCATAGAGGGTATAGCTTATGCTAAGTCGCAAGATCCGGATTGTTTACTAGAACAACTTCACTTTTACCCTTTTGGAGGTTTAGCCAAAACGGCAGCATGGATAAAAGGCGTTTTAGAAAATGAATAAACTGAAACACTTTAAGTGTTTTGGTACAATTAAATCTGGTTATAAAGCATGGAAAAAACACATGCTCAAGTCGACGAACTATTGATCAAAACAACTTCATTTTTTCACCACCAGCCTTAGGGTTCACGCAGCTGTTGAAAGAATGAACTTAGCAATTCACTGGCCTCCGTCTCATGCCAGCCTCCTATCACTTCAGGTCGATAGTTGCATGTGGCCCTATCAAATATTCGCCCTCCATGCTCCACGCCCCCCCCCTTGGGATCGTAAGCACCAAAGATTAGCCTTTTAAGCTTTGCTAGGGAAATAGCTTGCGCACACATAGCACAAGGTTCTAGCGTCACAAAAATCGTGCAATTAGATAGCATTTTAGTCCCTAAAACCGAAGTTGCTTCTCTTATGGCAAGAATTTCAGCGTGCGCTGTTGGGTCTAAAAGTTGCTCTACTTTGTTATGCGCGCGAACTAGGATAGTATCAGTAACATCATCTCTTATGACTGCGCCAATAGGTACTTCCCCAACCGCAGCAGCTTTCCTAGCCTCGAATAATGCAATTTCCATTGGGCTCTTCATTTTTTCAAACCGGCCTCAAATTTAGATTTGCCTATTATTGCAAGCCTCCCTCTATAACCTTTAGGCCTTCTAGGAACTTGTCTGCTTGCCAAGCTGGAATAACATAAGTCCAATTATTTAACTCGCTGTAGGCAATTGTGTCTGATAGACCTCGCAATGTAATTTTTTTGATAGTGTTTTCATCAACTGAAAACTGTAAAATTTTTCGACTACCACCTCTTAATAATTGCCCAGCTATCTTTGATCCCGAATATACTTCAACTTCAAAATATAAAATAGATTGCCACTTTTCCGAGGTTTCCCGTGGCCATACATCAACAAAACTTAATTTAGTAAAGCTTCCGAAGAGGTTTTTAGCTATTTTCCGATCTAAATATCCGATGCCATCTCGATTTTGGTAAATAAATCCACGGTCATCATTTGATCTCACCACGACCGCCGTGCCACCCAGTTTTTCCCAAAATTTTATCTTTTTAATTTCATTGAATTCAATGTTAAGAATTCGCGTATCCAACCAAGATAACAAATCATTGGGAATATCGATACTTCCACTTGCCAACCACGCTTGTTGCTCTTTTGGATGCCGAATAAAAGTTCCTTCAGCAACGCCAATATTATTCCGTTTAAATTGTGCACCTAATATGCTTTCAGCTAATATTTCTCCATCAGCGCCTTGCAGCTTGACAAAAACAGAATTTGCATCAGCTTTTTGATACGGCTCAACGCCAATTTGATTAAATCTAGATGGCATTCTAGTCTTTACAGCAATTTTGCGCATATCCGCCAGTTGGCTAATGACTTTTTGTATAAGTTTAGAAGACGCAGGATATTTAAATTTATTTTCGGCGACCCAAACAGATTCCGCGTTTTGCTTAAATTTTAGTTTTAGCGCCCCCGTTTCTATAAATAAAACGTTTGCAGCTTCTGGTTTAGCATTCAAACGTGGGAAAACTATTACGTTATCGGCTATGGTACGCTGATAATTTTCTGAACTGTTAATTGAATACAAAGCAGCTGTTGTGGAGAATGCTGCCAGTAAAAACAGAATTAATGAGGGGTTTGGCCTCATTAACTTTCACCAACAAACTTGCGCCAACTGATCACTCGCACCAGGTTTAGGCCAAAAATTAATAACAAAAGTAAAATTGGTACTGACCAAATATTATAAAAAATGATCCGATTTTTTAGGTCGGTAATGTCTTCTCTCGCCGAAAATTGTACATCTCGCAACTCTTTTCTGGCCTCGATCATTTCATTCCGTTTTCTCTCCAACTCCAGTTGCTGTTCCTGAGAGTAAACAACACCTTGCTTGATTTCTGTTCTTTGAATTTGGTCGATGAATTTTTTCCCATCTTCAATTTTTGTAAGTAATTTATTTTCTTTCTTACGGTATTTGATCTCAGCTTCTTGTTCCAATTTCTCAAGCAGAGTAAAGCGTCTTTTCAATGTCCCTTTTCCCCGCAGCCCTATCATAGAGGATGTGCCTACCAATTGCTCCAGCGCGTTCACAACAAGGTTCCCATTATTTGCGAATGGGACCTTCAATGTTTCCCCTCCTAGATTTTTATTTTCCAGCCATGCTTCGTCGGCCAAAAGATCAGCGTCAGCAACTATAACCACAGCGGTGGTTTTTATACTGTTATTCAGGTGCGACAAATTATTTTCGCTGTTGAAGTTTACTATCGGCGCTCCAGCAGGAAAAGCCGTTCTAAAAGCGCCAGACAGTCTAGCCATTAATACCTTTTGCTCCGCTGTTTGTTGAAAATTCGCTAAAATTTCAACAGGGTTGGGAGCGTATTCGATCTTTGATACATCTATAAAACCAGAGTCTCGGCTCGCCAACAATATCGGTTGGAATTTTAAGGATTGCTGAGGAAAATACTTAATATGTCCTGCGGATCGTAGGCTTATCCGAGACAAACCGCTAGTGACAACCTCGTCGCTCACAAGACCTTCTTCCTTCACATCAAACCAAACGGGATATTTTGTGGCTAAAATTTTATCACTTCTAGTCATTTGCACGTTAATAGCACCACCCACGTCTCCAACAACTGTCCTTGTCGGAATCTCGATTCCCCAAGCGCTAAGTAATTTAGTAAAATTATCGAGCGCTCGCGATCTTGGAAGTGAAGGTTGACCGTTTTGCGAAACATCAAGCGTTTCATTAAATGGATCCAAGAATGCTAAAACTCTTCCACCCCTCATAATGAATTGATCAATAGCATATAGCGTCGTCTTTGAGAGTTCACCGGGTTCCGTCAAGACTAAAACGTCTATGTCACTGCTGAAGCGCTGCACGTCGCCAAATAAAATTTGGACCGAAAAAAAGCGCTTTATTGTCTCCAGTATTTTCCAGGGGGGTACCCGTTGCGTTTTATCTCCAGAAATAGGTAGATCGCCATAGATTGCAACGGTCCGCTTTTTTGTGTTTACCAAGTCAAAAATTAATCTGGTGAGTTCGTATTCTATCAAGTTATTTTGCTCTGGAGCAAAGTGAGGTATCGTGTAAAACCCGTTCGTGCTATTATGTCCAGATAGACCAAAGAAAATCTGGCTATTGCCAAGCACATCTGGAATAGCATGTATTCCATCGGAAACAGCTCGGTCCTCTTCAGGTGAAAACGGCTTTGGCACGATACGTTCAATTATTAGATTAGAGCCAGATGCAAGTTTATATGTTTCTAGAAGCCCCTCTATTCTAAGCATTAAACTTATATAATCAGGGCCTAAGAGACTTAGATTCTCAGACGTGTAAAAACTCAGCCGAATTGGTTCTTTAATACTTTTCAAAACCTCAATTGTAGCTGTGG
>PCAV01000023.1 GCA_002730675.1 Rhodospirillaceae bacterium | reverse complement strand
ATGAATGGATCACCACATCAACAAAGTCCAAATTATCGAAAGAACTAGCAGTTTGTTCAAATTCTTCTGGTGTGAATTTCCATTCTGGAGACCACATAGTCCACAAGAGCTTGGCGAGATCACTCCGATTCTTCTCAAGTCCTTTACGTCCTCTTTCATTATGAAAGTAATATTGGTACCAATATGCCGCCTCAGCTTTTGGTTTTGCCGGTTCACTCGACTTTGATATATTTTGAATATTGTATGAATTGCCAGACACCAATGCTGTGACCCGTTCCGGCCATAGAGCAGAGACTACGCACGCAGCTCTACCACCCCAGTCATAACCGCCTAGAACCGCGCTTTTAATGTTCAAAGCATTCATGAAACTCAGAAGATCTGAACCAAAGGCAGCTTGCTCGCCGGACCTAATAACATCGCATGATAGGAAACTTGTTGCACCATATCCGCGCATGTAGGGAACGATGACTCTAGCTCCATGCGCCTGCAGGATTGAAGCTGATTCGGTATAAGCATGAACATCATACGGGAAACCGTGTAATAGTATACAAGGCCATCCATCTGGAGAACCATATTCCAGATATCCAACCTCAAGAACTCCCGCTTCTATTTTCTTAATGTCCATAACTGGTTCCAAGCCTGTTTCTTATCGTCGCTTTTTAAAGCTATCTACTTTTCTTCTACTCATAACCAACTGGTAGAAAATACAGTATCACACTGCTTCAGGTCAAAACCGATATAATACATGCTCCGACAGTGGGTCTCGATGATCTAACTGGGGATGCATAAAATTTTCTTCTGGATTACTCGTCATTCCAAGTTTTTCCATTACCCGCCAAGATCTTTTATTTTTTTTTGCGGTGATCGCTAGAATTTCTGGTAATTTCAAACACTCAAAACCATATCGCGTCACCCTCCTAGCAGCCTCGGTAGCTAGACCTTTCCCCCAATGCTCCCAAGAAAGCCGCCAAGCTAATTCTACGCTGGGCGTAAAATGTGCATCAAAACTAAAATATTTTAGCCCAACAAACCCTATAAACTTATTTGCAGTCCGAAGTTCAACCGCGAAAAGCCCAAAACCAAAATCTCTGAAATGTGATTGTATTTTTTCTAGTGACGCTAATGTTTCCTTCCGCGTTATCAGGTTGGGAAGAAATTCGCAGACCCTAGGGTCCGCGTTCAATAAAGCAAATGGCTCTGTGTCTTCTCGTTTCCAGTTTCTTAAAATAAGCCTCGGCGTATTAAGATTTTGTATATCTATTTCGCTGGTGTTCACGTCAAATTTCTTTTACTAAGCCATTTTTTATATTTGGATATATTTTCCTCGTTTGGCGGATAATGACCTGGAATTTTTGCGCCATTTTTCACTTGCTCTAAAATAAAGACTTCGTGTTTCTCTTGTTCTAGTCCATCATTAGCGACATCCTCGGCAATATTTTTGGGCACCACAACAACACCATCATTATCAGCTATTATCCAATCGCCAGGAATCACAGCAACCCCACCACAACCTATTGGCACATCTAATTCGCCATCAGACAGATTGGCAACAGAGGCAGGAGCAGCCGCCCCAGGACACCAAACGGGCAACCCAGAAGCTATCACGCCATCTGCGTCTCTGACATTTGCGTCACTAACCAACCCAGTAACCCCTCTTACTTGAAGTCTGGTGGCAAGAATATCACCAATAGCCGCGCCATCTTCTCGGCCGAGTGCATCAACAACTAAAATATATCCTGGCGGGCATTCCTCGATCGCTCTACGTTGTGCCAAGTCGGTGCGCTTTAAAATATCCGGGCCATTCAGGTCTTCTCGTCCGGGGATGAAACGCAAAGTATAAGCTGGACCCGCTATTCTTTCTTGATTTTGGCCAAGCGGTTTTGGTCCATACATCCAAATAGACTTTATCCCACGCTTTAATAATTGCATGGTAAGTGTTGCAGTTGATATTTTTTTAAATTTTTCAGCAAGTTCTTTTTTGAGCATCATCCACCTCTGGATCTATTAACTTTAATGTCGTAAAAGCATTGGACATAGCATTAACATATTAAGCAACTCGTGCTCATTTTGGCATGCTTCATGCGCTGTATCGCGTTATATTATGTATAGGAACTAATGACAGAATTCTAGCTGGTAATATAGCTGACGTAATTTATTAAACGAACTGTCACTAGCGGGTATAACCGCCTCAATACGACTTTTAAAAATGAAAGCGAGATGAAATTGGCGCAAAAAAAAACCTTCAAATTAGTCATGCTGCCACCGCAATCGGCCGTTTATCTCGAATGGGGCGCAAAGGTGCAGGAGCAAAATCCAAATATCTCGTTGTTTCAACCTAAAGGTCTGCCGGAAGCTCTAGAAATGATAAAGAATGCCGACGCGGCATTCGGTTTCATGCCAAAAGAGCTTCTTGCCAACGCTGGTCGCTTAAAGTGGCTTCAGGCCCCACAAATTGCACCACCAGCAGGCTTTTACTACCAAGAACTAATTGAACATCCAGTTGTGGTCACTAACTTCAGAGAAATTTTTAATGATCATATTGGCGCACATATTATGGCATTTGTGTTAGCCTTCTCAAGGGGGTTGCACTATTACCTTCCACAACAAATACAACAACAATATAAACCCCGACCTCTAGATACCGGCGTGGTCCATCTCCCGGAAGCCTCAGCATTAATTGTCGGAGTTGGTGGCATCGGATGCGAAGCCGCCAGACTCTGTAAGGCATTTGGTATGCATGTTGCGGGAGTTGATCCTCGACGAACCAGTTTAACCGAAGGGCTCGACGAATTATTTACGCCAGATCAGTTAGATAATCTTTTACCTAAATATGATTTTGTAATTATGACAATTCCTCATACCCCACAGACCGAAGGGTTGATCGATGAAAGGCGACTGGGCCTGATGAAAAAAACAGGCTTCCTGATTAATATTGGAAGGGGTATGACAGTTCGTTTAGATGATCTCGTGAAAGCTTTGGAAAATGGACAAATAGCCGGTGCTGCTCTTGACGTTTTTGAGATAGAGCCATTACCAAATGATCATCCCTTGTGGACCGCACCAAATATTCTGATTACACCACATACAGCTGGCTATGGACCATATTTGGACGATCGAAGATTAAATATTCTTCTAGATAATTGTAATCGTTTTGCTAGAGGTAAACCCCTTCGGAATATTGTAGATAAACAATTCTGGTTCTAGCTCTGAAACTATTTGGATTCAAAAATGGGACAACAAAACCTTCCAGCACCAAGAAGCGATTTTATAGGAATTGAAAACATTATCCATCTGGCCACCGGTGGCGAACCCCCACTTTTGACATGTCACAGAGATGCATTTGAAAAATTTGCACTAGATAAGGCTGACGGGATGTCGGGTTATGCGCGCCATTGGGAAATGGTAGAGAGCGTGCGAAATAAAATAGCTGGTTTCTTCAATCTTAGNATTGGAGATATTGCCTTAATAGGAAATGCTTCGGAGGGGATTGTAAAGGTTCTGTCCAGCATTAACTGGCAAGAAGGCGACAACGTNGTAATTTCCGAATTAGATTACACATCTGGCCGCTATGCTTTGGGAAACCTAAAAAGACTTGGTATACAAGTGCGGTTGGTACCAAAAACTGGCTGGTATATAGACACAGATGATTTGAAAAACGCATGCGACGATAAAACACGCGTTCTGTATTTGAGCCAGGTAAATGCAACCACTGGCCAATTTATCGACATTAGCAACTTGTCTGNGCATTTAAAGTCATCGAAAGTAGCTTTTATTNTAGATGCAAGCCATGCGCTCGGCGTTGTTCCAGTTCAGGGGCANCTAGCTGATTTCACAGTAAGTTCATGNTATAAATTTGCACTAGGAATCCACGAAGGTATCTTTGCATGGAACCAATCAAGAACTCGAGACTTTATACCGTTTGGTGTTGGTTGGTCATCGGCAACAGCTGGTAAAAAACGAGATGACTTTTTTTTAAAACCAGGTGCAAAAAGAGTTGAATACGGGAATGCTGGTCATNTAGGCGCCTATCTACTCAATGAATCACTAGATTACCTGAATAATTTTGGAATACAGAAAATATCTAGTCATGCTCGAGAGATGTGCAAGAAAATAATAGATGGTTTAAAAGCAAATGGACTAGAAGTAATTACGCCAACAGCCTCACATGAAATAGCTGGTAATGCTGCGTTCGCTTTCAACAAACCTGAATACTTTGTAAAAAGAGCAGCNGAAGACGGAATANTAGTCTGGGGAGATAATAATCGAGTCCGCATATCCGCACACGTCTTCACAACAGAAAACGACGTAGACGTTTTNTTAGGNGAACTTCCCAAATATCTAAGCTAAAAGTTCNATTCGGGATANCTTTTGCTGATCATTTTTAANGCTTTCTCAGTAAGNTCATTACCATAATCTAGCCTTGCCCTAGCCACAGAAATCCTTTGGTCTTCAAGATCAATAGCTAAATCATCAATACTACGCCCAGAAGGATCTCCGAGCCCACCACCGCCAGGTGTCTCCATTCTTACTCTTTCTCCAGCCGCTAAAGAAATAAGTCTTTGCTTAGGCGCCATNACTATTTCATTTTGGGAGCCATAATTTCTAATAATACGACAGTGGCTACCCGGCAGTCCACCATCATAGCCTTCAGCAGCAGTAATGAAACTATCGGCGCGCCCTGAAAATGTTGTATCGTCAGATAGAGCCCTCACCTCTCTAGCAACTCCCATTCCACCGCGCATTCTCCCACTACCAGAAGATCCATTTATTAAACAATATTCCTCAACCATTAATGGATATTCATGCTCTACCGCCTCTACTGGCATGTTGAGGGAATTGGTNATATGACAGTGNGCTCCATCCATTCCGTCCATTTTAGAATGCGCTCCATTNCCTCCCGCTATGGTCTCCAAATAGACGTAACTCCTATCTCCCTGCTTTGACAATCCAGANAACACCATTCCAGCNAAAACGTCNTGACTAGATGCCATAATCTGCTCCTTNTCNAGTAACTNTGCAAACGCACCAAAAATCGCGCCTGCCAATTTTTGACAAGTCGTTGTTCTGGCTCCAACTGCTGCAGGGTAAACTGGATTAATAATTGAGCCTCTCGGCATTTTGAGCTGGATCACAGAATATAATCCGTCATTAGCAGGCAAGTCTGGATCTAGCAGCGCTTTTACGGCATAAGATACAGTTGCAATAACTCCNGTTGTCATAACATTGAAAGCTCCACGTGACTGAGGACCNGACCCNGAAAAATCGATTAACAAATGACCATTTTCTATTTTCACATTTGCTGTTAAAGGAACTGTTTGACCCTCAAGTCCGTCATCATCCATCCAGGTAGTGAATGAACTACTTCCCTGCCTGAGCGCTAAAAGATGTTTTTTTAGACGCCGCGATGTATAAATCAGTAAATCCTCTACGGCTATTTCCATAGCTCCAAGGCCCATTTTTTCGATTAATTTTTTTGTCTGTATTACACCGAAGTCATTTGTCGCAATCTGCACTTTTAGGTCTAAACTTCTGTCCTCCGGTTCACGGGTGTTATTTATGACCAAGCGAACAATATCATCCTGTAGAATACCTCGGCGCACAATTTTTATCGGGGGAATTCGTATTCCTTCTTCAAATATCGAAGTAGCACTCGGACTGATAGAGCCCGGCACTGATCCACCAACATCAGCGTGATGACCAACGCATGCAACGAAAAATCTTAATCCATTTGAATAGAATACCGGTGTTATTATAGAGATATCGGGCAAATGGGTTCCACCAGCCAAATAAGCATCGTTACATATAAAAGCGTCCCCCTCCTCAATATCGTCTAAATCGAAATCTCTGAGTACAGCGTCCACGCCNCCCTTCAAAGATCCCAAGTGAATTGGGATATGCGCGGCCTGTCCAATAGCCCGACCTTTTTCATCAAACAGGGCTACGGAACAATCTTGGCGTTCCTTAATATTGGGAGAAAAAGAAGATCGGACCAACTTCGCACCCATTTCCTCAATAATAGCCAATATGCGATTGCTGAAAACTTCTACTTCAATCGCATCAATACCGCGTTCGACGTCACAACTCATCATGAACTTTCCACCAGAATAAGGTTAGCACGCTTATCTACTGTAGCTTCATAATTAGGCGGTAGAATAGTTGTAGAACTCATTTCCTCAATGACAGCTGGCCCAATTACTTTTGCCCGATGCGAAATNNCCGCTCTCTCATATACACGCGTTTCTTTCCAACCAAAGGCACTTCCAAAATAGACTTCCCGCGTCTCTTTTACTTCANGTTCAGTTTTGTTTTGGGTTGCTTTTTCTGAAATCGGTTTAGACGTTTTTCCAACAGCCTCTATCCGGCAATTTACAATTTCTATGGGTCTGTCGAATAGCTCATAACCAAACTCTTTTTTGTGCTCAGCATGGAAGGCAGCAATAAATTCAACTAGTGAGTTAGATTTTATTTGGCCCGGTAACGGAATACGTAATTCATAACTCTGCCCCTTATAGCGAGCCTCTAAATAATATTTGAACGACCTAGCACTCGGTATAACTTCATCATCGATAAAAAGTTTGTTGGCCTGTTCTTTTAATACTTCAAGATTATTCATTACGGCCTCCCACCCATCCACCTCTGCATTTACAAGCAAGCTTCTGACAAAATCGAAGGATAAATCGGATAAAAGAATGCCACGTGCGCACAAAGTACCGGGTGCGGGCGGTATTATTATCCTTGGGCAACCAACTTCTTCATTCACATCTGCCGCACATAAAGGTCCAGCACCACCATAGGCAAAAAGGGAAAATTCTGATGGACTATTTCCCTTAGCCGAGGCCACTCCACGTATAGCTCTCGCAATTCCTGAGGAGGCTATCTTAATGATACCGGTTGCCGCGGCCTCAACACTTAGATTCAGGCGATTTGAAATCTGACTTTCCATTTTAACGTAAGCTTTTTCGAAATCTAGAGCGATATTGCCCGCAAGCAGAGTACTGGGATTAAGACGGCCTAAAATTAAATTTGCATCTGTCAGAGTAACATGTTCCCCCCCTAATCCATAAGCAACTGGCCCCGGAGACGCACCGGCACTATGTGGCCCTACTTTCAATGCCCCACCACCATCTATCCATGCGATACTGCCGCCTCCTGCACCTATGGCTGCCACGTCAATTGCTGGCGTCTTTACGGGGTACCCTGCCACTGTTCGTTCGGATGTGAACAACGGTTGGCCATCGAGGACTAGTGAAACATCGGTACTGGTACCCCCTACATCGAATGCTAAAATATTATTATATCCAGCAGATGAAGCGATGGTAGCCGCACCGACCACTCCAGCTGCCGGACCNGAGAGGCAAGTGCGAACTGGCAACTTGGCTGCGGTCTTTACAGTCAGCATTCCTCCGTTGGAGTGCATGATATGCGGTGNAGTTATAACGTTATTTCGAGCAAGATTTTTTTCTAAGCGAACCAAATAATCTTGCATCNTCGGTCCGACATATGCATTTACCACTGTCGTCGATGCTCTCTCATATTCTCTAAATTCTGGCAACACTTCGCACGATAGGCTTACAAAGGCATCTGGCATCAGACGTCGCACTACCTCCCCAGCTAAAATTTCATGATCGGGGTTTAGATACGCGTGTAAAAAACAGATAGCGACCGCTTTAATACTTCTCGTTCTTAATTGCTTTACCGCAATTTCGAGTTCTTCCATATTAATAGGGGTTAATATGGATCCATCTGCCGTTATACGTTCCGTGATTTCTTTTCTATCCACCCGCCTCGCAAGCGGAGGCGCCCTTTTTAGGGTATAATCNTAAAGATGTGGCCGGGTTTGGCGACCAATTTCGATGACATCCCTAAACCCCTTGGTAGTAAGCAAACCAATTGTCGGCGCACGCCTTTCAAGCAGCATATTTAGCGCAACTGTCGTACCATGCCCAAAGTATTCAATTTCGAATGCACTTACGTCATAGAATCTTGTAAGCTCTGATAACCCTCTATCAACAGCTTGAGAAGGGTCNTCCGGTGTAGAAGGAACTTTATGAAATTTCAGTTCATCCGTATTCTCATTTAATAGGGTAAAATCCGTGAAGGTTCCTCCAACGTCCACTCCAATCTTCCATTTATCGCCTAGCATTTAAGATTCTCGTTTATTTCACAATTTATATTGCTGAACAGATGCAATAACTTTATTACGCTCAAAGTTTCATGCAAGAGATATCATATGATCTATCCGAGGCCCCTATGCATAGGACGTTTCTTTAGTGATCACGGTTCACTGTCTGTCGTGAATTTAGGTGTTAATTTTCACTATAATCAGAAGGTCGAAACCCCATAATTGCCTCAAACCTATCTTGGTAAACGGGCCAAACAGCTGGGTTAACTAGCCTAGGTGGAACACCGCCTCTAAGCAAAATAATCCATTGCTCGGCTGCCCCCACAGCCATATTTTTATTTGCTTCGATCGTTATGCCAGCATGATGGGGAGTGACAAGAATATTATCGAGCCCCATTAAGCAATTGTCCGGGCTCGTGGGTTCTTCCCAAAACACGTCTACCCCTGCACCAAGAATGTCATTATTCGCAAGTGCACTAGCAAGTTCGGATTCGTTCACGATACCTCCACGTGCAGTTATTACAAAAACCGCATTTGTCTTCATAGCCTTGAATTCTTTAGCGCCAAACATCCCCAGTGTTTCATCGGTTCTAGGGCAATGCACGGTTATGAAATCTGACTCTGCCAACAAAGTACTAAAATCAACTTTTTCAGCGCCGCGCTGATTTATTTCTTCCTCGGTGAGGTATGGATCATACGCAATGATATCCATTTTAAAAGCTAATTTACATAATTCGGCGGTCCGACTTCCTATCTGACCAATGCCAACTACTCCCAACTTCTTACCTAACATTTCTGTTCCGATTAATTCCCAACGATCAACATTGTGTTCTCTTCTAATTCGTCGATCAGCCTGTATCATCTTTTTGGAAACAGTTAACATCATTCCAAGTGCGTGCTCAGCGACAGACTCTTTATTTGTTCCTGTCTGATTGACCACAGCAATCCCTGCCTTCGTTAGGGCAGCAACGTCAATGTAATCGAAACCGGCACCTGCTGAAGAAACAGCGACTAGATTTGGTGCTCTTTCAATCAAATCACTGTCGGGAAACCAAGGAATTTGAAGTTCCGTTCTTGGCTGGACCTGATATCCGTGTGTTCGGGACATCGCAGCATAATTCTCTTCAGTTCTGGCGTCGTAATGAAGTTTCTGCACTTGAATATCTTCTACAGTTTCAAATACTTTCATTGCTGCGGAGGTATCCATCCAGTCTTCAAAAAAAACGAGCCTTTTTGCATTATCTTTCACAGGCACTACCAATCTTAATATTAAATTTTGTTATTTGTCGCTCTTAAAAGAGTCATCATTATTACCAAATCACAAAATAAAATGTTTTAGAGCAAGTGGGTTGAGTTGAGAATCTTCGTTATTTATGTTCATGTTTATAAGTTAATAATATATTCCTTTTTAAACCTCCAATAATACAAATTTCAATCACCATAATAATTATTTAAGGCGGAGGTGGTATTTTATTGTTACTAAAAATATTGGTTATTCTAGACTGACGGCACGTTAATATTGTTGTCAAATAAAACAACTTGTTCTGATCTTTTAAAACTTCGATCACTTAATTTGTAAAATACATCACGGGGGAGACCGGAATGTCCCTAACACTCACAAAAGAGGAGATATCACGCTACCGAAGAGACGGTCTGTTATTTCCAAAAACTATAATGACACAGTCTAAAGCATCAGAGTACCTTGCCCTACTTGAAAATTATGAAGCTGCTACCGGTGGCCCTGTAAAGGATCAATTTCGGTATAAATGCCATTTGGTTTTCCCATGGATAAATGAATTAATGCGAAATGACAGTATTTTAGACATGGTAGAGGACTTAATTGGTCCGAACATTATGGTTTGGACCAGCCACCTATATCCAAAAGAACCTGGCGATCAAAAGTTTATTTCTTGGCACCAGGACTCCGCTCACTGGGGACTCGAAACTGATAATATTTTAACAGTTTGGATAGCATTGACACCCGTAACTCGAGCCAACGGATGCATGCAAATGCTTCCTGGAAGCCAAACTACTGGTACAGTCGCCCATCACGATACTTGGGGGGAAAAAAATATGCTTACCCGTGGCCAAACCATTTCTGAAAAAATAAATGAAGAAAAAGCAGTATGGGTGGAAATGGAACCAGGACAAGCATCTATTCACCATCTATTTATGTGGCATGCGTCTCCGGCTAATGTAACAGAAAATCGCCGAGTTGCATTAGCGCTACGTTACATTACACCTAAGGCAAAGCAGACCCGAACTGACCGCGACTTTGCAACACTAGTCCGAGGTCGAGATGACTATAAAAACTTTGAATACGAGCCAATCCCATCATCAACAATGGCTCCAGAGGCCTTGCGAATACATAAAGAAATAGCAGACATACAAGGTGGAATTTACCTTAAGGGAACAGAGAAAGCGAATATAGATGGATTAATAGACAGAACTTAATTTAACGCGCCTAGCTCGATACTTTTTTCACCCAGGTCTGAAATACATCTCCTCATTAGCTCAAAAAGATATGTTTGTTACATGAAAAAAATCATTATCGATACTGACCCCGGACAAGATGACGCCGTTGCAATCATGTTGGCCCTCGCAAGCCCTGAACTAGAAGTAGTTGGCCTAACTATCGTAGCGGGGAACGTTCCATTGGATCTAACGTGCAGAAATGCCCGCATGATATGTGACTTAGCGGGAAAACCAGAAACAAAGGTTTACCCCGGCGCTAAAAAGCCACTTAATGGCCCGCAAGTTACTGCCGAACACGCACATGGAAATAGTGGTCTCGATGGAATAGATGTTTTCGATCCAATAACCCCTTTACAAGAAAAAGATGCGATCGACTTTCTTTTAAACACAATAGAAGAACATCCTCCCAATAGCATAACACTGTGCCCAATAGGCCCGTTGACTAATATCGCACTAGCTATAACCAAACAACCCGCCATAAAAACTCGGATAGCTGAGATAGCTATGATGGGAGGTGGATATTTTATACAAGGGAACGTTACTCCTTCGGCTGAATTCAATATATTTGCCGACCCAGAAGCAGCAGAAATCGTATTCAGAAGCGGAGTTCCAATAACAATGTTTCCGCTAGACGTCACTCATAAAGTGCTTGCCAATAAAAAACGTATAGAATGCATCAAATCTGTAAATAATTCTGCGTCTATGGCGCTTGCCAACATGCTATCGTTTTATGGAAAATATAATTCCAAGAAATATGGCGAGGATGGGGCACCATTACATGACCCAACAGTAATCGCTTGGCTAATAGCGCCAAGTCTATTTTCTGGCAAAGCCTGCAATGTTGAAATAGAAGTTAATTCTTACCTTACACGTGGCGCGACAGTTGTCGACTGGTGGGGTGTCACTGGTCGTAAGGAAAACGCAACAGTGATCAACGAGGTTAATGCGGATGGCTTCTTCCAGCTGCTTTATGAGCGACTTGCAAATTTAAGTTAGTAATCTAACGGAAAGTCATAATTGCTCATGAAGCCTCCTCATATCTGAGATTTCGGCATCCGGCTTGTAAGAAAAATCTCCCTGTTTTTTATATCGATTAATCCAGATACGGCGGCCGAAACCTAAATCTTTTGCCGTGCGCATATCATGATAAAAACTTTGGGCGATGTGAGTTATATTTTTTGGATCTTCGTTAAGGCGTTTAATTAGTTCGTTAAACATTCCAGCTGAGGGTTTGTAGCATTTAGCTTCAGATGCCAAAACAACCTCATCAAAGGCTACACCGATTTTTGCAATATTAAACCTAATAATATCCGGCTCTGAATTCGATAAGATCGCTATTTTATAATCTTGCTTTAATTCCGACAGCACCTGATTTACTTCAGGGAATGGATCAGCATCCTTTACCGCCGACAACATTTTATCTTCATCTGCAATTGTCGAATCAAAACCTATCTCACTTAACGCAAATTTGAGACTTTTTTTTAAAACCTGATTTAAAGGCAAAAAATCCTCCGTCTGCAAGCGCCGCTCTGACGACTGAAAGACTGACCAGGCGCTTTCCACTAGATCTTTCGTGCCACCCTTCACTGAAATTAAGTCTGTCATTGTGGCAGACTTACTCTCGGTATACCGGACAAGCGTGTCGTAACAATCGAACGTCAGCCATCGCTTGACATTATTTATAGACATCAGCCACTCCCTAAACCTTGTCAGACTTATAAAGGCTTATTTATTTGCCAAATTCTTGTCTAGCCAATTTTGCTCCTTCAACCATAGCTTTAAGTTTTAGCCTCGCTATGTCTAGAGGTAAGGGCAGAAGTCCACAATCTGGCGCAGCTTGAATTTGTGTTGGAGATAAGTGCTCTGCTGCTGCGAGGAGCTTGTTGGCAATATCCCGTGGATTTTCAATATCGTTGGTTCCGTTATCGATACATCCAAACAACACCGTTTTTGACGGACATTTACGCAATAAACTTGGGTCTAGTTTTGAAGCTTCAAACTCAAGCGCCAACTCATCAACCTTTGAAAACTCTAGTGCCTCCAAAATCACAGGGTAGCTATCTACAATAGGTCTTGGAACACCTGGCATGGGATAGCTATAACAAATATGTGCGGCAGATTTCGCTGTGCTTAGGCCCTCTAAACATCTATCTAAAGCTTTTATACCCCAGCTCACCACTTTTTCTGGATATCTACTAAATACAGGTTCATCAAACTGTATTACCGCAGCGCCTTGTTTTTCTAATTCAAGAGCCTCTTCATTTAAGGCTACTGCTACATCCATCGCTAACTTTTCTTCATTGTGATAGAATTCATCCGCTGTTGAGTCAGCCACGGTCATAGGACCTGGCAATGTTACTTTTACAGGCAACGTCGTCTCACTAAGGATAAAGCTTAATTCAGATCGAAGTATTGAAGCGTTTCGTTTAATGGGGCCAATACAGCGCCCGACTTCTGCGAGCCGCCGATTATTTCGGGTCCATTTCTTTGCTAGTGTTTGGTAGTCAAAACCCTCCAACTGCGATGTGATATGGGTCAGGTATGATTTTCTTCTTTGTTCGCCATCACTTACAATTTCAACACCTGCATTTTCTTGGTCGTGAAGTGTTAATCGTGTTGCATCATCTAATGCTTTTTCCAATACATCGCCTGAAAACTGCCACTCTGCTCCCTTACCGTGTACCTGCTTACCCTCAGCATTAAGTGGTATTTGTTCCATTAGCCAGCTTGGCTTTGGCATTGAGCCCACAACTGTGGTTACAAATGGCTTATTCATCGGCTACTCCAAAAAAAGAATTGATGATTTTTCAATAATAGGGTGCTCAGAGACACAAAAAATTTTGACTAAATATTAAAAGCCCTTCGCTTGTACATCCTGTCCATCCAAGCTCCAATAGCGGGATATGAAGAGTTTATATCTATCTCAAGAGGCCTGGTTAGTTTTACTGTAAAAAAAGCTGTGATATCTGCAACACTAAAACGAGAACCTGCGACAAACTCATTATCTGCCATATGCGGTTCAACTCGTTCTAAAAATATTTTTCCCATTTCTATTCCCCTGGAAACCATTTCTGGGCTCTGGGGAAGGTCGGTCCTTGTGCCTGGAACTACTCGGCCTTTAAAATTTTCTACATGGTTACGAACAGCATGAAGCATAGGGATGAAGCCATCTAACTCAAATCGCCGCAACCACATATCGATTATGGCCCGAGTTTCCGCTGTTGTCCCAAACAGCGCAGGGTTAGGATAAATTTCCTCCAAATACCGGCATATCGAAATAGATTCGGAAATAACAGTTCCATCATCCAACTCTAAAAATGGCACGCAGTGGAATGGGTTCATGGATGTGAAAGGTTCTGAAAACTGTCTCCCTTCTCGAACATTCAATTGTTCCGTTGGTATCTCAATATCTTTTTCTCTAATAAATACTTGAACACGCTGAGCATTTGCTGCGGGTTCAAAATCATAAAGTTTCATCTTTTAGCTTTCATCGAAATACACTTAAGTTACTTAAATTTGCTTGGGAACCATCGATGGTCTCGGATGCTATCATTCATTATTCGGCCGCGATAACTCGCTTAGACTTTTCAAATTTAAACCCTCTGTAATTGTTTGCGACTATTTCTTCGCAAATTTGTCGGTATGCTCCAACACCACCAATATAAGGCATAAATAATCTAGGTTTTCCAGGAATATTGGCTCCCATATACCAAGAATTAGCTTGGGGAAATAACGTCTTGTTAGCGACCTCCTGCACATGATCCACCCATTTATTTTCAGCTTCTAATTCTGGTTCCACGACCGACAATCCCTTACTTCGCATTGTGAGCAGCGTTTCAGTCACAAGGTCGACATGTTGTTCAATAGACATAATCATGTTGCTTTTTACCGAGGGACTGCCTGGTCCAGTAATCATAAATAGGTTTGGGAAAGAAACCGACATCAAACCAAGATATGTTTTTGGTCCCGCGTTCCACTTATCCTTGAGTGCTAAGCCGTCACGACCTTTTATATCAACGTTGAATATACTACCCGTCATCGCATCGAAACCCGTGGCAAAAATTATACTATCAAAAGGATGGAGTTGATCATCAACAACTATTCCATCTGCAACCAGTCGTTGGATAGGTTTCTTACTTATATCAACAAGTTTCACATTTTCGCGATTGTACGTTTCGAAATATCCAGTATCTATACAGATCCGTTTTGTTCCGATTGGATAGCTTCTAGGACATAGAATTTCAGCTGTCTCTTTATCATTCACAACCCTCTTTATCTGCTGTCGTACATATTCGGCTGCCGTATAATTTGCGTCTGCATTTGTGAGCAAATCATTAAAAGAGCCAAGAAACCCTGTCCCGCCGATGGCCCAGCGTTTTGTATAAAGTTCTTGGCGCTGATCTTCGTCTACTGAGAGGGCTGGGACGTCGTTGAGATCTTTAAGGCTTCCGTGAGCAGAATATCTCATTTCTTTTCTTCGTTCGGAGTACACATCTTTCCACGAACGCTCGTATTTTTTTGTCATGGGTTCGTTTTGTGAGGGTATAGAGTAATTTGGGGTTCTTTGGAAAACAGTGAGTTTTTTTGCTTGCTTTGCCAGTACTGGAATTGACTGTATTCCGGAAGAACCGGTTCCAATAACCGCTATACTCTGTCCTGAAAAATCGACCTCCTCATGGGGCCAATCCCCAGTGTGAAAAGTGTTGCCGATGTAATCAGACAGGCCTTTAATATTAGGTATTTGCGTAGTCGATATACAGCCCGTTGCCATTATAAAATATTGAGAATTAATTTCCTCTTCAGTATTCGTAGTAATCTTCCATCTGTTTGAGTTTTCATCGAACCAACTCCCCTTAACCTCCACGTTAAATTCGATGTCCTTTTTTAAATCAAACCTATCGGCAACGTAGTTAGCATAAGCGAGAATATCCGGCTGCGCCGAGAACTTTTCAGGCCAGTGCCAATCCTGCTGAAGTTGTTCATCAAACGAATAAGAATATTGTAAGCTTTCTACATCACATCGTGCTCCTGGGTATCTGTTCCAATACCAGGTCCCACCAACACCTCCACCACGTTCAAACACTCGCGTTGAAAAACCAGCTTTCCTTAAGCGATATAATAAGTAGAGACCAGAGAACCCAGCACCTACCACTACAACATCAACATTCTTCATCATCTACTTTCCATAACACTTTCAGCGAATATATTATAGTTTTCTTCAAACGTTGTTTCCATCGAATAAATTAAACACGATACCTCTGCGGCCGCAGCCCCGCATGGAACCAAGTTAGATAGGAAATCACGTCATAAACGGGTAACCCAAGCGCTAAATTAATATCTTTGCTAAAGGGGCCCATATTAGTACATTCAAGAACAATTGCACCTACCTCCGGATACTCCCTCACTAATTTATTTGCGGCAGAAACAAGATCCTCTCTAGCCAAATCAACATTCATTGTGTCGCCGTCGTCAAGCACACTTGCCGTGAAGGTTTTTCCATTTTCTGTACCAACTAATGGAATATCTAGAGGCACACCAACAGACTCCAAATGCTCGGGGGTTACGCTTTCTTTAGAAATAGTAATTACCCCAACTCGTTTCCCTGGCGGCAATGTACTTTGGACCCATGGTATTTGCATAAGGGATGAACTTGCGACCGGGACACCTGCCGCTTCAGCGATGTCATTTTGGAACAGCGATAAAAAACCACAGGTCGTTCCAATACCATCAGCTCCCATGGAGACCAATTCTTTTGCCGCTTGCATAAAATATTTTTTTAAACCTCGAGCACCTTTTCGGACTACCATGTCGGGACTGGCACCCTCTACAATTTTGTAAAGGACGGGAAATGGCCACGTTTCAGCATTGCCTATGTCACCATGAATCCTAGGAAACTTTGTGTCGAGTGACAGTATACCTAGCGAAGCCCCATAAATGGTTTTACCTGGTCGTGGAGCTGTTTCATTTATATTCGTCATAATTATATATCCGCCCTTATCTACATAACTATTTCTATATCTTGATGAGTAAACAAATAAATTGCATATAGTTTAGGCTTACATATTTTTTTGCACAAGGAACTATAGCCTATGTTGAAAAGTGAAAGGGCAACGTTTATCCAGCAAAGATTGAATGAACTTTATCCTAACCCGCCCATCCCTCTTGGACATCAAAGTTCCTTCCAACTTTTGGTTGCAGTATTACTCAGCGCGCAGTGTACGGATAAGCGGGTCAATGAAGTTACACCAAATTTATTTGCTATTGCGCCTGACGCACATGCGATGCTGAAGGTTCCTACAGAACAAATTTACAAGATTATTCGTCCTTGTGGTCTAGCTCCAAAGAAGTCAGCCGCGATTTCAGAACTATCGCGTATCCTTGTAGAAAAATATGACGGGGACGTTCCTGAAAACTTATTAGAGTTAGAGATGCTACCCGGCGTCGGACACAAAACAGCCAGCGTAGTGATGTCCCAAGGCTTCGGACACCCTGCATTTCCAGTAGATACACATATACACCGTCTCGCGCAACGTTGGGGGCTTACAAAGGGCAAGAATGTTACACAAACGGAGCGAGACTTAAAAAAGAACTTCCCCCCCGAGACCTGGAACAAACTGCATCTACAAATTATTTTTTATGGAAGAGAATATTGTACTGCCAGAGGTTGTGACGGCCGAGTTTGTGACATCTGCAAGACTTGTTATCCCAACAGAAAAAGGCCATTCAAAAATAATAAAGCATAGCAACTATTTAGCAAATAATCCTCCAATCATCGGCTCTGAGCACCTTTTGGTGGCCACGAAATCATAAGAATCAGTGGATACGCCACGATTGAAGCCCATAAAAATAAGTGAAATACATTTATATAGCCGATATTAGCCGCCTGTCTCGTTACTTCATTTGAAAGCTGCACAAGACTTGAGAATTCATCTATATTCCAGAAACTCTGGTTAAGACCAAATTCCAAACGGTTATCAAACGGTATGATCAATCGAGTTAATTCACTATAGCTCATTTTTTGAGTGTGAAATATAACGATGAAGCTTAGGGAAATATAAAAACTCGACGCGATGCTCCTAACAAAATTCCACATCATCGCCCCCTCTGCCGAGCGATCAAGAGCCAAATTAGAGAATGTGACGAGTGTCATGGGCACCCAAAGACATCCTACTCCAAAGCCTTGAGCGAACATCACCCAAGAAACTTCCAGGAATGAAGTATTCATATCAAATCCTGCCATAGTCAAACCTGCATATGTGTGTGTTCCAAAACCAAATAACAGAAGAAGCCGCGGGTCCCATTTGCTGGCTCCCCAAACCATCATCAGCATAGAGATCGTAGTCGCAAATCCCCTTGTAGCGATGAGAAACCCCGCTTCAAATTCTGGTACATCTTGTAGTTGTTGTAGAAGAGAGGGCATCAAAACCATCGGCGTTATAAAGAGCATCCCAAATATCGCGTGTATAAAAATCCCAAGTACAAAATTCCGTTCCGTAAATAGTCTTAAGTCAATTAAGGGACGTTCTTTTGTCAAACTATGAGAAAAAAAGATCCAACCTGACACTACAGCGCAAAAACAACCGAATATAATTTGCAGGGAGCTCAGCCATTCTTCCCTTTCCCCTCGATCCAGTATTAATTGAATAGAAGAAATCATTACGACTAAACTTAAAAAACCAATCCAATCAAGCTCCGCTCTTTTTGTTCGAGGAGAGTCTGGTCTTACAAAGATGAATAGTCCAAAAAATGCTAATATTGCTATCGGTAGCATAATGTAAAAAACCCATGACCAAGAGAGTGTTTCACAGACATAACCGCCTAGAAGCGGGGCAATCGTAGGTGCAATTCCCACCCCCATCATAAATATGGCCACAGCACGAGGGCGCTGTTCACCTCGAAATTCATCGATAACCACAGATTGCGCAACGGCTGCCAAGGGAGAACAGAAACCAGACTGAAGAACTCGCCAAAAAATTAAAGCCTCGAGAGAAGATGATAAACCACACAGCAAAGTAGAAACAGCGAACCCTGCAACACCAATTACCATAACCCTTCGACGCCCAAACCTATTAGATATCCAGCCAGCTAAAGGAATAGTTACTGCGGTAGCAATCAAATTAGCTGTTACAACCCAAGCAACCTGGTCAGGTCCTGCCGATAGGGCTCCCTGAATTTGCGGTAGAGATACATTGGCAATTGTCATTGCCGTTGCATAAAGCGTAGTTACCAGCGTGCAGGTAATGAGGAGGCCCATTTTCAACCTTTTTCAGTCTTGATTACGGCCGTGGGTGGAATTGTTTAAAGGATGCCAATCTAATCTAGAATTAAAAAGTTCTTTTTCAGAAATTTAATTATTCCCTACTTTTAAGCTATGGTTCAATTATTGTCATATTTTGCTTTCCACCAAAACGGGAGATGGAGAAGGCATCGAGGGGAATGCTTGACTTACCGTCTACAATTAATTCTGCTAATAGTTTGCCAACTATAGGGCCTAATTGAAAAACATAACCGCAAAACCTAAAAGCGCGACACCCTGCTTTTTAGGTCCTGCCTATTCCGATTACGGAAATGTCATCAGGCATTTTACCTTCTTAACACCACCCCATGCTCGCAACATTAACATCCGTAAGACTTGGGAATACACGAGTTACAATTCTTGCGCTATTCGGAAGGGTTAATGGGTTATATTCCGCCGTTTTTTAATCTCCATTCGGATTAGCTTGATGACCACCTTCCTATTGCAATTGCATCCTAGAAAAGAATTCGACATTTTATATCTCCCGTGAAACTTAATGCTTTCACAGGAGGGTAAGCCCCTTGCTTGTTATTATAAGAAAAATTAAATTTTATGACCTAGCCAAAGAAGAAAAGTAGCTTATGTGTAAATCAACTGGGCAGAGAAAAAGTTAAGTAATCAAAAGGGCAAAAAAATGTCAGACGAATGGCTATATCAAATAAGAATAAGAGTTAACGAAGAGACTTCATCTAACTTGCGCCAAAATAAATCATCTGGCGCTTCGAAATTATTAAATAGCTTGGCAGAAAAATATGGGACACATTTAGTGTGTACATACGATGCCTTTGTAGGCTATTGCACGGAAGCCGAGGAAAATGGAGTGGAGGATTATCCTCTTTATAAATGGACTAAACAAACCATCGAAAATCCTGAAAAAAAGGAAAAGCACGTTAAATCTTTCGCCTTTTATCGAGACAGCGAACAAGTATATGAGAAAGTTCTTGCTCAGAAAATCTATTCAGAATTATTACCGCTTGCCGCGAACGGCACAATAGACGAGGTAAAACTTATAGACAGTAATCCGGCCAATAACCCACAACCACCAAGTTCTTAGTTGTATAGTTTAATCGATAACCTTTATTTCGAGTGAGAAGAGAACTCATCAAAGGAGTCAAGAGCTTGAGATGCGTAAACTACCGAAGGACCTCCGCCCATATAGACTGCCATACTTAACGTTTCCAAAATCTCCTCCCTATCGACGCCATATTTTTCAGCTGCTTTAGTGTGCGCAGCTATGCAGCCATCGCACCTCACCGCCACCGCAATACCAATGGCGATCAGCTCCTTTGTTTTGGCATCAAGAGCGCCAGATGCCTTTGCGGCAGCCCCCATAGCGGCAAACCCCTTCATTGTATCTGGGATCCCTTTTTGTAGTCTCTCCATTGAGGATGTTAAGTCTGCCGCAATTTTTTTGTAATCTTTTGCCATTATAATCCCACTTTCCACGTAAATGCTTCACTGCATAATGATCAGAATATGATTTTATTTATTGACCCTCATAATTAGGCTTTCTTCTTTCGCTAAAATCCTTAATCGCTTTATTGTTATCTTCAAAAGAAACAGCTCAGAATTCCTTAAGGCAGAACCACCAACCCCTAAGCGATTTCAATCAAATCAATTTTCTGATTCGTTCTAATAATTCTTTATTAACTTTTCGGGGTCCTTTGTCGCGCCTATTTTTATGGCGACGTTCTCCTGGCAACCTTACCCCTTCTATAGCTTTTATACGCCGGAAAAACTCTTCGCAGTGCTCCGACCAGTTGTCCCCAACAACAAGCTGCGGGTTTATCGCCAAAATAAATTCACCGCCCTTCGCCGGTCCCCCGTCATTATTGTCAGTTTCTCCCGCCTCAAACGAAAAGTTGTCTCCTGTCATTCCGGCCGATAACAGCTCTATCATAAGAGCAATTGCTGAGCCTTTGTAACCACCAAACGGAAGGAGGACCCCTTTGAGTATTTCTGCCGGATCATCGGAAGGTTTTCCATCCGGCCCTAAGCCCGTGCCGTGCGGAACTTCATGTCCATCCCTTGCCGCAATTTGCACGTCACCCATAGCAAGGGTGGATGTCGCCATATCGAAAACAAAAGGATCATTATTTGGCCTAGGCCAGGCGAAAGAAACTGGATTTGTACCAAAAAATGGTGTGGAGGCCCCCGCCGGCGCAACCGCTGGCTTATATACGGTGCAGGCAAATCCCATCAGACCATTTTCAGCTAAGAATTCCGTCTCAGGCCAGAGTGCCGCAAAATGAAACGTATTAATTAATCTTACCACCGCTACGCCTGTATTCTTTGCGGCCTCTACGGCAACAGGCAAACCCTTTTCTATTGACAGAGGTGCGTAGCCAAAGTCACCGTCAACCGTCACTATTGATGCAAGTTTATTGTCAATCTTAGGCTGCGCATCTCCTTTAACCTTTCCAGACTTTAAGGAGGCGACATAGCCGGGCACACGAAACAAGCCATGCGAGAGTGAACCATCGCGCTCAGCTGTAGTTACAGTTCGTGCCAGAGCATTTGTATTATTTTCATCACAACCGTTGTTCGAAAATACTGTTTTGGCCAGTTCGGATATCTCATCCAAGCTCAAGTCTTCAGTTTCTATATTTGACATACCAGTTCCAGAAGTTTGCTGTTTCCCAAAAATTTTCCGTAATGACGGAATAGTGCGAGCTACATTTCAACATGCTTAAGAATTTTGGCAAGTATTAATATAGTGTTAGCTGGCAATTACTCGCTGGCTTTCCATTGGCGCCCAGTAGGTGCATATCAAACCTTTTGGAATTAAATTTCCTAACAACGAGTGATAGTTCATCATCCCAAAACATTGGCCGCCGAAACCAAACCTGTAGATCAAATGATTTAGTTTCATAGTTTTCCGCGATAAATTTTCGATAGAAATGAAGTCCCATTAGCCCAGCTGCAATTGGTGCACGAAACCCATGTTGTTTGGCGACCTGTGGATCGGAATGAATTAAGTTTCCTGCTTCAGAGCTAAAGTCAGCCACCTTTTTCGGATTAAGTAAATATCGGTTTTTCTCAAGAAATCCCTCTAATTGCTCCGAAGGTCTAAAATTTTCGTGGGATTTCGCCTTAGCACCGACTGGCACAATTCCAGATCGTTTCGCTTCAACTCGAACATTACCCATTGGGTCCGTATACTGAAATTCACACTTCAGTATACACCCCCGTTCATGCGGCAATACTTCGCTAATATTGCCATTGACGATGATTTCTTCCCCTAGAGCAAACGGACTATTTTGATGAAATCTTTGGAATAAGTGAACCGCTCCCAAGACAGGGATATCAGCAGCCATTAATATTTCAAGCGTCGGCAAACCGAGCATAGTGATATCAACTTCATTGCCATAAATAGATCCATCTATGCCACAGCAACCGAGCTTATGTCTTTGTTCTTCTTCAGAAACTTGAATGACCGTTTCTGGAAATTCAAACCCTGGCAACAAATGATTAATATTCTTCATTACTTTTCCATATCAAACTTATGCAAAGGGAAGAAAACATTCAATTAATCTAATCGAAAGAAGATTACTGGATAGGCTGTATCGTAAACCCCATCCTTCATGGTTAATGAAAGCTTTCTTGTGACGTTGGCTGTATAAATTGCATGAGCTTCGCCATTAACCATTACACCACCAGAGAATACATTAACTACTGACTTGTCATTATTCCGCATTTTAAATGATACTGGTTGCGATGCACTTGGCGTTAGGAGGATATTAAGTTCTGAGAATTTATTTTTAAAGCTCCCAAAATTTCGGGTCGGCAACAAGGTCAAACTATAAGGGTAATACTTTGAAAGAGCCTTTACATTATTTTTCTTTATAAATAGAGCCCAAGGATCAGTTCTATTTCTTGGCAATTCTTCACCGTGAACCAGCGGGATATTCCCCTCTATCAGGAGGTCCATTCCCATCATTGATTTTTCTATCTCAACGTCATCTAATTCAACATATTGTTCGATTATTTCTTCAAATGACTTGATCTGTTGCCGCGTATCTTGGGAGTCCCCCATGATCGTTATCTTTGTCTCAAAAGGAACAGTCGTCATTCCTTGCAAAATTGCGCGTTTTATATCACTTGTTTTAATCTTGGTTTCAATCAGCTCTGCTTTGCATCCGCCTAGTAAAATTAGAATAAAGCATGATAAAAAACCAACTACACGTTTGGACATCGATTCTCTTCCAATTTTCCTAATTATCGCACCGCAAAAAGCCATCTTAGACAAAACGTCGAGCAGCAATGTAGCCACCGGCAGCTGAAGTGCCTGTTATTACCATGCCCCATATCATGTCAACGATAGACACTGTCAGCGACCAACCCTTTAAAGTTGCCATGTTTGTCATATCGTAGGTTGCGTAAGCCAATAAACCCAATAGTGCGCCATCCCGAAGGACCTGTCCGAAGTTCCTCGTTTTTAGTGCAGGCCTAACAGCGAAGTATACTATTCCCAAAATGTATCCAATGTAGAAAATGGCAGCCATAGACCACTTAGGCTTTTCGAGTAACAAGTCCCCTATAGCTCCAAAATAAAACTCTGTCGCAATAATCCCGAGCCATATACCGTCCATCAAACAAAAAGTAAAAAAAGCACCTAAATAGGCTGCTATATAAACTTTCATCTTTCTACCCCTCTGGCCCCTATTTAAAAACTTGCCCAGTCAATATTCTCAGGCCTTTTTTCTGAGGGCCCCGTCTTGATCACAATGCACCGTGCCTACTTAATTAGATAAACTTCCTGATCAAAATCTCTAAAGTCTACTCTTTGGCGTCAATTCCAAAAATCGCATCAAGCATGGTCTTCTCTCAGAAATCAGCAAAAGTCTATTGTCATCAGTAAAGTCTCTCAATTCCATATAGTTATCAACTTGTCGGTCTACGCGTTTGATAATTTTTATACAGAAAAATTCATCCAAACTTATTAATAAATTTTTATATTTTTCTTCGAAATCAGTCACCCAATTGTGAATTTCTAGAAGAATCTTTGAATATCTAAATTTGTGGATAGTATCATTATTCAATAGCTCGAATTCACCCCCCTCTATATCAATCAAAATAAGTGATCTTTCTAAGTCATGCTCTGTCAACGTCGCTATACTCTCAAAGTTTGCCTTCGCCTTGACAACTAGCTGACCGATAGCGCCATTATTTTTCCAATTGGTAAAAATAGCTTCCCTTCCCTTATCTGTTTTTTCAAAGCATATGGAGCGCGGTATCTTACCAGTCGAGAGTAAGCCAACGGCATAGTAACCGTCTGCCGCACCTATATCGATAAAGTTTGTAAATTGGCCATCCTCTATATTTTCAATAAATTTTAATATTTCCTTTTCGTACAACCCCAAACACTGCGATCCTAAGTCTAACTGTCCCCACCAAGGGTTGTGTGTTAAACGAAGCCCCTTAAAGGGACCATATTTTACTGTACCATTAAGCATTTTGAAAAGTTCAAGAGAGATCCTCTTTTGTCTTTGTCGAATTGTCTCCCCTCGCCATATTTCTCTCTGTTCGAAGCTCGATTGCTTATCCCGCTCAAGCATTGGTCTAAAGTACTCTAGTTCAGAACTAATCAAATCTGTCAGCTTCACTAGCAAATTTCTCCTAACAAGTTAATTTTTCTAGAAAACATCAACCATTTTGCCTCAAAAACCCTTCCAATAATCAACAAAACCATTTCTATGAAGAAAGAATTCTGTTTGAAGTTCAGTATTTATATCTTGAACTAGTGATGGTAAAGCGGACAAAAGGTCATAATCTTTTCTAAATAAAAACCAGCTTTTGGCCAAGGGTGAGTAAATTGAGCTGGAATAACCCCACTGCTTCATCAATATACTCATACTTTTATTTGTATGAAATGCTGTGTGGACGATAGGTGTGAGATAAAACCAATTTGGATCCTTTGGAATATTTTCACAAACAACCGTATGTATCATTAGAATGCCACTTTTTGCGACAAGGTCGTTTACCCTTTCAAGTTCTTCTCGCTTTCTAACATGCTCAAACATAGCGGAATTGATAACCAATCCATACTGCCGCAGATCGCCAGATGAAATGTATTCTACAAGTGGTTCAGGCTCATGCACGAAGGGATCAAAACAACGAATCTCTGTATTATAATATTTCTTTAAAGGCTTAGCTAAGGTTCCATACCCCGATGCATAATCAAGTGAACTTTCTAATGAAATTATTGAGTTTTTGACTAAAAGATTAAGAGCAAACGCCATAGGACCATAAGGCGGTTTATTCGAACTTAAAGACTTGATATCTATACTTTTTGTTTTTATGTCAATTTCGTCAGCATGATGCGCTCGCGCGTTTATGTGTTCCCATTCTTCATCCGACAAGTGTTGGTGTGTTATAGAAAAAGTGAATCCACAGTTGCCACATCGATTGTAACTTACATCCAACGCATCCCAATATCTATTTGCCGTATATGACTTTGAAAAAAAATATGCGGTTGTCTCACCACATATCATACATCGGTCGACCATATTTAAAATTCATTCCTTACGAAAAAATTTTTATGCTATCTTGAAATTAATACGTCCTAAACGAGCGGCGGCTAAATTCGGTTCTCATTTGCTTCCAGATCATGCCAAAAGTCTCCAAAAAAATAACTAACATCACATTCATTGAATGGTATTTCTGAATCTTTGAGTAATTTGTTAACCGCCGGCAAATTGTAATATGATACAGCCGGCAAGAGGTGATGTTCACAGTGGTAATTCATATTAGAATATAAAAAAGACAGTATACGAGGGAGAATTATTGTGCGGGAATGACCAAATGGGCCTTCTTTAGCCCTACTTTTCAACCCTAAATGCTGGGCTTGGGCTAGCATTTTTGCTGGAAGTTGACACGAGAACTGCGCCACAAAAAAATAAAAGGCAATAAATATTTCGCCGCTTAAAAACCAAATCAAGACATAAAGCAGGGTGTTGATTGTCAATATTTCGAGTGCTGATCGAATAATTGAACTTTTAATCATTTTATATTCATCAGGAACAAAACCGGCGGCATTTGTAAAAGTATATGCCAACTTTCGAAATATTAATCGAAAATCCACCAGGCAGTATAGAATTACATGCAACCTATCCCATTGTTGAATTGAGAATGTCTCTTCATCACTTTCATGAAAGGTTTGATTGTGATGTCTGGAATGGCTCTTCATAAAGAAAGCCCTATTATTGAAGGTGATAGCTGTGGAAAATACAAACAAGGCTCTATTAAGTCGTTTAGAGGAGAACACCCGCCCATGAAAAAGCTCATGGGCGTAACCTGCATATCCCCAAAAACTGTGCCAAAATCCAATCGCCAAAATCAGAATAGCAATGATAGTGTAGTTCGAGGAAGAGAGCGCTAAACCAACGACTAGACCAATCTCGACAAAAATTCTGACAGCGAGGTGAAGAAAAGCCAAACGATTATCAAGTCGCATTAAGTTATTAAATGTCGACTTGTCCAAAATTCTTTTTAATCGCTGCTCCATTTAAAAGACCTTAAAATCCGATTATAGAAAAAGCGCAGAGAGAATTTTTTACGTGGAAAATTTTTAATGAACTTTGCTTTTGTAAATATTTAGTTACGCCAGAATGTATCCCAGATTTATAATCATGCCACACTATAACACCTTTTTTCATGCAGGAAAAAACACCCTTCGTGTCACTTGCCACTATCTCTTCCGTATGCCCACCATCAATGAACGCAAAATCTATTGTTCCAATCTCCGTTGGGAAATCTAATTCAGTCGAGTCATTTTTAATCAACTTGATCTTTGCTTTATCTGAATCCCCCAGATATTCAAGGTATTTTTCTCCCTCATTAGCCTGTTTATGCCTTAAAAAGTTATCATTTACCTCTGGATCAACCAATATTTGGGTTTCATCTATATTCAGTGTACGTGAGTTGTGATCATTGGGAAGGTCTATCGAAAGAATTTTTGCGGCTGATGTATTGATCGCTAATAATGAGGTTGTATAACCGAGATATGTTCCTATTTCTAAAATAACAGATGGTTTTAGAATTTTCAGGAGGCAAAGGATTACTATCTGATCGACCAGCGTAATGCTTCCAATTTCTGTCGGTGGGAATAAAGTCTGAATATGTGGGTCCGTGGATACCTTTTCCTTCAAGTGCAGAAGATCTCTCAACTTGATTTCCACTATGCCACTATCATAGCTATCAAGAAACTTTTGAATTAATTTCTCAGTCATTTTAGCACCTTTAAAAAACTCAACAGTCGCTAGAAATACGAGTCGCAACGGATCGATACAACGAGATGGGAATAAGCGATTTGCGCCTTCCAACTCAACAGCTGAAACAACTTATTTTGATAGCAAATCATAGTTATATTTGCCTTAAGAAACTTCCAACGTATTGTCACAAGAGATTAAACCCATACGAAAGTCTTCCATCAACTACTAACCAATACATGTAAAACTTGGTTAATAATGGCATATATCTTGCTACCAAAACAGGCGTTAAGTAACGTTCGTCAAAAATGGGAAATTTAATGTCGGATATTTTATTATCAGCTTTCAATACACTTTTCCGATTAGAGGGTGATCTAGATAATCATTGCCAAGCTATTGCTGAAAATCGGAATGGAATCGCAGACCTTTCCCAAGCAAATAAGACCTATGTGCGAGACCAGATTAAAAACTTTCTGACGCATGAGAACAATTTAGAGCAACAACTCCCATTAAGTATTTTTAACTTGAGTATTTACGCATCCTATCTTCACGACGAACAAATTGACCACTATATCCACAAAGTTTTTAATAAAATCTCAGGGTTAAAAAATAAAAACGCGTTTATATATAACTTAGTCACAATAGGGTTTCGGAAAAACATATCTTTCGATAAGCCGTTAGCGAAAATATTCAATTCCTTTGTTATGCAGTTCAAAGATGAGTATTCCGACTTAACTCTGAAGTACGACGTTAATCAGAATAAAAAAACAATTTTACTTGTTTCAAGCCAAATTCTCAGCGCGAATCATTCACCAACATTTCTTTTATTAGAACTTTACGAAACCCTTATAGAATTNGGCTTTGAGGTACTGATAGCGCAAATTCAGTGCTATCCACCCGAGTATATATTGCCAGTGATAGAGCCCATCAAAGGGAATTATCTTGACACTCCAGAAGGGCTTCGAATCTGGGATTTTGATGGAAAAGAGATCCCAGTATACAATTTAGCCGCAAATCATTTCAAAAAAAGTTCACTAGAGGACTTTTTAGAAACCCTAGAAAAAATACAACCTGGCTTTATGATTAATGTCGGGGGTTACAATGTTTTCCAAGAATTTATAGCGAGCTATATACCATCACTTATCTACACGACTTCATCTATGCTCGTTCCCTCGCCTTTTTCTTCACTCGTGAGTGTATTTGAAAAACTTTCTTCGGCCCAAATCAAGGCACTGGAAGACGCACAAATCGATCCAAAAAAATATAAAAAAATGGTAAGTCAAGCGGCNCAAGTTGATAGTTTATTAGGTAAAAAAACAACTAGCAAANCCGAATTTGGATACAAAGCGGAGGAAATTTTATTAGCTGTTGTGAGTAATCGCTTAGATTGGGAGATTGGGCCTGATGAAATTGAATTCATAAATAAAACACTCCAAATNGACCCAAGAATAAAATTTCTTCTTGTTGGTCGTTGCGAAGATAAGCTCGTTACAAAGATAGGTCAGATGTGTGGACCGCGGGCAGAATGTCTTGGACCGATAGTCGAAATAAAAACGTTCCTGAGCATGATTGATTTTCTTATCAANACAAAACGATTGGGTGGTGGTGGTGCAGCTGCAACCGCAATCGGACATGGGACACCGGTTTTTTCCATTAATTATGGCGACGTAACAAGTCTTTTGCCTTCGGAATACCTGGCGGATAACTATGCGGAACTTCTTGGATTAATCACTTGTCATTTAGAGTTGGATAAACCCACTCGCCAACAAATAGCTTACTCTATCTTCAATCAATTTCCAAAGTTCAAAGATAACGTAAAAAGCTTAATTAAAGCGCTTGCATGGAAACATCGTAAAGACAGAATAAATGCANTAAACCAAAGATCACAAAGTTTGGTAAACTGACTGCTGTTGGGGTGACTTGCCATTAATTTTCTGCGACAATTAAATAAGTTCAGGTTTGCAAAATGGAAACGGAATTGAAAAATAGATCAATAGAGGTTACCCGACCATATCTGCCTGAGCTTGAGGAATTTCTGCCATACCTTGAAAAGATTTGGGAAAACAAATCTCTAACAAACAATGGCCCTTTTCACACTCAACTAGAGTCCGCTTTAGCAAGTTACTTGGACGTTCCGTACGTATCTTTATTTTCAAATGGAACACTAGCCTTGGTATCAGCTCTGCAAGCGCTCAGAATTTCTGGCGAGGTAATCACCACTCCCTATTCATTTGTAGCCACTTCGCATTCGTTACTATGGAATAGTATACGGCCCGTTTTTGTCGACATTGAACCTCACACTCTAAATATCAACCCAGAAAAAATAGAAGCGGCCATCACGCCTCAGACGACAGCAATCTTACCTGTGCATTGTTATGGAAATCCATGCTCTGTCGGAGAAATCAAACGCATTGCCGACATAAATAATTTAAAGATAATTTATGACGCTGCACATGCCTTTGGCGTCAAAGATAAAAAAAGAAGCATACTAAACTATGGAGATATTTCTATACTCAGCTTCCATGCAACCAAGGTGTTCAATACATTCGAAGGTGGCGCCATTATCTGTCATGATAAAAACATGAAACGACGCAT
>PCAV01000022.1 GCA_002730675.1 Rhodospirillaceae bacterium | reverse complement strand
AGTCCATCACATGTGTGATTACTATTTATCATATTAATGAATTTGTTGATACACTTTCATTCCATATTGGAACCGATTCGTTATAAATTACTCATGGTGCGTTGCTAAAAGTTACGTCATTAGTTAAATCAGCAACATTTTCCAAAATTTCAAGGTTAAGGCATTTGTCTAGAATGGACTGAGACGCTTCTTCCCCGAAAATTGGTGTGACAAGTGATTTAAACTTTCTAATGAGTCTCGTTTCTTGTTTATCCAAGTTACTTTCTGGGACACCCGCGTCGGAAAATTGATGAACGGCTCCTTTATCTTTTAGATGAACAACAACTTCTGACTGCATTCTTGAGTTGAAGGGCTTATCAATTATGGTCACTCTATCCCGTAATTGTATCAAGTCAGGACGCTTTGCTGTATCGTCACTGTAACTGTGAAGACTACCCGTGTCCACATCAGCTAATGTCATTGCAGCAGTATGGCGCATGCTAAATTTTACCTCTAGACCAGTTTCGGGCTCAGCAATGTTACATACTGAGAAATGCGTCTTGGGGACAAACTGCTCAATTCTTTCTACCTGATTAGCTTTTAGATTGTGGTCCTCTTTCAATTTTTTTAGGGCATCTATTCCTGCATGAGTTAGATAACAAGCTGCATGATACTTAAACAGGTTTTCCTCAACTGCAAACTTCTGATCAGAGCTCGGCCTTACGGGTCTAGCCTCAAAACTCTCTGCCTGAGTGGCTGCAAAACCTTGAGCACATTCAATCGCATCAGATCTGCTAGTAAACCCTTGCTGAGCAAGACGGGCTGAAAACAAGCCGTTAGCAGCGGCTTTCCCAGCATGAAGTGGTTTGCACATGGTCCCAAACATAGACTTCAAACCTGCCGCTTGAGTACTTGCTATTCCTAAAGCCGTTACCGTCTCATCAATACTAAGATTTAATAATCGAGCGGAAGCTGCCGCAGCTCCAAACGTCCCGTAGGTTGCAGTTCCATGCCAACCTTTATCATAGTGATCAAATCCACTCATTTCAGCTAATAATGTTTCTACCTCATAACCAGCCACAAATGCTGTAATGAAATCCATGCCGGTGAAGTCAATCTCGTCAGCAAGTGCCATTAGAGCTGGAACGACAGGGACTGTTGGGTGCCCATTCATCCGCTCGTTTACATCATCATAATCTAGTGCGTGCGAAGCAGCACCATTCACGAGCGCAGCTTGAGAAGCCGTAAGCCCCAAATTATGCCCTATGACCCTAGCCTTTCCATAAGATTTCTCTAATTCAGCAACAGCTATAATTTTTTTCGTGAGATCTTCATCAGAACCTGCAACAGTAACAGCAATCCAATCTAAAATGCAGTGCTTGGCCCATCTTATAGCAGAGCTCGACAAATGAGTTGCGTTTAAATTTGCGGCCATCTGTCCAAGATCGTAAGTAGGTTTTAGACTTTCTTTATCTTCCATTTTAAAGCCCCAATTCAAAGTATTTTATCGCTTCAAATTTTGAGAATATACACGCTAAACCTTAACAATAGTAATGGTTTTAGATATGGGAGGTAATTTCTGGATCAACAAACCCTTGATTATTTAGCAAAAAGTTGTTCCCTTGATGCAACTCAATTATGAACTCAATGCTTATTTTTGATTTAGATTAACTCGCTCTCTGTGCCAAGCATAAAGTCCACTCCCAACGATTATGCATGCCCCTCCGATAGTGATTAGATCTGGGACGTCACCAAAGATTACAAACCCTAAAAACGTGGCCCAAACCAATACCACATAAAAGAATGGCTGAAGCATACTGGCCTCAACCATAGATAAAGCCTTGATAACACTGATGTGACCACATAGGCCAAGCACGCTAGCTACAATAAGCCAGCCGCATTCCTCCATCGAAGGTTGTTTCCATTCCAATGGCAGGAAAATAGTCAATACTGCAAGGCCAACTATCCCGGTATAAAAAGCAGATGTCCCAACACTATCAAACGCAGCTACCATCCTCGTCAAAACGAGGTAAACAGCGAAGCCTAACGCACCTGTGAGAGGCAACAGTAATATTGGTTGCCATTCGCCAAAGCCTGGCCTCAGGATTACCAACACACCCAAAAACCCAATGATAACAGCAATCCAACGTCGGGGACCAACATTTTCTTTAAGTATTGGAACTGCAAGGACCAGCACTATAAGTGGAACTGAGGCCGCCATTACATGTGCATCAGCTAGCGGCATAAACCTAAACGCGTAAGTAAAAAGGACTATTTCAAAAACTAAAGCTAGACCTCGTCCTGCCTGAAGAAATGGAATTGAAGTCTTTAGGCCGCGCAGCCCTGAGTGGAGTACTGCCAGTAAAAACCCNAATACGGCGAAAAATAAATATCTTACCCAAAGTATTTCTACAACAGGTAGTGTCGANGTTAAATGTTTTGAAACCGCGTCCATAGAGCCAAAAAATAACATNCCAGCGACTTGCCAAAAAATACCTTTAGCATTGGCGTTNCTTTGATTAANTGAAGGCATAGTCATCCATTNTCAAAAGATTTCCGCATTTGCTCCAACCGGTTTATTTAAGNCTNAANTTAANATATTANTTANGAATTTTATATNTAAGGTATTGTTAAATAGAAANANTATACCCAAATAANTTTGCTTGAATTGCAACCTGATGATCAAACATAGGTCTACCATAGTGAATATTACAACCAACCTTTTTTGCGGCTTTTAATATTCTTGTCTCTTCAGGGTTCATAATTATTTCAGCCACGATTTGCGAAGAGATTAGAAGTTCTGGATCGAAGGGTAGATTATCACTCTCATTTAACCCCAATGATGTTGTGTTTATTACGATATCAAAACCCCTTGGGTCCGAGGAAGCACAATCTATTTTGACATTGGGATATGCATCACTCACCGAGTTTGCTAATTCTTTAGCCGTCGACTTAGTTCTATTGGCAATGCTCAAATGGGACACACCAGAGTCTGCTAGAGAAAAGGCTATTGCTCTTGCCGCTCCCCCGGCGCCTACCATCAAAATCTTCCGCTGAGCCACCTGATATCCTGCCGCCAATAATCCGGAAACGAACCCCCTCCCATCACAATTATCAGCAATTAATCGTCTATTTTTGTCGAAGGCCGCATAGTTTACTGCTCCTACAAGTTTACCTTGGTGGCCAATTTCATCACAAAACTCCATTATTGGAACCTTATGAGGTAAAGTTATCGACATTCCCCCAAAGTTTGGCATCATTTTCAAACCCTTGATAAAATCTGATAAACCACTTGCAGGAACGTGCAAGGGAACCATAACCGCGTCGATGCCATGTTTCTCGAAAAGAGGGTTAAATACGGAGGGCGCGCGCACATGAGTTATTGGGTCAGAAATACACCCAAAGACTTTAGTTGCCCCTGATATATTTAATGTTGCTTGCATCTCTCCTTCTTACTCCAAGCAGCTTAAGCCACGTTTTCCTATAATGCATCCTCTCTAACACTTTTGGTCTCAACCGCCAAACACGGTTTTATTCACACGGTTTGCTTTTATGAAATCCCAGTCATAGACAACACCTAATCCAGGTCCATCGGGGACTGCTACACAACCATCACCATCAACACAATCAAGCTGATCCGAGTAACCACATGCATAAACCGGAGGGACAGCATTCGGACAATCCGGCCCCACCAAAGCAACTTCATAAAAATTTGAGTTCCGCATTGCGCTCATTATATGCCTATGAGCTGGGCCACATGCATGAACCTCTACATCGATGCCAAAAGCTTCACCTAAATGCGCTATTTTCAGCCCCCCCGTAATGCCCATGTCATATTCGGGATCCATGCGGAGAAAGTCCGTACCGCCAGCAATCAGAAAGTCGGCTTTTGGCTCTACTCCTCTAATGTGTTCAGTTTGAAGAATTGGTGTTTTTATCATTTCTCTTAGACGTTTATGCGCAAATGCAGAGACTCCAGAATCCCTAAAAGGATCCTCGTACCAAAAGTACCCACCTTCATCACATGCCCTCCCAACATAAAGTGCATCGGCAAATGTTTTTAGTTCACACGCTGGATCAAGCATTAAAGTCATTTTGTGACCTACCGTTTTGGCTACATGCAAAACATTTTCAGCCTCCTCAGCCGCATCAGCCTCATTCCAACCATGTATCTTAAATGCACGGTATCCCAAGTCGAAGCAATGCTCTGCAAAGTCGGCAAAAGCTTCTTTAGAATCAAGACCACCGTTTCTATCGCCGTGGTATGTACTAGCATAAGCTGGTAATTTTTTCCGGTATCCCCCCAGCAAGACACTCACGGAACAATCCAGCTGTTTGCCTGCCCAGTCCCAGAGTGCGATATCTATTGGTCCCTGTCCCATATGATCAAATTGCCTAAGTTCACGCTTCATATCGTCGTATATACCTTCTCGTTCTTCCGCGTGACGCCCTATAAGTTTCGGAGCCAAGGTCTTTGCTTGAGCGCAGGTAGATGGTGTACTGCACCAGTGAGTAACATATTCCCCTCGGCAACCATCTTCGGTGATGATTACTAGCGCAAATTTTTCTATTAGGGAGACTGCTCCTTTCATATAACCTATTGCACCAACAGAGTCTGTTCCTGTCAGATTCCCTAGATTTGGGACATCAAAGCCAAATTCGTGTATTTCCACTTGCGTAATTTTAGTCATTATTCATAGCCTGCAGGTGGCACAAAGCCGCCGATTTCTCTTTCAATTAACTTGGCGAACTCTATCGTCTTTAGATCGTTCAAATACGGTCCAATAATTTGAATGCCAACGGGCAGACCAGACCCAGTCAACCCGGCCGGGGCTGCTGTGGCAGGCAAGTAAACTACGCCTGGAAGTCCGGCCCAAAAAAGCTGATCGACTGTTGGTTGATTTCCATTATTGATAGGAATTGTTCGGTCAGCTCGGTCACCTACTTGATCGTGGGGGAATGCTGCAGAGGCCGCCACGGGTGTTATCAAAAGATCGTAATCTTCAAAGAATACATCCCATTCACGGCGAAGCAATTCTCTTTCCTCATTCCAAGCCAACCAATCCTTGTGTGTCATCGTAACAGCTCGATCCACAACTGTTTTGTAGCTGAAATCATCAGGGTCGGCCGATAGAGCTCTTTCTGTAGATTTAGCTAATTCCTCATCACTTAATCGGCTTCCAGTCGCTGCCCGTAGCAGCATAAGATAAACTAGATGTGATCTTTTTGTATCTTTTATCGGGCTCGCCTTTTCCACAACTTTGCACCCGAGTTTAGCCAACTTATCAACCATGCCCTGAATGCAATCCGTCAACTCGTTATCTTGCTTACAGTTCTGGTCCTCCAAAAGCACTCCCACTTTAAATTCATTTAATTTTGTTTTTGTGCAATCTGGGAGAGTTAGGTGCTTTCCGCTTGATGTTCGCCCTGTAGTACCAGCCATAGCTAGTGTCGCGACACGAAGATCCTCAGCGCCGCGAGCCAATGGACCGATAACAGATATATCAGGTGGCACCTGACTGCCGGGGAAAGCGCAGCCCACGGTTGGCAAAATACCCATACTCGGCTTGTGTCCAAATACGCCACAATAATGGGCTGGATTTCGAATAGAGGCTCCAATATCACTGCCCGCATCCAATCCTGTCATACCAGCTGCCAGAGCAGCAGCGGACCCACCTGACGATCCACCAGGTGTCCGATTTAAATCCCACGGATTATTCGTGGTGCCATAAATTTCATTAAAACTCTGCCAATCCGAGAGCATGAGTGGGACATTTGTTTTACCAAAAAAATTAACACCAAGCGCTTTCATGCGTTTAATTGAAAGCGCATCTTCTTTGGCTATATTATTTTTGAGACTCGGCACGCCCCAAGTGGAGGGTTGACCAGCAATATTAAAGTTCTCTTTCACAGTCATTGGAACACCATGTAGTGCCCCCCATAAATCTCCTTTAGCTAGAGCTTTGTCTGCCTCTTTAGCTCTCGCTCTAGCTGCCTCCTTATCCAAGTAAATGATAGCGTTGATACTTGGATTAAACTTTTCGATTCTTGCTAAAAATAAATCGAGCATTTCTAAACAACTTATTTTCTTACTCTTGATTTTTTCGGAAAGCTGAACTGCTGTCAGGAAATGTAAATCCGCCATAAATCTCTTCCTATTTAAATTAAGGTTTTAACTAATTCGACCGTTTTGCACGTGAAGGCGAGTTTAAATATCCGAAACGGATTTCCGGACTTAACCAAAAAAGTGCGATACATATAAGCGCTGATATCACCGAAATACAAAACATTAAATTATATCCATCAGTAAAATCATATATAAGGCCCCCACACCAAGCGCTGAGCCCAGCACCTAGTCCTTGCCCCATCATGATCATTCCATAAATAGCACCAAGGCCTTTTCCAGAAAATAACTTTGCTAAAAGAGTAGCGATAATTGGTCCACGCGCGCCCATACTCAAGCCATAAGGAATTACCCAAAAGAGCACTAATCCTTCATAGGGAAAAAATTGCAAAGCGGCCAGTCCAAGGACACCGCTTATAGTGAGCAAATAACTAATTGTTGCCACTAAACTGTTCCCAAACTTATCCGCAGCTACCCCTGTCAAAAACATCCCAGCGAAGGATAACATTCCTGCCAGTCCAAAGGCACCTGCAGCCTCCAGTTCGCCAAACCCGAGTTCCACAAGATAGGCAACCGACTGAACGCTAACCCCAAAAATTGCAAACGCCGTGAGAAAGTAAATTGCAAACATTATCCAAAAAACTGGCAATCTTACTGCAGAGCCAAGAGTATGCCCACCTTCAGCCCGCCCTGTATTTGTCCGTCTTGGATTATTCGGTGCACCCCGCTCTATTACTTTCCAGGGAATGAAAATGATAATCGGTATTAAACACAAAAACACTATTCCAAATTGTTGATATGTCAGCCGCCATCCATAGCCTTCAATCAATATCTGTGCTATCGGGGCTAAGATTAATATTCCAAAACCGTAACCGGCATAAACGAAGGCTATTGCAGTCCCAAGTTGCTTATCAAACCACCTACTTACAAGACTCTGAGCTGGAACTTGCCAAATTAGGGATGCACCTAAACCAGTTAAAAGTCCAAGCGCTAAATAAAAATGCCATAGGGAAGTTAAGTTTCCCGCAGCCCAATAACCTGCCCCAAGACAAAGAACCCCAAAAACATAAATAAAGCGACTGCCGAAACGATCAAAAAGATATCCAGACAATGGCGAGAAAACCCCCATGGCGCCGATATAAACGGCGTAGATAGAGGCAATATTAGATCTGTCCCAACCTAGATCTTGGCTTAATGGAAGAAGAAAGATAGCATATGTATCCCCCATCCCGCGCCCAACAGCAGCCATAATGAGGCAAAATAACACCAGGGACGTTCCTATGAAAAGTGATCGCTCCATACCATCAAGGTCTATCGAGAATTTGGGTGAATACGTACATTGAATAAGCCAATATTTTTTTACAGAATGCTCCCAATTACATTCGGAAAATACCAAATTTCGTATCTTCTATTGGTTTATTTAAGGATGCAGAAATTGATAAACCAAGAACCTTTCT
>PCAV01000021.1 GCA_002730675.1 Rhodospirillaceae bacterium | reverse complement strand
CCCCCAGGCGCTTGGACCATGGCGTCAGTGCTTTGATTAGAGGGGGTGGGAAGTTGTGATTTATCTTGAGCAGCTATTTGGGCTTGCCTTTCTCTCTCCTTTTCCAACTTTGGGAACTCATAAAAGAATTGAAAACCCAGTAAGATAGCCAGTGAAATAGCAATTGCTATTAACATATTTTTTTGATCACTCATGATAACATCGCCTATTTTGATCAGAAGACCTTGGTGGCACAGGATCAATTCCCGAACTAGCCAATGGGTTACACTTTATAACTCTCTTAATAGATAAAAATAAACCTATAATGATACCGTGCTTATCTAAAGCCTCGAGAGCATATTCCGAGCATGTTGGGAAAAATCTGCATTCATTGCCCAAAAAAGAAGAAAACGTCAGTCTGTAGAATTGTATTAAGAGCTTCAATGATAAAAATGAAAGATAGTGCAAAAACCTAGGGATCGCCTGAGCGGTTCGGAGTAGCTGCAACATATTTAACTCATTCTTTTTCAAATGGTTTTTTGATGTATCTTCCTAAGTGCCGCCCTAGCGTCTTCAAGTAGCAAATCATATGGTCTATCTAAAGTCACCAGTCTGCCAATAAAAACATAATCCCACGCTTGAAAACCTTCTTTAGGCAAAACATCTGACGCGATGGATTTTAACCTCCGTCGCGCCCTATTTCTCTTGACTGCATTACCCACCCTCTTGCTTACTGTAAAACCAACCCTGGGATAAGGAAAGCTACTATCATTCGTGCCTAGGACGGCTTGAATAACCAAACCCGGTTTAGCAACCGAGGTACCGCGCTGTTTTACCCTAAGGTATTCCGAGCGCTTTAGTAGCCGCGCCAAGCGGTTCGTCTTAATGTATCGCATAGTGTTTTTGGGCTCAAACTTCCCAACTAAGCTGAAAGTTTAGCACGCCCTTTAGCTCGCCTTGCTCGCAGCACACGGCGGCCGCCGACGGTAGCCATACGAGATCTAAATCCATGGCGTCTTTTACGAACAAGCACACTTGGTTGAAATGTTCTTTTCACAGAGATACTCCGTCAAAATACATGATTTGACTCAAAAAAACCTGATCCGCTATATATCGGCTAACGAGCAATAAGTCAATCCAAGGTTATGAAAAAGCGCTTAGTAAAGAGAAACACTTTAACGATTATTAAAACTGATAGGATCAACGGGTCTTGGTTCTAAGTCCCAAGGAAAATAAATCCATGTATCTTGACTTACTTCAGTAACGAAGGTGTCTACTAACGGCCGTCCCGCGGGCTTTGCATAAACAGTCGCGAAGTGAGCCTTAGGCAAAAGGGCTCTGACCGCTTTTGCAGTCTCACCAGTATCAACTAAATCATCAACGATAAGCCAATTTTTTCCTGTTTTAGTATAACTTGGCGCCTTTACTATCTGAACAGTCTCTCGTTGCTTTTCGTCAAGCTTCTCCGCAGAATTATCGTGATAACTAATGGCACTTAATGTGTCGACAACCCTTATTTCCAATTCACGGGCTACAATGGCAGCCGGCACCAATCCGCCCCGAGTAATCGCGATTACACCGTCAAATTTGGGCTCCTCTAAAAGGCGCCATGCAAGAGCCTTTGCAGTTCTATGAAGCTCTTCCCAACTTACTGGGAACCCCTTTGTGTAAACGGATTCCTGCATACATTCCTCCAATTTTCTTCAATGAAGTTATATCTTATTTCAAATAGTTTAGATGATTTTTCCTTTGATATTGAAAAGTTGCACTCCAGCTATGCGCCAGCCCTCATCTTCATCTTTGATCATTAAATAAACTACTCTGGCCGCCTGACCATCAGCTCCAATCAAATGAAAGACAAAACCCGGAGCAACACCAAAGTTTTCAACACCTTGGAAGGAAATGGAACGCGGCCGGTAGACAATTTTATATCCTTTAAGGACCATTTCTTTAAATCTCTGCGGACTACCAAAACGTTTTCGTATAGCTGGAGAAGCAAAACTGTAAGCTTTAGACCAGTCATCTATTGCCATCGCTTCTATTTGAGCTTCTATGACGGCCTTCGCCTTATCTTTTGCTAACTCTGAGGCAACCGCTTCGGATGCAAGGAAGGAACTATGGAGTACTACTATACCGAACAACCACAACCAGAATTTTCTGATTGCAAACAAGCTGATACTGCCAGAGGCTTCCATTAATTTTTTTAGAGTCTGTTTTTAACGCAAGTAAATGTGAACTTCGTTTCCTGGGTTATTCGCGGATGTCTCAGCAGACATCGTAACTCTACTTGGTGGAAGTCCCATGTCCACTAGTGAACGCAGTACTGCCTGAGCGTTTCGTCTTGTTGCATTACTATTTAAGGCAGACTTCGCGACGCCACCAGACACGGAACTGACTGCAATCAAATTAAATGTAGCGTCAGGCTTACGTTGAAGAACCCTATTTACTGCGGTATACAGTGCCTGTTCATAATTTACGTTTGGACGATCAAACCTGATCACTACAATTGGTTTATCACGGTTTCGTCGTATGCTTGAAATACGTGATTTACCCGCCTCTGCCTTAGCTGATCCCATTGTGTAGGAAGTAGTAGCTAGGCTTGGGCCAAAAAATTCTCCATTTTTCACAGCAAGGGCAAGTGTATTTAGTTCACCTCGCTCATTAGCTATGTAGTTAGTTTGACGCCTGATGTCGTCACTTAACTCCGTTAGGAGTCGCTCTATTAAAATTACCGTTTGGCTGACATCATCCTCCAAGACGGCTAATTGCGAGTGATCTTCATCTATTGCACCAGATAAACCAAATGCTGCTTTGGTCGAATCTAATATGTAAGCTGAGAGCGCTGCGTCAGCAGCTACCCGGCTAGATAAAGCAGTCATGGTGCTTAAATCGTTGTTCACTTTTTCTAACTGAGCTTGCGATGAATTCCATTCTTTAACCAGCACAGGGTTTCCAGGAGTAGTGCCTAGTTGAAGCTTGGACCGCATTGAGGCTACTCTCTCATGGTATCCTCGAGAGTTGGCATTAGCTAACCGCCTTGCATTCTGCAAATCGTTATTCTGCTTTTGAACTGATGTCTGTAATCGTTTCAGGTCATCTCTCAAGGCGGCCACTTTGTTACCTACGACAGTTCCTGTATTTCTGCCGGGAGTAGCTGGCTTTACTCTAAAATTTGTAGCGCCCAGTTTTGGCGGTTTATTGGACAAACCGCGCGAATTGCTTGCTAACGTTGTCGTTTTTGCTCCCGACGAGTTGATCACTATCTTCTGTGGTGGCTTCTTAGTTGCCGTAGGCACTCCTCCTGAAAGCGAAGGCCAAAGCGCATCTGTCGTGAAAGTACAACCGGCGAATAGAAACGCCGATCCAATCAATGTAACAACTGTAACTGCTTTTTTCATTGGACGCCATCACCCTATGATTTGTTGACGTTTCCTATCTTGATCACAAAATACGTTTTCCACCAGCTTTTAAGCGATAGAAGATCATATAAAACCGTTAAAACCGGTTAATACTATATAAACTGAGCGATTGCTACAAGTTGTTTTGAACTTAAACACTTTTTGCCCAAGTTATTTCATTTTTAGGTTTGCTTGACTTACCGACTGCTCAGACGTTAATACTGGTCACATCGGGGCGCCCGTAGCTCAATTGGATAGAGCGTCTGACTACGAATCAGGAGGTTGGGAGTTCGAGTCTTCCCGGGCGCGCCAGCTTTCCTTATTTAGCAGCCTATGTTTCTCCAAATAAGAAACCTAGAAGTGCAAAGCGACTTCCACTTCTCATTTCTACAACTTCATGCAGTAGAGAGCAGGAAAAAACAATAGCCGATCCTGTTTTTGGCTTATATAAATTTGGACTAAATTCCGGAAACTTTAATTCAGCCCCTTCGTAGCATTCACTATTTAAGTTAATTGTCACAGCAAACCGTCTATGAGCCACACTGGCTTCGTTATTATCCCTATGGCCCACCTTTTCACCGCCACGCACTCCCTCATACCTAGCAATTCTATAACGTTCGTGCCGTGTTATTTCATAATAAAATGCCCTTTTTATTTCTGGGAAAAGCCTTTTCTGGAGTCTATCACTNATAAAATTTTGCGTGTCAGCTTCTACTACCCAATGATCCACCCTATCTTGGCGCCCTTGATCAGGAATTCGCATTTTACANTCCGTTTTCCTGTTACCTAGCTGCATATGTCCCGGCTCAACGAAATCAGGTCCTCTCGTTTCAAATATGTTCATCAAATGAAGGCAGTCTTGCTGGTTGAAAACGTTTGGCACCAAAAGCACGGGCGGATGAGCACTAGGTAGAGTTTCCTCCAAATCGTTTTTGTAGTTTTCAATCATATTCGCCGAGGCGTTTATAAGTGCCTCGACGCTTTCGTCATCACAAGAGTGCCCGAATTCTTGAATGCTCAGGATATGCTGATTTGGTTCTAATATTATTAATGTGCAGCTACCGTTGGATATTCCCACTTGGTCTAATACCACTCCCCCATCATCGATTAAAGTCATTGCTCCCGCTTTTTTAGCCCCTGCAACCTAGGCTAATCCAATAATCTTGGCATTTGGCGCTGCTCCGAGGCCAGGAAGTAAATTTGAAGATTTTTGATAATTAGCTGTTGTTACTGAGAATAACCTCGCGCCGAGTGAATCGAGTAGCGACCGCTTTTCAGAAATTTTTAAAAATACAGGCTCCAAAACACTGTTTTGAGAATGATAGAAGACTAGGATACTGAACTTCCCTGCTATTGGCGGCATAGAGATATTTATTTGCTCATTAAAAGGGCCAACGAAATTCCAATCAGGACAGATATCTCCAACTTCTAACATTATTCCACCACCGAGTTTCTAACAGCGAATTATTACTTTTTAATCCAAGTTAAAATTAATACTCAAAAGAAAGAAACCGGTCAAATCGACCGGTCTCTGTAATTATTCAATTTAAATATTTTAATTCTAATAAAGATTCTGGGCTACCACCAGCGCATATAACATTGGAATAGATAGCAGTGTATTAGTCCTTGAAAATAACATAGCTGTTCGTGCAGATGCAGCCTTTGTATCATCATCAGCCTCCACAATGCCCAAGGCTTTTTTCCGATTCGGCCAGATAACGAACCAAATATTAAACCACATTATTGCTCCAAGCCACATTCCAATACCGATCGCAGTATGTCTCGTGACTCCGTCAGATAACCCAAGTTGAATTGGATCTACCAAATGCCGTTCATCCAAGCTAAAATTAAGCCAGTTACAATCGTTGCCATGGCTCCCCACCGGAACCAAAAAAGCACAGCCGAAGCTATAACTTTACCTATTGCCAGCTTTTGATCGTCTGGAATATTTGGCATGTTAGGAATCTGAACAAAATTAAATACCACAGTAAGCTAATGCATATTATACCGCTTAATACATGTAACCATCTTAGAAAAAACGCCGTATAACTATGGTCAACTGCAAATTTTTCCGCACCAGGCGTTTGCGATACGACTATAACCATTATAACTGTTAGCATTAGACCTGCGGTTATTGTGTTACGCAAGTTGCTCACAATTGCCGCCATAATTTCCCCCAAAACTATTAATTGTTTTTACCAACATCAGTTGGTTTTTGATAATGCCAACGGCATTCAAAAAACGAAAAACCTCTTATTATTGTAAATGAGTCGAGAAACGAATAAAACGGGGTACAGAAATTTTGCAAACTTACCACCGGAACCAGAAACTTTTTGGCTTTTTCTATAATTTGAGACTTAAAAAAAGGGGAAAAAGTGTTGTCGAAAGCATCACTTGGCCTAGGATAACGAAAATAATGGCAGAATTTTTTGAACCCACCCCGGAACCAGACAATTCCCAAAAAACCCACGTGCTGTCTCCTGAGGCTAAAATTTGCAGAACAATCTCAGCCGTCCTAATGATTATATGGCTTTGGTGGTGGTGGAATAGCTATGAGGACGGCGCCTACTGGGTAATCGTTGCTGTGTTTATTTTGGCTACCGGTGAGACACGTCCTCACTATTATAAATTTTTGAGGCCAGTCTGGCTTCCACTTAGCTACCTTATTGACCCAATCGTGTTTCTTTTAAGGAAATTTGCAAGAATTACTATTCCAGAGTCCTACCGCCGGCCACAAAAAGTTTTAAAGCCACTAAGTTTTAAAGAAATAAATCAAGCTCTAGATGATGCCGCCGCCGAACATGAAAAGCGAAAGAAGACAGAGTAATGAACCTCTCCTCGAACCCAACGGCGCACGATAGTGTTACTTTAGTTCACGCAACACACTTAATACAAGACTCCTCCGAAGTTGCTAGTTTTTTAAAAAAATCGGGTTTTGAACTATTGGAGTTCATCAAGGTATCAGACGGTAGGAATACTCACTGCCTCCAGATCTCCTTAAATGAGACTTACATTTCCTTCGAAAAAAGAAATAATTTATTCACAAAGGAATTTGTTGATATTGCTCTTACTGGGTTTGGACTGGGAACTAAAGATATCGTGAGCACGCAAGGTCGTTTGACACTGCACGGGTTTCACCCGCTTGCTATAGAAGAACAAAAGCTGCTATTTTCAGAGGCGAAAAAAGAGCGGAGAGAAATTGAATGCAAAGTCTTTAAACTGAAAAAAAGTGATGTACTCGAAGGTAACGTGGAATTTATAGATGTAATCTCTTCCACGAAATCTGACACTAAATCTGTTCATTACAATGCATTAAGCCACTTTCATGCGATTATAATCTGCACTGACAAGCCAGAAGAGACCATTGCACGCTATTGTTGGCTAACCAATCAACCAAGTCCGCGAAGGATTTTTAACTCATCTTGGCAGGTTGTACTTGGTCAACAGAAGATAATAGTTTGTTCCGTAGAGGAAGTTGAAAGAATCTTTCCTAGCGTAAACGTTACCAATCTACCGTCAATCCTAGGGTACGCATTGCTGACGAAAAATCTCTCTAAGACAAAAGATTATTTTTCTCATAACGAATCTCTCTTCCAATCATTGAATCAGGGCTCTATTCAATTAAAACTCCCTGACTTTATAGGTGGGAATTTAATAATTGGAACCAATGCCGCTGACTTTCCCTGGAATGGTGACTTTAATTGAAATCGAATTATTTTAGATGTCTAAGTTTGCCACTTTGAGCGCGTTTTCTTGAATAAAATCCCTGCGGGGCTCAACGACATCACCCATCAAAGTTGAAAATACTTCAGCTGCCTCTTCTGAATGATTGATTTTTACTTGAAGTAATGTCCTCTGATTAGGATCCAATGTAGTTTCCCACAATTGATCTGGGTTCATCTCGCCTAGTCCTTTGTAACGATTAACTGCTAAACCTTTTTTGCCAATCTGCTGTATTAATTCACTTAGT
>PCAV01000020.1 GCA_002730675.1 Rhodospirillaceae bacterium | reverse complement strand
TTGAAAGCTACTTCGCCTGGAAGATTTTCAGTGTCTGCCAACTTATTGGTGACATCCTCTAATTGCCGTAATCCTCGGGCAAGTGTCACTTTAAATCGCGTTTCTTCCAGCTTCAATGTTTCGATAATTAAGCTTTCCGCCCTTATCAACTCCGGAAAGGCTTCACCCATTTGTTTAGTCAAAGCGGGAACCAATCGCCACATTAGCGGCTCCTCACAACCTAAAAGATGCGCGTGTCTCATGGCCCTGCGCATGATACGTCTTACAACATAACCGCGACCCTCATTCGATGGAAGAACCCCGTCAGCTATCAAAAAGGATGACGCTCGCAAGTGATCTGCAATAACCCTGTGAGAGACCTTACCTGAACCATCCGGATCTGTATTGGAAAGATGTGCAGATGCTTCTATCAAAGACCTCATAAGATCAATTTCGTAGTTATCGTGAGTACCTTGAAGAATTGCGGCGATGCGCTCTAACCCCATCCCAGTATCAATAGAAGGCTTAGGCAACTCGATCCGTTCATCCTTTGTCACCTGTTCATATTGCATAAAGACCAGGTTCCAGATCTCAATAAATCTATCGCCATCTTCGTTAGAACTTCCGGGCGGTCCACCTTCAACATGCTCACCGTGATCAAAAAATATTTCTGAACATGGCCCGCAAGGTCCTGTATCACCCATAGCCCAGAAATTATCCGACGTTGGTATTCTTATTATTTTCTCGTCGTTTAACCCTGCAACCTTTTTCCATAACGTTGCTGCATCCTCATCTTCTGAGTATACCGTTACCAGAAGTTTTTCTTTCGGCAAACTCAAATCTTTGGTAATTAACTCCCAAGCGTATTCGATTGAATTTTCTTTAAAATAATCACCAAATGAAAAATTACCTAACATCTCGAAAAATGTGTGGTGTCTAGCTGTATATCCAACATTTTCAAGATCATTATGTTTGCCTCCCGCTCTTACACACTTCTGGGAAGTTACTGCCCTTGAAAAATCAAGGCTTTCCATTCCGGTAAAGACGTTTTTAAACTGAACCATACCAGCATTGGTAAACAGCAATGTAGGATCGTTTCTGGGCACAAGCGGGCTCGAGTCTACAATTCTGTGCCCGCGGGTCTCAAAAAACTTTAAAAATATATCTCTTATCTGATTCGTCGTCTGCATATTTTATCGGCCCTAACAACACCACCTACCATATCCTTACAACGCGAAAACGTTACGTGTTATTGTTTAATAGACCGGCTCTGCTGTGTCCAGTGACAGCTACACACAAGAGCTGGGCTAATAATTAGATTTGCCGCCGTCCAAGCAGCATTGCCTTATACCTATTATTAAGCAAGCTATGTAGTTATTCGTCTGCCTCCTCCTCAGGGTTTGGCCCTACCAGCATTGCCTCTGCTACCAAACCAGCATTCGCTCTTACCGCATTCTCTATAGTAGATGCAACTGCAGGATTTTCCCTAAGAAACTTCTTGGCATTTTCGCGCCCTTGGCCAATTCTTTCGCCATTGTAACTAAACCATGCACCCGCTTTTTCTACAATATTAGCGTTTACTCCAAGGTCTAGAAGTTCACCGGTTTTAGAAATGCCCTCCCCGTACATTATATCAAACTCCACCACTCTAAAGGGAGGCGCCACTTTATTTTTTACTACTTTTACTCTTGTTTGATTCCCTACTATATCGTCTCTATCTTTTATCGCCCCTATCCTTCTTATATCCAGACGAACAGAAGCATAGAATTTAAGCGCATTGCCGCCCGAAGTAGTTTCTGGGTTACCAAACATTACTCCTATTTTAAGCCTAATCTGATTAATGAATATCACAAGACAGTTAGACTTCGAAATTGATGACGTTAACTTTCTCAAGGCTTGGCTCATCAACCGGGCTTGCAGGCCGACGTGTGTATCACCCATTTCACCTTCTAACTCAGCGCGCGGAACTAAGGCCGCAACCGAGTCAACAACCAATACATCTATTGCGCCAGAACGTACGAGCGTATCCGCTATTTCAAGGGCCTGTTCACCTGCATCAGGTTGAGAGATTACCAATTCATCTATATCAACTCCAAGTTTTTTCGCGTAAGCGGGGTCTAGAGCGTGCTCTGCATCGACAAATGCGCATACTCCCCCCTTCTTTTGAGCCTCAGCGGCCACATGCAATGCCAAGGTTGTCTTACCTGAGCTCTCAGGTCCATAAATTTCAATTATTCGCCCCCTAGGCAGACCGCCAATACCCAATGCAATGTCTAGCCCTAAAGAACCAGTTGATATAGCTTCTATGTCTACAGACTCCTGGGTCTGACCTAATTTCATCACCGACCCTTTTCCAAAAGCTTTCTCAATTTGGCCAAGAGCTGCTTCTAACGCTTTCGATTTATCCATCGTATCCTGTTCTATTACTCTTAAAGGTGTTGTAGCCATATGCTATCTCCATTCTTAAAACTGTTATTGGCCTCTTGCAAACAATCTCTTAACCAAATTACTTTTTTAAATTTTTTCAGGCTGCTCGACTGACGACGCTAATCGAATGATCCCGAGGAATCATTTGTACACTATTTGTTCTCGTAAAAAAAGGGCATTTTCATGTTTTGTTCATGACTATATCTAGGATTTGATATACGAAAAATTGCCAAATATTCGATTGGCGGCAACATCGGGTAGAAGTTTAAAATAAGAAAACTACCGATTTCCTGGCGCTAATCAATTTTTCGATTTTTCAATTGGTACACATAACTTATTATTTCAGCAACGGCTTTATAATGTTCTTGCGGAACTTCATCATCTATCTCAGCTGCTGCAAAAAGTGCTCGTGCCAACGGGGGATTCTCAACTATCGGAACGTCATTATCATTGGCTACATCTCTTATTCTAAAAGCAACTTCATCAACACCTTTTGCAACCACCTTAGGCGCCGCCATTATTTCTGAGTCGTACTTTAAAGCTATTGCATAATGCGTGGGGTTGGTAACAACTACATCAGCGGTAGGGACAGATGCCATCATCCGCTCGCGAGCTCTTTCAGCTCTTATCTGTCTCAGTCGACCTCTAATAAGCGGATCGCCATCTGTTTGTTTGAGTTCATCTTTTACTTCTTGCTTTGTCATTCTCATTTGCTTTAGAAACTCGTAGCGTTGATACAAATAATCTAGACCAGCAATAAAACCGACAACGAAGATCGCAACAACGAACATTTCTAAAATAATCAATCTTGCCTCATTTATAGTGGCCGCAATATCCATTTGCATGAGAAGCTCAACGCGGCTTAACTCTGGAATTGCCACAGCACCGACAATAGCTGCCACTAATGCCAGCTTAAACAAACCTTTAGAAAATTCGGTCAAAGATTTCAGGCTAAAAAGCCTGAAAAAGCCTTTTATCGGGGAGATTCTTTCGATTGAAGGAGTTAAACTTTGCCCACTAAAAACAAAGCCACTAACAACCAACTTAAAAAATATAGCCAATGAAAGAAGAACAAATATTATTGGTCCAAGACCAATTATGAGTTGCAGTAAGATATCAGAGAAAAGATTTCCGATATTTGCCGGATCAATATTAATAGTATGGAATTTGTCGAAAACTCCACCTGCGGCCAAATAAAGATGCTTGGCCATATATGGTCCTAAAACGCCTGCAATTAAGGCGCCGCCAATCATAATTGCTAAATGTGATACTTCTTGCGAGGTTATAACTTTACCTTTATCGCGAGCGTCTTCGAGCTTCCTAGGCGTGGCCTCCTCGGTTTTCTGCGATTGATCTTGTTCTTGGGACAAAATATCTGCCTAGCTTTAATTAGATGTTAGGTACTGATTTAAATTAGTAGCATAATAGTCGGTGAATATTGAGAACAAACCGCTCATTATTATGGAAAAAATCAATAAACCACCCGCCAATTGAACTGGCAAACCCACGAAAAAAATTTGGAGCTGGGGCATTAACCGAGCCAGCATCCCCAGCCCCATAAAAAATATGAGGCTTATTACGATAAATGGAGCCGTTATTTGTAAGGCTAAACGGAAACTATCTGCTATTAAACGTGCTATAACAAGGGCACTATCGCCCCACTCAAACATTAAACCCGCAGGGAAAACTTTGTAGCTATCCACAATTGCCAAAATAAACAAATGGTGCATGTTAGTAGCGAAAAGTATCATCACCCCCATAGTAGTTAATAATAATCCGGGCAATGAAGCTTGACTTGATATGCTAGGGTTAAAAACCTCAGCGTTGGCCATTCCAATAGTTAAACCGATTATTCGCCCCACAGTATCAAGTGTAAGCAACATTATTCTTGCCACCATGCCTAAATAAATCCCTACGACAATCTCAAAAAATAAAAGTTTAAAGAGGGCAGCAAGAGTTTTTGGTTCAGGCGGCAAACTCGAAGAAATAAGCGGAGAGACAACAACAGTTAGCAACAAGGCGAAGAGAAGCCTAACGCGTATGGGTACGAATGCTTCTCCGATACCAGGCAATATCATTACCGCTGCGGCTACACGAGTAAATACNATTAANAAAGNAAGAACTTGGAGAGGAAGGAACTGTTCCAAGGCCATAATCGACAATTNACTCCTCAGAGTTTAAATNATACCTCTTATCAANGACCCTCTATAAGATTAGCCAAGACCGATAATTTTATCACNTAAACCAATCATAAATTCAGAAATTGTGGTCAACATAAACGGCAGCAAAAATGCTAATGCTGCGAATACGACTATGATTTTTGGAACAAAAACAAGGGTCATTTCCTGCAATTGCGTCAGAGCTTGAAATAAAGCGATGATCAGACCTACTAGCAACGCAATGCCCATTACCGGTACAGCCATGGTAAGCACCACCGTTATCGCTTGCCTTCCGATTTCAATAGCTTCAAGTTCGTTCATGAAAAATGACTTTTCTTTATCTTTTTATAGGTCCGGTTCTCAAAGCATTTTAATGGCTTAAATTGGCATCCTCATTACTTCCTGATATGCCTGGATCATTTTTTCTCTTATTGTTGTTACCAATTGGAGGGTTGATTCTGCGCTGTTAATGGCGGACACAACATCGTTAAGGTCGGCGTTCCCTGTTATACCTTTCATACTCATGGCTTCGCCAGATTTTAGCGTTTCTATGCTATTTTCTGCAGCGTCCCTCATAAAGGAAGAAAAATCTTGGCCGCCTCCTACGTTCTCTGCTTTCTGAGCAGTTCCGCCCAAGTTCGATATGTTAGGCATACTCCCCGCAATTTTATCTACCATTTACTACCCCACCAATCTTTTGCGACATCATAACGTATCTAAGAACTTATGGCTATCTGAAGAATTAACTCCTCAATAATTCTATTGTACGCTGTATCATGGCTTTAGAGGCTTCAAGAACGCTTAAGTTTGCTTCATAAGACCTCTGCGCCTCCTTCATGTCCATCATTTCAATCAAGCCATTAACGTTAGGCCTTCTAATATATCCCTTATCATCTGCCAGAGGATGATAAGGCTCATAGGCGACTATAAAATCAGAGCTATCCCGCCCAATTTTAGAAACATGGACCATATCAACGCCCAGTTTGCGGTCCAAAACGTCTTTAAAAACAATAGTTTTTCGGCGATATGGGTCCGCACCTTGACTTCGACCAACAGAATCCTGGTTAGCAATATTTTCCGAAATGACCCGAAGCCTTGTTCCCTGCGCCTTCATGCCACTTGCTGATATTTTTAGTGCATTATTTAAATCTACGGCCAAGCTTCAATCTCCTTCCAATAAAACCTAACGGTTAACCCCAAGCGCGATTTTAAACATTGATAAATTTTTCTTATAAATGTTTGCGACCAACTTATAATTCATGTTCGAATCATTTACTTTTATTAATTGCTCTTCCATAATTACCCCATTTTCGTTTGGGTTCATTTCATATATATCTCTGCTTTTTTCTTGAACTGTCCTAAAGTCAGCGCGGTTAATAGTGCCCATCAAATGACCTTTTGATGTCTTTGTTACGGGTATATCTCTTCCTGTGTTTAACATACTTGAAAAATCGGGCAACTTAAGGTCTTTTGACCTATACCCTGGAGTATCCGCATTAGCGATATTTTGAGCTAAAATGGTTTGCCGTTCGCTTAACCATCCCATTTTATTATTAGTCAGCCTAAAAATATCTAATTTATTAAGATCCATAATAAGTCCTAGCTTTATTTATAATCTAGTTACCGACAAGCAAAATCCATACCAACATTTACAAAAACTTTTAATACTCATTTCCGCTCTAAGGAAAAGATTAAATAAAAACTGGCTAAATTTTGTTTGGAACTGTAAATTTTTACTCATGACCCATCGACAAGCAGCTTTTGCTATAAAAAATACCGTCCCAAACAAAGGCAATCCAAAAGTACTTGCGAAAGGTTTTGGAGTAGTAGCGGAAAAAATCCTTCGTCTAGCTTTTGACAACGACGTCAAAGTGAGGACGGATCCAGACCTAGTCGAGATTCTCTCTGCCGTAGAGGTTGACTGCGAAATCCCGATAGAGGCACTAGCAGCTGTTTCTGAGATACTATCCTATGTATACAAGGAAGCAGAAAATCAAACAGTTAATGATGAAGCCGATTCGTTCAATGAGTAAGGAATTACTTGAACTTATGAATGATAGGCTGCAAAAAACTGAGCAAGCCCTTTTCCAATTTAAGTTGGATTTAGAAAGAGACCCCACCTCTAAGCTCCCCTCAGATTTACTATCAATAGTTGATGAGATTTGCAGTCAATTACCGCACATGCCCACAACCAGTTCGCGTAAGATAGCGCAGAGGTTGCAGCCAATGCTCCAAACTCTTGATGAAATCATCAAAAGCCTAGCAGCGGTTAACCCCGATTCAACAAACGGAGATAAACAGTTCGTCAACAAAGCTGTAAAACGTTACAGGCAAGTTCAAAATAGTAGAAAAGTCTTATGATGCCAATGAACTAAAACAGCTAAGTTGATTAATTAAAGGCTCTTTGATGTTATGGATTTAAGCGTTTACATTAGGTTCCTTGTTGCCTTGATATTTGTGTTATCACTGATAGGCCTGATATATTTGTGTGTGCAGCGATTTGGTCTGAGGCGCATGTTGGGTGATACAATAGCTGGAGGGCGTATCGAAATCATTGAGACTAAAAGAATTAATACCAAATTCCAGCTTGTATTAATAAGACGTGACACTGCTACACACCTAATTTTATTGGGAACGGACAATGGCGTACTGATAGAGACGCTTAACACAGTTGAAAAACAAACAGCTGATAGCGAAAGTACTTCAAAGGAAATAACTTTAAATGAACTTTCTGAAAAAATAATCGATAGAGGTGTCTGAACGATGTCTCAAAAAAATGTCTGGCGCTGCGCAAAAACAATTTACACCACACTGTTGCCTATTTTTTTCACACTCATTTTAGTCATCTTCGTACCTGATGCAGTTTTAGCACAAAGTCTGACCTTGGACATTGGAGAACAAGGCGGGTCTGCAACGGCTCGTATTATACAACTTGTAGCCTTGATAGCTGTGCTATCATTGGCGCCTGGATTACTAGTTACGATAACTTCGTTCACTAGAATAGTTGTTGTGCTTTCGCTTCTTAGAACTGCGCTTGGGACGCAACAATCGCCTCCTAATGTTGTTTTGATTAGCCTAGCGCTATTCCTTAGTAGTTTCATTATGGCTCCCACCTTTGAACAGGCTTGGAAGTCAGGTATTTCCCCGTTAATTGAGGAACGCATAGATGAAAAAGAAGCCTTTGAAAAAACCGCTGAGCCATTCCATGATTTTATGTTGAGGCAAGTAAGGCAAAAGGATTTAGAGCTCTTTCAGGATATATCAGGAGCCGAAGCCGGTGCAAATAACAAAATTCCTCTGCAGGTATTAGTCCCGGCATTTATGATTAGCGAGCTGAGACGAGCCTTTGAGATAGGATTTCTTATTTACTTACCGTTTGTTATTATTGATATGGTTGTAGCTTCAATCCTCATGTCGATGGGAATGATGATGGTTCCCCCTATAATTGTTTCGCTACCTTTCAAATTAATATTCTTTGTCCTAGTTGATGGATGGTACTTAATTGCGGGTTCATTAGTTAAAAGTTTTGGGGCTAGTTAGCAAAAGTTATCAATCAACATTTTTTTGATTATTGAATTTTACTTAAAGGTTGATCCCTAAGTTTTTCTCTGTAACTCGTCAAAAATCCTTGAAAACGTCCTATTTCTTGAAACCGTTCGGTGAGTGTTCGGAAATCTTGGAGGTCCTCTGCTGTTTTGTTTGTGATAAGGCGAAAAGCCTCTCTGTAACGTGTTGAGTCCATCATGGCAGCATAAGTTTGGCGAGCTTCATTAAGCTTGTCTTTCTGACCGTTCATAGATAATGAAACTACCCAATTTACAATTAATGTCGCTGATAAGTCACTGAGCCGCCTGCCATCTTTGCCGGTATCACCTATCAGTCTTTGATAAATTAAAGCCGACCGTTCCCAATCCTGGGTGCGCCAGTAAATGTCTGCCCTTAGTAGATCAGCTTTTCTAGAGTCATCATTTTTGATAAGTTTTAATGCGCTTTCGCTATCTCCAAGTTCGAAAACGCCTCTGGACCTTAAACGTTTTCTTTCAAGTGCAAGTCCGCTGTCCAATCCAGGCGAAACACTTTCATTAAGGGCATCAAGAGCCATTCTTGGTTGCCTATCCAGTAAACGTATAAGTGCCAGCTTACTTCCAACTATTGCTTTCTGCTTTCCCCTTAATCTAAATTTCACCTGCCTATCTAGTAGAATAGAAGCTCTGTCTAAAAGGTCCACTTCAACAAGTCTATCAGCTAACCGTTGAATTATTCTATCGCCTCGCCGTCCAACGGGAGTTAGCTCTCTAAACTGGTCGTACATAGACAGAGCTGTCAGCGGCGTCATACTGTCAGCAGTACCATCAGTGTATATACTCGAAAATTCATTAATCATTCTTTTTGAGACCACACGTGCTTCAACATTATTTGGGAAATAGGTAACCGCTTGTCTAAGAGCAGATAGGCCTGATACAAAATCTTTTTCCTCAAGGTAAAGCTCTCCCAGACGCCGCAACAAGTTGAATTCCAACTGATCTCCCCGCCAAGCAAATCTCAGTTGCTCCAGTTTTTCTATAGCCTCAGTGCGGGTTATGGCGTTGCTTTGCAGATCATGCTCTATTAGCGACCGCTGTGCTCTAACACGCGCCCATCGATCCGATGCCTCTATTAACCGACGCCAGTAATTTAGTGCTGTAGTAATATCATTGGATGCGTACAACACTCTCCCTCTGAGATAGTTCAGGCGCGCCTGTTCACCAGCAGTCGGCTTACCGTCGGCGATGGTATCAAGAAAAACTCCTGCTCCCCGGTAATCTTCTGCTCGGATAGCAGCTTCCGCCGCCCACAAAGCTAATTGTGTAGAGAAATTTCTCGGATAATCCCCTGGTATTTCACCAGCTCTCGCAAAGTGTTCAATCGCCGCTTTCCATTTCCCTTGCGCAGCATTAGATGCTCCTCGCCACAACTCTGCCTCGGAAAAACCATTTAGTAGCCCGTTATCCAACTCTTTCTCTGCTTCAGCAAAACGTCCTAGAATAAATTGACTTGCACCTCTAAGAGCTATCACATCTGGTCGTCTTGATAAATCTTCATCCGCAGAGGAAATCGTTCGCAATAATCCCATGGTCTCAGCTGATAGTCCTTTAGCGAAGTAAAACTGCGCAAGGCTTAATCGCGGGCCACTACGAGCAATACTTGTGGCTTGCGAAATTTCATGCTGAATGCGTTGCTTGAAATCAAGAAATTCGTGCGGTTTTGCACCCTGTCTCCAAGAAGCTAAATTGAATATTCGTCCCGGCTCTAATCCGCCGGGAAGTCCATCGGCACTTCTAATAGACAATGTTTTCGGCGTTACAACCTTTGATGGATCCGAAACCTCTAAACCCTTAAAACTACTAGCGGTAACAGCTACGCCATCTGGCATAACTCTTACCTCTAACTCGTCGATCAATGGTTGAATTACGATTCCTTGAATGCTTTTAAGTAGGTTGAACTGAGCGAATGTTTGATTTTCGTCTACCCCCCTACTTAGTGGTAAAATAGGAACAATAAATAGCCTGTCGCCAACTTCTGGATCCCTTACTGTTATGGCGTTGCCAATTCCTTCGGCCAGAACAAAAACTCTAGGTCCTTGTGGACTGGTTTGTTGAGTGACAAATTTGAGAGCAACGTCTGGCCTCGATTGTTGAGGCACTAGATCTACGACCCAAGTGTTACCATCCCGCCAAACCGAAGCCGAAACCCCATCAACCAATTTTGCTCTGAATACGGTTCCTTTATCACTATCGATTTGCTCCGGGAGGCTTATTATTTGTAAACTTTCACTTTTCAGTTTGGAAACGTCTAAGAAAACCTCTTGGTCGAATACTGCCCATAAATAACCAGCACGAGTGAATACAGCTGCCGGAACGTTCTCTGACCAACCAAAACGCATTGAGCTGACATTATTTGTCTTGCTGAACTGAATTGATATTTGCCCTTTTTCTGGGGCAGAGGTAGGCAACGAAGAGGCGGTGTTAGTGGAAGAATTGATCCTCCATTTCGGATCATTTAAAAGCTTCTGATTAATGGACAAACCTTTTACAGGTTTACTTGGCTCAGCCGACAGAGTTGCTGGTTTTTCCTCTCGCTCTAAAACGCTAACACTTTTGTCAGCGTTTTTGTTTTGACCTTTGGTTGGTTTTAGTATTTGTGGGACGTCAGCCGTTGGTGAGGAAACATCTCGCCGTAAACCTTTACTGTCTTTGTTAGATCCGCTCTCCAGACCTAGTTTTTCCGCCAATGCTATAGTTTGATTGTCTCTTTTGTTTTCTAATCTGGTGCTTTTATTTCCAGACTTATCTTTCGTCTGCGGGGAAGTCTCTTTAACGTTTAAAAAGTCTAAGATTATTTTCTTACCCAGCTTTGAATCTTTTATTGCTGATTGTTTTGGATAACCAATGATTACTAGCAGGTTATTATTTTTGTCTTCGCTAATATTAAAACTGGAGAAACTTTTAGGCAACTGCCGCCGCACACTCTGAAGATCAACTGAACCTTGTGAGTCAAAACTTAAACTAATCTCATCAGGACTCTTTGTTATCGAATAATTTACTTGTTTAGGCCATTCAAAAACAAGGCGTTCATAGTTTTTGTGCTTTCCCACTCTAACCGAAACTGCCGCCCGAGTTTTCTTTTTGTTGGAAGTTTTCCGGTCTTTCCGACCTTTAGAATCAATTCCGAGTTCAGATCCTACATCAAGGACTATTTTGTTTGCAACCCGGTAAACTTTGTATTCAAATTTGCCCCGCATAGTCACTACGGCTTCTCGACCTTCATCTTGTAATAAAAACGTTTTTATATACTTTCCTATATCTCCTTTGCTTTTTTCGAATTTACTTGAGATGCGAGAATTAAATTCAATTAGAATTTGAGAGCCAAATTTTTGAGATTTGAATTTAGTAGGTTTTTCAAACTCAAAATTGATTCTGTCGTAGGTCTTCTCGTTTCTAAATTCAACTTTGGCTTCACCAGGCGTTGTAACCGCAATCAGCTGTATACATAAGAGAACCAAGAAATAACCTACTGACATTATTGTCGCTACAAGCCTTCTCATTGCTGCCAATCTTTGTGTATCATGATGTCTACTCGACGAGCCAGTTGATGTTCGAGTTTAATCGGCGCCGTTAATGAATTTCTTTTAAATTTTGTGTCTGCAAAGCTTAGAATTTTTAAATTTTTTCTATAACCAGCAGATTTAAGTGCCTCTCCTACCGAGAGAGCTCGCGATAATGATAAAGTCCAGTTGTTTTTATATTTCGCCCCCACTGCCATTGGGGTGGGATCAGAGTGCCCTACCAAAGAAATATCATTATTAAAGTTTGATAGTGTTTCAGCTATAAGAAAAAGTGCCTTTCTTCCGGAATCAGATAGAGCTGTTCCCCCCTTTTCAAATATCAATATTGTAGGCAAAGAAATAATGAGGTTATTTGAATTATAGGTGAATACCACGTTTTCAAGCGCCTTCTCTTTTTTTAGAGATGACTCCAAAATGGAGCGTAAATAGCCCAGGTTCAATCCATATCGGGTACTTCGGTGATCTAATGGGGTGCTATTTTTATAGCTCTCAAAGGATGACACTTCCAATCTTTTCTCATTATCCAAAGAGCCTTTAAAGACATCCCAAGTACTTACCTTAATTGTAGACATTGAAAACATCATAATGAAAAATGCCAGTAAAAGAGAAATTAGGTCGATAAAGGTAAGCAACCAAAGCGGCCTACTATTTTGGCCATCCATATTGCCAACTGTTGATAATTCAGTTGTAGATCGTTCATCAATTAGATCACGATATAGTTTAACCATGATGGTGCCCGCTATTGCCAGAAAGCTCATCCTTTATTAAGGATCTAAATTTAAATCTCAAAAAGTCAGGATTGCCAGTATCTAGACCTACTGCCACAGAACCTTTAGGCACCGTTTTTTCCAACAAAATTGACATTATTACCGAACAACGTTCTTGGGTGAGCTGATCTTCGAATTTTTCCTCTAATCTGCCCTCATATCCGAAAACTATTTCCGTACCCAAGGGATATTCACTTTCCGCTCGGATAATTATAGCCGACAACCGGTCCAGAAGTCTTTCTAGTTTATTGAGTTGAACCGCTCTACCCTTCTCAAAAATTGAGTTAATAGGAATATCAATTTGAGCGGTGTGGTTATCATATGAAATCTTCAGCCTTTTTTCACGAAATAAATGTTGGAATAGCTCATCTAACTCATTAAAGATGGTGGGTGAGACTGCCGAATTTTTTAGGGACCTGAGCTGAAAAAAATTTTCTGGGGACGCAGCTGCGGGAAAATTTGCCCTAATGCTTTCTACGACTTGTGTGGTTTTTCTCTCTTTATAAGTAGATATAGAATTCATGAATATAAAGAAGGCTAAAAGTAGAAGAAATAGGCTCAAGAAAAGCTGGGAAGTGCCTACTTGGACCGAACTGTTATTGCTTTTCATTATTCATTATCAATCTGGTAATATTTCGGGGTCACTTTTCCAAATCCTGATGTAATTGCTGGACGGCAATACAACTCTCGATTTTCAAATTCATTACTCTTTTTTTAAAGATCAATTCTACTATCAATTAAATTTTGGCATCTCCCGACGATCCGCAATCCTTGATGTAATTTCTTTGGCTCTCTCTGGTCTCATTTTAGCGAGAATGGAAGCTGACTTCGAAGCCTTCATCCGTTCGAATACTTCGAGCAAAATATCAATATCCAGTTCGTCAAATATACGTGCTGATTCTTTTGGTTTCATCTTTTCATAAATGGCGACTAATCCACCAAACTTTTCTTCTTCCTGGGCATCATATTTGGTGATGAGAGTCTCGATATCTGACTTTACTGTCTCCAGTTCATTGATTCTGGCTTCTAGCCTATTTTCTGCGGCCATAAGCAACCCTTCTCTCTGTACGATTGTTTGTTCTCTCGCGTCTAGCTCCTTTCGACGTCGCGATAACTCTTGCAAAAGCTCAATTTCGGATCGCGTGAACAAAACTGGATCGAGTGGTTGTTCTTTTTTAGGTGCTTTCGCTTTTTTACCCGCCGTCGAACCTTTTTTAAGAGGCGCACTGTCTTCATTATTTCCTTGCGCTGTAGCTGGCGTTGCTATAACGGAAATATCACTATTCGTCTGATTTTCATCAAAAAAATTAGGAATGCGTATTATTATCAAAGCAAAAGATAAAAACGCTACGACTGGTAATAAGCGAAACTTCGAAAAGATGTTGTAGGCTGTTAACGAATTCTCGTTTTCTGATTCTTTTAAGGCTTCATTATTAGACTGAGCAGAGCTTTTTTTTTCACGCACATCGGTCAACCTCTTTTCCATTCCCTGCTCAAGAGGTGACCCACTTTTTTTTATGGTTATGAACTTGCCATTTTTTCCATAAATCATGTTACTTTACTCGCCTTAGAGCGCTCAATAGCTCGCGTTCAACCTCTGATTGTCCACTGTCTTTAAAATTAATACTACCAGCCGGGTCGGCTAAGTCATTAAGCGGTTCGTTATCTAGGAATTTCTCGTTTGTCTCCTTTTCGACTAACAAGTCGTTTGAATTTGTTGCGATTTTTTCGGCCAAACGGTCGGCTCTCTCTACAAGAAACGCAAGCTCATCTCGCATTGATCGGCTTTTTGCATTGGCCTCAGCTAGCTCACGCGAAACTTCCTCTGCTGTTGCCCGAATCCCAG
>PCAV01000019.1 GCA_002730675.1 Rhodospirillaceae bacterium | reverse complement strand
TGGCTCCAACCTCACCCCCAGATACAGGCGCATCCAAGTAACCACATCCTTTATCGTTGATTCTCTGAGCAAACAATTTGGTTTCGATCGGTGAAATCGAACTCATATCAATCACTAATTTTCCACTCGAGAGGCCGGCGGCAACACCATTTTCAGAGAAGAGAACTTTTTCGACTTGGGGGGTATCTGGCACCATGATAATGACGATTTCAGCTTCTTCTGCAACCCTAGTAAAACTATCAACTATCTTAAGACCAGCATTTACCAAGTCCGCGCTCGGTTGTGTATTGTGGACGGCAGAAATGATTTTATGCCCCCCTGCTAATAAGTGCCCCGCCATCGGGGCTCCCATAATTCCTAGTCCGATGAAGCCAATGTTCATAATTTTCTCCTGGTAAGGCCCTTAAACCAAAGGGTGGTAAAACTGAGCTTTTAATCACTTCAAATTAGAGATTTAAGACCTTATAGTATTCTACTTCTTCATCAAAATTAATAAAACGCATTCATCGGAGCTAAATTTTCTAATTTTATTCATATTAGATAAGTGATGACCAAAAATTTGTTTAATTTAATTTGAAATGCAAAAGTCTAGATAATTATCATTTTCAGGGGTTTCTCTGGTTAAATCTGCCATAGATGATTATCATTTTATTTAAAAATAACGGGGGCTCGTCATGTCAACTTCTTTTAGTGGTATCTTTCCAATTGTGCCAACGCCTTTCAATGAAGATGGGTCGCTAGATTTAGATAGTCAGAAACGAGTGCTAGATTGCATGATTGATCAGGGGGTGGACGGGCTTTGTATATTAGCTAATTATTCTGAACAATTTCTTTTGTCTGATGAAGAAAGAACAATACTTCAGGAGCTGTGCATAAGTCATGTGAATCAAAGGGTTCCAGTTATTGCAACCTGTAGCCATTTCAGCACCAAGATAGCGGTTGCCAGATGCCAGCGTGCAGAAGAGCAGGGTGCTGCTATGGTTATGATGATGCCGCCCTATCATGGTTCCCTTTTGAAAGCAAATGACCAGGGGATTTACGAGCATTTCGAAGCGCTCTCAAATGCCCTGAATATTCCAATTATGATCCAGGATGCGCCTTTGAGCGGTGTTACGCTTTCTGTGCCACTACTAGCTCGTCTAGCAAAAGACTTTCCTCTAGTTTCATATTTTAAAATAGAGACGCCTGGTACTGCCGAGAAACTGAAGGCGTTGATAGGAGCTGCGGGCACGCATATTGAGGGTCCATTCGATGGAGAGGAGGGAATAACCTTGTTTGCAGATCTTGAGGCTGGGGCAACTGGAACGATGACAAGTGCGTTAGCATGCGAACAAATTAGGCCAATCGTAATTGATTACCTCGAAGGAAAGATCAAAGCTGCTGAACGACAGTATAACAAAATGCTTCCCTTAATAAATTTAGAGAACCGGCAATGTGGCTTACGCGCCTGCAAAACTGTCTTTAAAGAGGGAGGCGTTATAAAATCCGATAAGGTCCGCCACCCACTTGAACCTCTGCCAATGGCAACCCGGGCAACCCTGCTAAAAATGGCCAGAGAAATGGAGTTGTTAGCCATACGATGGGGCACTTGATCAAGTTCATTGGTGGCACGCTATTTGGTCAAAGCATTAGGTAAAGAAATTGACACCCTAAAACTAGGCTCTGAGATTACCGCGGTTACTTTATCGGTAGTCAACAAACAAGCTAATGTCGATATAGATATACCGAGTAACCGAGAGTCATCTCGAGAAGCATTTTTTCTATATATGCAGAATCGTGTGACTGGATTTGCTAAGACATGGTCCAGACCAGCAGGTAATGAATTATTAAATTATCCAGAGTCCATATCGGCTCTTGAAGAGATTTTGAATAAAAAGATTGCCACTGGTAATTTCAAACCTCCTATGGCTATCGGGGAATTAAATTATGGCGATATCAACGCCAACGAGGATGAAATAAATTTGTTTCTTAAAGCATTAAAGGTCCACGGCAACAGATTAAAGGATGCTTTAATAAAGAAGCCATTACCTATCATGATAGTTCGTGCTATGAAACACAAGTTTTATCCAAATGAAGATAAGTATTTCAGTGCTGTAGCCGAAGCATTAGCTTATGAATACAAGTCGACATTTTTGTTGGACTAATACCTCGAATTGACGCGTCAGATTGAGCGTTGGGATGACATATATCTTTCCATGATGGACCTTTGTGCGAATTTCTGGCTTTCGTTGATAGAGTTATCAATCTAATCAACAAAAGTATCGCGGGGCTCCTAAAAGAGCGGATTCGGCTTCATGTATGCTATGGGAACTACGTATCCCCACATGATCAAAATATTCCTCTCGAAATAATATTTTCTCATCTATTTGAGGCCAATGTTGGTGATTTTTTGTTTCAATTTTGAAATCCTCGGCATCAACACGAGCTAAAGTTATTCAAAACATATAAGTTAAAACCAGAACAATACCTAAATTTTGGGCCAATATTCACATTTACTGCCCTTGTAGAACACCCAGAGGTTATTGCAGATCGACTAGAGCTTGCCGCGAATTTCATTGGCGACTTTAGACGTATCATGGCGGGCACAGATTGTGGGTTTGATTCGTCAGCAGGGATGGTAGGCTTCCATCAGATATTGCGCGGGTCGAGTTGAGATCAATTGCGGAGGGTTTCAAACTTGCCAGTTCAAAGCTTCTTTAATACTTTTAATAAATAGTCGCGGAAAAAATTTCTATAAAAAGGAGCAGTTTAAATGGCAAAACAAACGGTTTATGAATTGATTCCTCAGTTAGGAAAATTAAGAGATGAAGTATTGTTCGGTGACGTGTGGGAACAGCCAGAACTATCCAAACGAGACAGAAGCCTGGTAACTTGCTCTGTTCTAGCAGCTTTGTATAGGACACCAGAACTTGAGGGGCACTTGCAAAGAGCTCTCGACAATGGAGTTACGATAGATGAATTAAAGGGTATGATCACCCATGTGGCGTTTTATTCCGGTTGGCCGACAGCGGTTAATGCGGGACGCATTTTGCAGAAAATTCTTGAGAAAATAGAGGATTAGAAAATCTTAATAACCACCGTGTTAGTTCTTATTTAACCTATTTGCAATCATACGCTTTATCTTAAGTCTACACACATTTGGCGCCTTATCTATGACCAAGCTGCCTGTTTGCTTTTTAGACGACATAGGATCCTCTTGCCACGATTGCTTTGAGTTAACCGAATGCTAATTGAAACAATTTGTCCATTCTTCGGCTTATTTCATCGTCTTCTATTTGGATATTACGAAGGTGCATCCAACCATCAATGCACTCTGTTTTGGGCACCGGTGTGAAAAATGCACTGTGAATGCAGGAACTCCTTGATGTTTTTCGTCCTCTTTTAATTTGCAGCTTGTGTTGGCAACGATCTTGGAGACCCACGATCTTTCCTGCTCCAGTTCGGTATAAGCCAATATTTTCATTCATAATTGTGATTCGCCTAAGACTTCGAGTAAATTTACTGGATCACCAAGCTACATATCAGGCCTAGCGAACAAATTTCATGGTTTGACTCGCCCTAGGGTTGAACATCGCGTATTTTTTACTTTGATTAATAGCTCCTAAAAATTTATTCATAGTCCCCTATGAGTTTTTATAAAACGAGCGGATAGGTGGAGTGCTNGATGGAAGAGTTAGCGACTGGTTTTGGATTAGTAGAAGGTCCAACTTGGTTAAAAGACAAGGGTTTGCTCTTTAGTGATGTCATTAGAGGGGGAGTGTACCTCCTTAACGGTTCAAATGAAATTTCAACAATTGTTGAGCATCGGCGAGGAATAGGTGGCATCGCTATACATGAGGAAGACGGTTTGATCGTCGGAGGGAAAAATATTGCTTACAAAAGTTTTACAGGTGATAAGACAACCATACTTCTCTCCAATGACGTCACAGAAGCCGCGTTAGGGTTTAATGATCTAACGACCGACTCAAAGGGAAGAGTTTATGTTGGGTCGGTAGCTTTTAAAGTGTTTAGTAACGACGAAATGATCCCAGGCCATCTCCATGTTATCGATGTCGATGGCAGCGTTCGAACGGTATCGGACGGTGTTATGTTAACTAATGGGTTAGGATTTTCGCCTGATGGTAGAACACTCTACCATGCTGATGCAAGAGATGCGGTAGTGCGTCAGTATGAAGTGAGTCCGGATGGAAACGTGACAGATTGGAAGCCTTTTGTGCAAACTAATAATGGTCATCCAGATGGTTTAGCGGTTGCCGAAGATGGCTCCATTTGGATAGCTATGGCATATGGGTCTAGAGTAGATGTCTTTGAAAGTAACGGTGCTTTGCGGGAGAGTTTGCCAGTCCCACTGCCAATGGTTACATCTGTATGCTTCGGTGGACCTGATCTAAAGGATCTTTACGTGGTAACGGGCAGCCGCGGTGGTCCATCCGATATTTGTGGTACCATTTTCAGAACGCGTGTAGATGTTCCCGGTTTGCCCATAAGCNAGGCCAAGGTATCGTTAGGAAGCTAGTTTAGCCTATTTCGCACTAAACGGGCCGGTGAAACTGCGTTGTGTGTTTATAGAGAGCCGCTATATAAAGGAAGCGGCGCTCGTTNATTTTTTAGATTGATAGTTTTCCAGCTCAGTACTTTTTAGGACTGCAGCTTTTCNTCTTACACCACGTTNATCATATGCTAACTACAACCGCTCGTGCTNCCACAGGTATCACACTTCATGCACGTTCCNTTACGAACAAGTGTAAAGTTTCCACATTCTTGACACGCTTCCCCNTCATAACCTTTTATTCGGGCCTCTCGTATTTGAGCAAGTTTTTGGTCAACCTCATCCATTACAGNCTCGTTCACGGGCACGCTGGCAGCACTCTCNCTATTCGATGTCGCTAAGCTACCATTATGTGATTGCGATCCATTACCATTTGTTACTGCAGCAGCGGTTGCCGTTGTTTGCTGCGGTTTGTCTGATAGCGCAACNGTTGGGGCGGCCCCGTCGGTTCCAGTTGCAGCATTCATTCCGCCATTGAGTACAACCAAGTTATTTCGAACGTAGCCCCTGCTAGCTATTTTGTTGAATTGCTCGACATCGAGTGATTCGTTTGNCCCTTCCCCTATCGTATCGGGCAGGAGGTCATCTTTTTCAGCNTGACTTAAGTCATCGCGATCTAGATATGAAATAGCTACTTCCCTAAATAAATAATCTAGTATGGAGGTGGCCATTTTTATGGCGTCATTNCCGGTNACCATGCCAGAGGGTTCGAAGCGCGTGAAAGTAAAGGAGTCTACGTATTCTTCCAAGGGCACACCATATTGCAATCCTATTGAAACAGCGATTGCAAAACTATTCATGAGTGATCTAAAGGCAGCGCCCTCTTTGTGCATATCTATGAAAATTTCACCGAGGCTGCCATCTTCGTACTCGCCGGTTCTTAAGTAAACTTTGTGACCGCCTACAACCGCTTTTTGCGTNTAACCCTTTCTACGATGTGGTAATCTTGCCCGCCTAGCTCTCTGCCGTCCCTCTGCTACTTTTTCCACGACCCTTTCGACAATATTCTCGGCAACTGCGGGTGCTTTGGCCGCCACAGGCGCTTCCATAAACTCATCTAAATCTTCTTCTTCTACGAGGCTGGAAGCGAGTGGCTGGCTGAGTTTAGATCCATCACGATAGAGCGCATTGGCTTTTATACCAAGTTTCCAAGACAACATATATGCGTCGGCGCAGTCTTTGACTGTTGCGCTATTTGGCATATTGATCGTTTTGGATATAGCCCCTGATATGAAAGGCTGAGCTGCAGCCATCATGTGGATGTGGCTTTCCGCCGAGAGATATCGAGTACCTAGACGTCCGCATATATTAGCGCAGTCAAATACAGGCAGGTGATCTTTTTTGAGGTATGGTGCACCTTCTAGCGTCATCGCTCCGCAAACAAAAATATTTGTTTCCTCTATCTGGTCTTTTGAAAATCCGAGGGCGGATAGCATGTCAAAGGAGANGTCATTTAATTGACTATCAGTAAATCCTAATTCGTTGATGCAAAAGTCTTCGCCAAGTGTCCATTTGTTGAAGGCAAACTTTATGTCAAAGGCNTTTGCTATTGCAGTTTCTATTAAATCGATTTGTTCTTTACCGAAGCCTTTCTTCTCTAGGTCCTCCTGTGATAACCCATTAGAACCAACAAGTGTTCCATGGCCTACGGCATAATTTACAATCTCCTGAATTTGATACTCGTTGTAACCCAAGTTTGTTAGCGCCTCTGGAACGACTTGATTTATAATTTTAAAATATCCGCCTCCGGCCAGTTTCTTAAACTTAACTATCGCAAAGTCTGGCTCTATACCTGTTGTATCGCAGTCCATAACAAGTCCTATTGTTCCTGTTGGCGCTATAACTGTGGCTTGTGCGTTCCTGTACCCATGTTTTTTGCCAAGATCGAGTGCTTTATCCCAAGCCCTCTTTGCCGCTTCAGTTAGGGCGGCGTCTGGGCAATTTTCTGAATTAAGAGCGACAGGAAGGACCGTTAAGCCTTCATAACCATCTTTTGANCCGTGTGCCGCTCTTCTGTGGTTTGCCATGACCCTTAGCATATTTTTGGAGTTTTCTTCGTATTTACTAAAGGCCCCTAGCTCGCCCGCCATTTCTGCCGATGTTGCGTAAGAAACACCGGTCATAATNGCTGTGATTGCGCCACAAATCTCCCTGCCTTCATCACTATCGTATGAGTATCCGGCTGCCATGAGAAGACCGCCAATGTTTGCATATCCAAGTCCTAAGGTTCTGTAGTCATACGACCTAACCGCTATCTCTTTGGATGGGAATTGGGCCATCATAACTGCTATTTCCAGGGTAATAGTCCATAATCGAGTTGCGTGTTCAAAGTTTTCTATATCGAATTCACTTTGTTCGTCCCTGAANTTCATAAGATTCATAGAAGCCAGGTTACAGGCCGTATCATCTAAGAACATATACTCGGAGCAGGGATTAGACGCATCTATGCGTCCGCCTTGTGGGCAGGTGTGCCATTCGTTAATAGTTGTATCATACTGTAGCCCGGGATCAGCACACGCCCAAGCGGCGTGCGAGATCTTATCCCAAAGGTCTCGTGCATCCAGTGTTTCGCAAACCTCGCCATCCGTCCTCTGAACTAAGTTCCATTGTCCTCCTCGCTCTACGGCATCCAAGAATTCATTGCTTACACGTACCGAATTGTTTGAATTTTGTCCCGAAACCGTCAAGTATGCCTCTGAGTCCCAGTCGGTATCGTATGTTTTAAATTCTATTTCGTTATAACCCTGCTCGGCGAATTGGATTACTCTTTGAATATAATTTTCGGGTATCATTGCTTTTCGTGCCGCTATGATAGCTTTTTTTAGCGTTCGATTTTCTTTAGGGTTGAACCTCGCAGAGTTATCTGCCCCATCCCACTCTGTGCAAGCTTTCATCACCGCTGTCATATGAGTACTGGCAAGTTTAGAGCCGGCTACCAGTGCAGCTACTTTTTGCTCTTCAACGACTTTCCAATCTATATACTCGGAAATGTCTGGGTGATCTATGTCCACCGTAACCATCTTCGCTGCCCGTCTGGTTGTGCCTCCGGATTTGATTGCCCCAGCAGCTCTATCTCCTATCTTCAGAAAACTCATAAGCCCCGACGATTTTCCGCCGCCAGACAGCGATTCTCCGGATCCTCTAAGCTTAGAAAAGTTAGATCCAGTTCCCGAGCCGTATTTAAATAACCTTGCCTCTCGGACCCAGAGGTCCATAATACCGCCCTCATTTACCAAATCGTCATCCACACCTTGAATAAAGCATGCATGCGGCTGTGGATGCTCGTAGGCTGACTTGGACCGTGTTAGTTTGCCCGTTTTGTAATCTACATAAGAGTGACCTTGCGCTGGCCCGTCAACTCCGTATGCCCAGTGAAGCCCGGTGTTAAACCACTGCGGCGAGTTTGGCGCGGCCATCTGTTGGCATAGCATATAGGTCATCTCGTCGTAATAGGCCTTTGCGTCATTTTCGCTATCGAAATACCCGCCTTTCCAGCCCCAATAAGTCCAGGTTCCGGCCAACCTATGGAAAACTTGCTTTGCGCTAGTTTCACCTATTTTTCTCTCGTCTTTTGGTAGTTTGTTGATGCTCTCTGAGTCTGCTTCTTGGCGCCATAGCCAATTCGGAACGTTAGCTTCTTTTACGGGCTTCCTTTTTGCGGGAACACCTGCCTTTCGAAAGTATTTTTGTGCGATTATGTCTGATGCAACCTGAGACCACGATGTAGGAACTTCTACGCTGTCGTTTTTAAAAACCGTCGATCCATCCGGATTACGAATTTCGCTTGTGACAGTATGGAATTCGATTTGTGCGTAAGGTCCACCGTCTACTGTTGTGAACCGTCTTTCTATTTTCATCTAAATTTTCTCCATTCCAACTATCTATTTCGATTCCGTTTTCTATCGAGGCAACATTTTTTTAGCCCCTGCCTTATTGTTACTTTTACTTGACCGTTATTTGATATTTAAATCTGTTTCTTTTATCAATTCTTTGACATCTTCGTTATCTGATCAAGGCTTTATGATGTTTACTCGCTTTTGTCTTAACAAACTTTATTGGATGCTGTGTTATTACTTTGTGTCATCGTTTAAAGGTCTTTGCTCTTACCGAAGACTATTAGCAATACTCCGAACGCCCAGAATCTCCATTCTGCCAATGAAATCATAATATGGCAATACATTTTGTGGGTAATAATATTTCTTTTACAAGATATGGTACTGCTATCAACAAAACTCTTGGCTTAATCTCTTCGTGTATAACTCATTAAAACTATACCCGAGACCACGCCAATAATTCCTAACGACTGGAGAATCGTTATTTTCTGTCCTAAAACCAAGTAGGCGGCTAACACACTAATAAGGGGTTCTATATTCATCGTCACAGCCGTTCTTGTCGGACCAAGTCGTGCGATTGCTGCATAGCAGCATGTAAGACCAATAGCATGGCATATAGAATTTGCAACCAAACCTACACTGCCCGAAATATTTTGGGGATGAGTGAGGTCACCACTTAGGATGGTCGACACGGCGAAAACGAAACAGGGTAACCCGGTTGAGAAAACTGCCATAGTTAAGGGAGATAAGTCCTCTGTAAGTGGTTTTGAAACAATAAACGAGGTGGCAACAAACAAACCGGCGGCAAATGCCATAGAAAAACCAATCCATTGCAGGTTATATGTCGTTCCAAGCAGTATGCATAGACCGCAGAAAGCAATCATAATGGCTAACACTTTAATCTGGGTTAATTTATCAATTTTCATCAAGTGGGAAATAGGAGCAACCACGAGTGGAAATGTGAAAAAGGTTAAGCTGGCTACCGCTACAGGAATATGCTTCACGGAAGTCATATAACAAAGCGAGGAAAGTCCAGTTGAAATAGCTAGCATTAACAAACGCGGCAAGTGTGCGGGGGTCGGTCTTGTAATTTGCTTGGTAACAATTGTTGCAATAGAAATAATGACAAACGTGATTAAAAAGCGATAACCTTGAAGTGAGATTGGTGTTATAGAGTTGTCGAATGCTAGTTTTGCGAAGGTTGGCGCAGAACCGAAGGCTGTTGCGGATATAATTATGAATATTAATCCAGAAACAAAATTTGAACTACTTAAATGCTGCTTCAAGGCCTTTTTGCCTTATGTTGTTTCCCGCGTCTGGACGTATTATACTCTCAGTGGCATATTGCATTCGAGCATAAAATACAAAATGGGTTCGTAAATGGACATCGGCACACATTTTTACATATGATTATCGGTCCTGCCAGCCGTCCTAAGTCAAAAAAGGGTTTCAGTCTTGAGAGACGTCTGCCTGCAGTGAGAATATATTGAAAAAAGTTGAAATATTGGGGCTTTAGTTTATGCGACGTGGATCTCTTGAGACAATTGTGGGTGCTCTCGTGATTGTGATAGCGATAATATTTGCAACGTTTGCTTATAACGTTACTGATTACGGAAAAAAAACGGGATACTTGCTCTTTGCCGAATTTAATCATGTAGGTTCCATAAAAACGGGCAGTGATGTGAAGGTTGGTGGCATTTCTGTAGGAAAAGTAACGGAACTTTCTCTGAATCCTGAGACTTTCAAAGCCCGGATTTCGTTAGACATTGATAGTAAATATAACTTTCCGTTGGATACGGCGGTGACGATTGGAAGCGAAGGTCTTTTGGGCGGAAGTTTCGTCGAAATTGTCCCGGGAGGGATGGACGGGAATCTTGAACCAAATGATGAAATTGAGTTTACTCAAGATGCTGTAGACATGCTTCAGTTGCTTGGGAAATTCATGTTTTCCGGGGTAGCGGATAAAGATGAATTTAAAGCTAAATGACCCGACCCACTACAGAACATCTAAGAGACCAGCAAGTAAACATTTGATCCTTAAACTCGCTACCTTTTTCTTGAGCAAAATATTATGGATAAATTATGTTTATGGCCAAAGTGATTCTAGTTACACAGGACTATTTATAGACACCAATAAAGCAGTTCTTCAGGGTTTAGATAAAACAACAGCCAGAGTTTCTACATTTGAATTGGATATCAATGAGCGCGGCACATTTGGAACGTTAATTATCAAAGTGCGAGCCTGCAGAAAAAGACCCCCGACAGAGCCGCCGGAAAGTGTCGCCTATGTTGAAGTTCTTGATAAAAAAATTGGCGAAGAGCCAACAGACTTGTTTGCTGGTTGGATGTTTGCCTCTAGCCCAACACTTAATAGTTTGGAGCACCCGGTTTATGATGTCTGGGTTTTAAAATGTTCTGGTTCTAAAACGTAATTTAGCTCAGGAGATCGCGCAGGAAATCTTGCTTCTAGATTAATGGCGAAGCGAAGGCGTTTTTTATAATTTTCCCGCGAAATATCAATCGCTCCAAATTGAGCGAGGTGTTTATTTGTGAATTGACTATCTAATAATACAAATCCCTCCTGTTTTAGAGAAGCGACGAGATGCACCAGTGCAATTTTGCTTGCATTTGGTTTCAAGGAGAACATGCTTTCGCCAAAAAATGCTCCGCCGATTGATACACCATAAAGGCCACCAACAATGTTTTCTTCGCACCAAATTTCAATGCTGTGGCAGTACCCCAAATCAAATAGTTGCTTATATAAAGTTTTTATTTCGTGGTTAATCCATGTCGTCGGCCGATTTCTCGATACTTGTGAACAACCCTCGAGTATGCTGGAAAAAGCAGCATTGTAGGTAACTTTAAAAATACCTTTTTTAATAAGTTTTCGAAGACTTCGGGGTATATGGAAGGTTTCAAGCGGAATTATTCCTCTTGGGTCTGGATTAAAAAATTCGATTTTTGGGTCATCATAGTTGTTTGCCATAGGAAAGGCGCCAACTTTATAAGCTTCAATTAATAAATTTGGAGTTATTTTTGTCATTAAGCAATATTACTACTTTGACCACGTTCACGGCTTTAAAAAGTGGTCCTCAAGCCAGTGGATATCATAGTCACCCTCAACAAAATTCTTACTATCGAGCAGCCTTTTATGTAAAGAGATCGTGGTTTTAATATTGCCAATTACAAATTCATCCAAAGCTCTCCGTAGTCTAGCAAGGCATTGTTTCCTGCTCTGACCATGTACTATTAACTTCGAGACTAGGCTGTCGTAATAGGGGGGGATTTCATAGCCAGAATAGATCCCTGAATCTATCCTGACGCCTAAACCGCCTGGCGGGTGGTAATCAGTTATCTTGCCAGGAGACGGCATAAAGTTGTCGGGATCCTCCGCATTAATTCGACATTCTATAGAATGCCCATTTATATTCACCTCATTTTGTCGAATTTTAAGTGGTTTTCCTGCACTAATTTCAATTTGCGTCTTTACAAGGTCAAAGCCGGTAACCATTTCTGTAATGGGATGTTCTACCTGTAAACGTGTATTCATTTCTATGAAGTAAAACTCACCGTTTTCATGCAAAAACTCTATCGTTCCCAAGCTTTCATAGCCAAATTTTTTCATAGCAGATGCAGCTAAATTGCCAATATTCTCCCGAACCTTTTTGGTGAGTGCAGGAGAAGGTGTTTCCTCCAATATTTTTTGATGTCGCCGTTGAAGCGAACAATCTCGTTCTCCTAGATGCAATACATTACCAAATTTATCACCAACAATTTGGATCTCGATATGACGCGGGTTCGCAAGATAGCGTTCAATATACACCTCGCCCGATCCAAATGCGGCTTCAGCTTCTGATTGAGCCAACTGGATAGCATTTGATAGCTCAGTCTCCGAAAAAGCGATCTGCATTCCTTTTCCCCCACCTCCGGCGGCCGCTTTGACAATAACCGGGAAGCCGATGTCTTTAGCTACCAAAACAGCTTCCTCTTTGGTGGTTATTGCGCCATCTGATCCAGGAACGCAGGGTATGCCAAGCTGAAGAGCCATTTTTTTTGCTTCGATCTTATCTCCCATCACCTTTATATGTTCTGGTTTGGGGCCAATAAACGTGAGGCCATGGTCTTGAACAATTTGAGCAAACGAGGGATTCTCGGAGAGAAAGCCGACGCCGGGATGAATAGCATCTGCGCCTGATATGGCTGCAGCCGATAAGATCGCTGGGATATTTAAATAACTCTCTTTCGAAGCTGGCGGACCGATGCATACGCTTTCGTCAGCTAGTCTGACATGCATTGCTGACGAGTCGGCGGTGGAGTGGACGGCTACCGTTTGTATTCCCATTTCACGGCATGCGCGTTGAACTCTAATGGCAACGTCACCTCTATTAGCGATAACAATTTTCTTAAACATCATTAGTCATAATTGTCGTGTCGTTAAAACTGTTTAAAAATGTCATTCTATTATCAACAGCCCTTGGTTAAATTCAACGGGTTCGCTGGCTTTGACAAGAATTTCTGTTACCACACCTGACCTATGGGCTAAGATAGGGTTCATTACTTTCATAGCCTCAATAATCATAACTGTATCACCTTGTTCAACCCTGTCCCCTATATTGACGAAAGGAGATGAAGAGGGGTCTGGCGTCAAATATGCTGTCCCAACCATCGGTGACTTTAAAATTTGATCATCTTGGTGCTCAGGATTTAATTCTTCTGTATTAGGCATGGGAGCATGCGTGGTCGTTACAGGTATATTCATGTTCGTTTCTAGAAGAGCTGATGTTGTTGGGCGAGCTAATCGTATTTTCCAATCATTTGTGGCGTACTCTAATTCACCAAGACCTGTTTCCTCTAAGAGTGCGGCAAGTCGGCGTACAAGATCGCTATCTACCTCGTGTGACACTTGTTTCTCCGAAAATAAATACCATCAATCTGCACATTCAATGAGTCGCGCCATTGCGTCAATTGCTAGAACATAACTGTGGGCACCAAAACCGCAAATTATGCCGGTTGCGACTTTCGCAATATAGGAATGATGCCGAAATGCTTCCCTTGCATGGATGTTTGATAAATGAAGTTCGATTACTGGTAATTCAGAAATTTTTAGGGCATCGAATATAGCAACAGATGTATGGGTGTATCCGGCCCCATTAATTATGATCCCAGCTGCCACTCCTCTTGCGCTTTGAATGTCGGTTACAATTTCACCTTCGAGATTGGATTGTTTAAAATTCACTGTCAAGCCAAGTGAAATAGCACGTTGGTTGCACAACTCTTCTATATCAGCAAGTGTCTCATTACCGTATATATCTGGTTCACGAACGCCAAGCATGTTTAGGTTTGGGCCATTCAGTATCAGTATTTCAGGTGACTCAGACACGGCGGATACCTCTTTAAAAAATTGACTTAGCAATGTTACCTAAATTTTAGCTAGAATAGCCTTTTAACTTGGAAACGTGCAACGCTCGTTTTTTTTTCTCATAACTTTCAATATACCCGGACTTTTTGTAGGTAGCTTGTCGGGTTTTCCATTAAGGTATTAGTCTGCCGTTCCATGGGGTATATGTAAGTTAATCGTTCTCAGTCTAGAATGTTAGTGGGAGTACCACGACAATTATAAGCATCATTAGAAGGCTTGCAGGAGGCTAGCCGCACTTATGCGGTATGCCCGTACACTTTGTGATACCTAAATAAACATTTCTATCAAAAAGATTAGTTTAAATAGCGTAACGGTGCCACAACACGAAAATTTTTGATGTTTAGATCGCTTTTATGAAGATTAAAAATGCGAATAACGCTAAGCGATAGTGCTCTCGCGCCCTGCCTAAAGACTCATAAATAATAAATTGATATCAAACTTGGACACGTCGGGAAGGTGATTCCGAGCCGTTTCCAATTCACTCTAATTCACCCATTGTCCAACAAGCCCTTCTTCCTCTTCGCCAGGAATATTTACGACCGTGTAGCGAAGCGGCTCACTTTCAAGTAGTTTTGTTGCATCCAGACCCATTTTGTCAACCAACCCATCCTTCCCGGAGGGATCAAGTTTTGATCCTAGTGCTCCTCCCACAATAATCGTGTCAGACAAAGCCTGACTTCGATAATTATTTCACTAGATGCTGTAACACGAACATCATTGGTAGTACATTTAACAACATCCAAAGGGTTGTTTAATAAACCCCCGGCCACACCTAATTCGTCGGTATTGAGGGGTGAGATGGCTTGGCTTTCCAAAAAGCCCATAGGATCACTGCCAATAGAAGTTGACACAGGTAGGTACTGATCTCTATCGTCTGCTATCTCAAAAAATTTATTAAGGTCACGTGGTAAAATAAGGGTTCCTAGTGTAGCGGGCCCATTGTTGTCTTGTTATTTATTGTCATTAAAAGATACTATTAACAGTTAAAA
>PCAV01000018.1 GCA_002730675.1 Rhodospirillaceae bacterium | reverse complement strand
GGCTCTCGGAGGGCGCGGCCCCGAGACTCGAAACCGCGTGTATCTTTTATCGTAAAGCTACACTTAAAACGTGTTAGCCACATGTAGTTTGCCCCTTTTTCTTTCACCTGCTGCTCCCCAAGCCAGTGATGACAAGCTGGACGTGCTAAGCCCAACATGCAATGCAAAAGATGTCAAGCCCTAGATCCCAAACCAGAAATTGTATCGACTAGCAATAGAGCCGGATGTTTTGCATTATCGATAGCATCTCGTACCGCTTTTACATTCGACAGGGCCCCCGTAGAGGTTTCGTTATGCACAATACAAACTGCCTTGATCTGCTTTGTTGTATCTGCGAGCAGCCTTTCCTCTATCACTTCAGCGATAGCTCCACCACGCCAGTCGCCCTGACAAATTTCGGGTTTAAGTCCAAGCCGGCTTGCCAATTCAATCCATAAGTTAGAGAATTGTCCTGTCTCATACATCAAAACCTTATCACCTGGAGAAAGCGTATTAACTAGCGCTGCCTCCCAAGCGCCGGTACCCGACGAAGGAAAAATTACCACTGGTTGCGAGGTTTTGAAAATCGGCTTTATTTTTTCAAGTACCTCAACGGCCAAGTCCTGGAAACTCGGCCCCCTATGATCCATAGTTGGTCGTTCAATTGCTCTCAGGACACGACCTGGAATATTGCTAGGACCAGGAATTTGCAGAAAGTGGGGACCGGCCTTGTAACTCATGTTTGTTTCCTATCTATGATTTTAACATCTAAGCGAAAGTATTATTCCTCTTTCAACTGCACTGATAATGCAAAATTAAGTATGTCACTCAAGCACCATATCTAAGACCTGAGCTACGTGACGGGCTTTACGGCGTGACCCGTCACTTATCTGGTGTCTGCAGCTGGTCCCATCGGCAATAATTAAGCAATCTTCGTCGGCATCTCTAACCGCTGGCAACAAGTTCAATTCCGCCATTTTGATAGACGTTTCGTAATGCTCAGCCTCATAACCAAACGCTCCTGCCATACCACAGCAACTAGAATCAATTATATCTACATCTAAATCTGGAATTTGGCGCAAAAGCTGCTCTACTGAACTCATATCTCCAAAAGCTTTTTGATGGCAATGCCCATGCAAAAGCACCTTTTTTTCTAAGGGCATGGGATTAAAACTGATCCGTTTTTGCTTAATTTCCTCTAGAAGAAAACCTTCCAACATCATACTCTTTTCGGCAATTCTTTTTGCATTAACCCCCAACCCCAATGCAAGCGCCTCGTCGCGCAGTGTATTTAGACAGGAAGGTTCGAGCCCAACAATTGGTATGTTTTGTTCTATGTAAGGTAGGTAATAACTGATCAAATTACTTAGTTCCGCTCGAGCCTTTTCAACTAAACCAACGGAGAAATAAGTTCTTCCACAGCAGATAGGTTGTCCATCTCCATTCGCCGGGTTCACTACATGAACCCGATACCCTAGCCTTTCTAATACCCTTAGTGCCGACCGCAAATTTTCAGGTTCGAAGTAAGTATTAAATGTATCTGCCATTAAAACCACTTCTTTATCTTTTGTTGCGCTGCTTGCCTCGGCAGCGTTGAAAGGGTTTTTATTCCAGACGGGTAACGTACGTTTTTGCGAAAAACCTAATGTTTGTTCAGTCAACCACGGCAATCCCGGTAATTTGTTCCTTAAGTTACTTAAATAATGATACTTAGAGGCAATTTTCGCATATTTTGGAAGGTAACCCACAAGCCTATCCCTCATTGATAAGCCATTTTTTTGAACGTAAGCAGATTTATGTTCAATTTTCATCTTGGCCATGTCCACCCCAGTTGGACATTCTCTTCGGCATGCCTTGCAAGACACACACAACTCCATAGTCTCTGACATTTCCTTCGAAGATATGGCGTCGGGTCCCAGTTGGCCACTCAGAGCTAAACGCAAAGTATTGGCCCGTCCCCTAGTGACGTGCTTTTCATCTTTGGTTACACGATAACTGGGACACATCACTCCCGCTGAAACTTTCCTACAAGCACCGTTGTTATTACACATCTCCACAGCTCCAGACAGTCCGATCCAATCTGACCAGTCCAATGCTGTCGTTATCTCGGTCGCTTGATAATTGGGCTTATATCTAAATAAAGACCTGTCATCCATCTTAGGTGGATCGACAATCCTTCCGGGATTTAATAATCCCTTTGGATCAAATAACCCCTTAATCTGAGAAAATGCTTTTACTAGGCGGTCACCGTACATTTTTTCATGAAATTCAGAACGAACTATACCGTCGCCGTGTTCTCCTGAATGCGACCCTTTGTATTCGCGAACCATTTCAAAAGCCTCTTCCGCTATGGCCCGCATTTTTCTAACATCCTCACCCTTCTTCATATCCAGTACTGGTCTGACATGAAGGCATCCCACCGATGCATGTGCATACCATGTTCCATCGGTTCCATACTTTTTGAATACNTCCGTTAANCGATGAGTGTATTCAGCTAAATTCTCNAGAGGGACTGCACANTCTTCTATAAAAGACACTGGTTTTCCTGACGTCTTCATTGACATCATAATNTTTAGNCCCTGTTGCCGGACCTCTGTTATCTTACTTTGAAAANCNGGGTCAANAGCCTCGATAATCGCTTTTGGATATCCTAAGTCGGACATCATCGTATCTAATTCCTGCAACTTCTCNTTTAANGNTCCNAANTCNTCTCCAGAAAANTCAACTAACAGCACNGCNTCAGGTTCACCTTTCACNAANCTGTCAATCGTTGATTTGAATATTGGGATNTTCCTCGCAAGTTCGATCATCGTCCGATCTATTAANTCAACAGCNACTGGACCCAGCTTTACTAAGTGCTGAGCCGCATCCATTGCAGCATAGAAGGTTGGGAAATGACATACTCCCATANCCTTATGCTGTGGTATCTGTTGTAGATAAAGCTCTATATTCTTGAAAGTTGCAAGTGTACCTTCAGATCCAACAAGTAGNTTNGCCATATTATGGCCTTGTGGATCAATNGTGTCCAANTTATAACCACCNACTCGTCTTTTTAGCTTTGGAAAAGCACTCTCTAATTCTGACATTTCCCTCTCGGCTATTTCTCTTACTGAGCTAACCAATTGGCGATAGTGCTTTGTTCCGNNAATNTGNCTAATGTCNCTNGGNGTATCTGAAAATCNAGCATGTTCACCGTTTATCAANAGCGCNTCTATTGAATGAACATTGTCCACCATTATNCCATANCGGANAGATCGTCCNCCACAGGAGTTATTTGCNGTCATTCCACCAATNGTTGCTCNTGAGGCCGTTGAAATATCAACNGGAAAGAAGAGATTATGNGGTTTTANGNAGCTATTCAAATGGTCGAGAACNATGCCAGGNTCAACAGATATTCTCATATTCTCATAATCAAAATTTANTANTTTATTTAGGTATTGCGAGCAATCTATAACGATGGCTTCATTTACCGTCTGACCACACTGGCTCGTGCCGCCACCTCTCGATAATATTGGGATATTATGTTCGGCGGCTATTTCAACTGTAGAGACCAAACCCTGTATAGTCTTTGGTACTACAACACCAAAAGGCGCGATTTGATANATTGAAGCATCGGTTGAATATCTACCTCGTGTGTAAGGGTCAAAGTGAACATGCCCTTCAACATTGCCCTTGAGCAGTTTGGAAACTTTTTCACCTAATTGATAAGAAAAAGGTTCTGGCATTCACTCGTTCCCCCGATCGACGTCTTATAAACTCTAGAGACCCCGTGCAAAATACCACGGGTAAATTGTAAAGGTTTATAATCTTTCTTTATGCTTTTCAATCTCTGTTCGCATACTGTGAAAAAGGTTGTTGTATTTACCCCAGCAAACGAACTACTCCGTCGTGAGTTAGAGCAAAATTGTTTCTCTGCAAGGGTACTTTTTTTCCATAGACGGAAGGCAAAGGCAACGGCCCACTCATTGAGAAACAAATGGTGAAGGCCGATAATCTATATTCTCAAGCAGGCCCATCAACCGTTTTCCGTATTCAATATAAATTTTATAGCTCTCTTCAAAGGATGAAACACCGGCGTCTGGATCGTGAAAGACTGAAGCCATATGGGGTTCAATGGAGATTCCTCCATTGTAATTCATATGCTTCAACTCTTTTAAGATATCTACGATTTTTGCATCACCTTCTCCAGGGAACACAAAACATTCCTTATCTNTATCTAAAAAAGCATCTTTAATATGAATATGCTCTACATGCTCATGTATTTTTTTGAAAAACTCTAAAGAATCTTGTTTCCTNTCTTCCGTCTTAGAATAATCTTTNGAAATAACCGGGTTTCCGGTATCAAATACTAGTTTCAACCCAGGAATGTTTTTTATCAACTCAACCGTGTGCATCCAACTCATTCCGCCATAGTTCATGCAATTTTCNTGNAGNGGNGTAATTNCAGCGTCTAAAAATTTATCGCAAATNACTTTCAATCTTCGAAACCGTTCCTCTGCATACTGTTCGCTACCCGGACAGCGAGCATAACTCATTATACGAACCAACTTTACGTTCAAGTGCTGCATCCTAGAGATTGTTCTCTCAACCTCCTGCAAGCTTATTTCAAATGGGTCGCTAATTTTTTTACTCCAATTAGCAATTGTTGAACCAAAGCAGTTTATANGTATCNNATTATCNANAAGAACTTTGCAGACGTTTTCAAAATCAGCATCAGANATATCATGNATATTTNANTNACCGATGCTGCGAGCTTCTATAGCATTCCATCCTAACTCTTTTGTAACCCTTATTTGATCCTCTATATTGCTGGAAACTTCATCTGCAAATCCGGTCAAATACATAGCTAACTAACCTCCACTCGCTTTCCTCCTGATGCCGCTGATTCATAAATCGCAGTTATGAGTGCGACCGCCCGTCTAGCCTCCTCACCAGTTATTTTAGGTTCGCCTTTGTTGACGATAGCAGCGACGATATCTTCATAATTTCGAGNATGCCAGGAAAAATCTATGGCAGAGGGATCGGNAGCCCCAGCACCTCCACNANTACTTTGNTCCATAAACTCTTTTCTAATTATNTCATCTGCTTCCGTTTCATCATCAAATTCCCAAACTTTAAAATAATCATCCGCCATGAATACGGAACCACGTGAACCTGTAATCTGTATTTCCGCTGAATGACCTGTTTTCGACCAACTAGCGGTTGAACCTTGAATGACACCAAGGGCACCTGCTTCAAACTCGCAGAGTGCTACAGCAGTATCTTCTACTTCTATCGCTGTATGTCCTCGTAATCGCGTTTCGGCTCTTACATTTTTGATTGGCCCCATTAGATAAAGCAGCAGGTCTACAGTATGAATGGATTGGTTCATTAATGCACCACCTCCATCGAGTTTCCATGTCCCTCGCCAATCGCCACTGTCATAGTAATCTTGGCTTCTCCACCATTTAATGTAAGCGTCGGCCATATTAACTTCACCAAACCGATTATTCTTTATTGCATCCTTCAGTATTCGCGTCGCTGGATTAAATCGCCGTGGGAAAATGCCACTAAGCAATACATCGGACTTTTTGCATATACTTATCATTTGGTCTATTCGACTCGTATTTATTTCAAGTGGCTTTTCACACACCACATGTTTTCCAGCCTTCGCACCTGCAGTGCAAGGTTTCAGATGATTTCCACTAGGCGTACAAATACTAATTGCGTCTAGACCAACGTGGTCAAGAAACTCATCTAGATTTGTATAGGGGGCTGCATGAAACTCGTCCGCAAAACGCTTCGCCTTCGCTAGGTCGCGAGATAAAACAGCGGTCACCTCAGCTCCTGGTGTTGCTGCTATCGCCCGTGCATGGAACCGCGAAATCATTCCCAAACCTATTATTCCAAATTTTACTGTCATCTTTTTACTTCAATTTTTGTGGGTAAGTTGAATTATCTGATATTTACCGGGGGTTCCAACAAATTCATTATTTGACAGTACCAGTTAACCTCAATTTCGGCCATGGCAATTGCAGGGCCCACAAATTCTCGTTAATCTTTTTTAAATTCAATTTAACCACCTACCAAATGGAGAAAAGCCATGGGGAGATTGGAAGGAAAGGTAGCTTTAATTTCTGGCGGTGCACGAGGCCAAGGAGCAGCAGAAGCAAGGGCATTTGTTAAAGAGGGAGCTAAAGTTGTTTTTGGCGATATTATTGATGAAAATGGCTACGAAGTTGAGGGTGAAATAAATAAAACCTCAGAAGCTTCAAAATACATACATCTTGACGTAACAAATGAAGCTGATTGGGTTTCCGCTATAAATACAACAGTAACGACTTTTGGAAAACTAAACGTTTTAGTTAATAATGCTGCAATCGTCATTCCCAGGGTTCCGATAGAGCAGCGTACTGTAGATGAATGGGAGAGAGTTCAGGCAGTTAATTCTAAAGGCGTTTTCCTTGGCGCAAAACACGCTATTCCAGAAATGAGGCGCGCTGGCGGTGGGTCTATTATCAATATTTGTTCAGTAGCGGGATTTGGCCAGTCGACCACACAAGAGCCCGCATATGCGGCGAGCAAAGGCGCCGTAAGGGTTTTAAGTAAGGTCATTGCAACTCAACATGCGAAGGATAATATACGAAGTAACGCTATTTTTCCGGGTCCAATCGATACAGAAATGGTTCATAAAGCCATGTCTGATCCCAAAATTCTAGCCGAGAGACTCAGCCGTGTACCACTTGGAAGGCTTGGAACAATAGCTGAGATTGTATCTGGAGTAATTTTTTTAGCTTCCGACGAGTCTTCATATATGACGGGTGGAGAACTCGTTATTGATGGTGGGGCAACCTCCATGTAGAAACACCACTAAACCAAAAGCGAGAAATGTACTAGTGAAAGATTTGATCATTGTCAACCTTGGGCTCCAAGGGTTGATCCTAACAAAACTCGACGTTAATTCTCAAAATTATAGTTCTCTTTAAGAAATAATTTTGAGAACTTTTCGGACTTGAAATCTTCTAATAATAACTCACTATCTCGATCAAGCGGATCACCATAACCACCCGCGCCTGGTGTTTCTATACAAACTGCTTTTGTTGNCTCGACCTGGAGGGATGCTGGTTTAATGTCTAGCTCCTNNNTACTACCGTCTGGNTTAATTAATGATATTGAACCAGTGCCNCCGCCTTTACCACCAAATANTCCCCAAGGAGGNGTAACNGCTCTTTCGCCCTGCCCCGAAAATGTTANGGTATGGCCCAAGCCNCGATAAACTCGNCGAAGTCCCATACCGCCTCGCCATTTCCCTGCNCCACCTGAATTCTCAACGAGTTCGTATNTTTCAACCANNANTGGATACTCGTTTTCAAGTGCTTCAACAGGTAAATTAGACGTGTTTGTNACATGTACCTGTATCCCATCNGAACCNTCCTGGTACGATCGCCCCCCGGCCCCGCCCCCTATCGTCTCCATATAAAGATAATATTGGCCATCGGGCCCTTCACCCGAAAAGGTTGCAACTCCATTTGCGCCATTACAAGCAGCTATAACGCGTTCTGGCACTGCNGGCGCCAAGGCTCCTAATATAACNTCAATNATACGCTGACAGGTTTGAGCTCGNGCTGCCGTTGCNGCTGGGAAAGAGGCGTTAACAACACTTGCTTCAGGTGCATCAATATGAACAGGGTCTAGCATGCCGTGATTTGTTGGTCCATCTGGATCGATTAAAACCTTAAGAGCAAAAAGAACACTTGCCTGAAGTCCGGCAAAGCTATTATTCATATTACCTGTTACTTGGGGTGCCGATCCCTCAAAGTTGAGCCATATTTCATCACTTTGGATATCGATTTTTACACAAATTGGAATGTTTGTTGTTCCCATGCCGTCATCATCTAGCACGTCTGTAAATTCATATTTTCCATCAGGAAGATCCGCAATTCCTGCACGCATTCTTCGAGTAACAGCCTCAATTATCCCAGTACAACCCTCGGAAACCTGTTCTCGTGTCCATTTCGTGAAAAGCTCTTGTAAGCGCCTCGCACCTAGTTTATTGGCTGCTATTTGGGCCATATAATCCCCTTTGCGCTCTTCAGGGACTCTCACGTTTAATAAAACCAGGTCCAATACATCATCTAGTATCTCATGATTTTTTGCTATCCTGATAGGTGGTATTCTAAGACCCTCCTGGTAAATTTCTGTCATTCCACCAGCCATTGAACCAGGCGCCATGCCCCCTATGTCAGAATGGTGTGCTATATTGGAGACAAACATGACCAGCTCGTCGTCACGAAAAACAGGCGCAAGAATAGCCACGTCCGGTAAGTGAGAACCACGTCCAACGAAAGGGTCGTTCGATAAAAACATGTCCCCTGGGCTGATTGTGTCCCTTCCGTAACGATCTAATACAACCTCAACTAATCCAAGCATAGACGCTAAGTGGAGCGGTAGACTCTCACCTTGGACAACAACTTTCCCTTCGGCATCAAAAATAGCTGCGCTATGATCGTGTCTCTCTTTTATATTTGTAGAATACGCACTCTTCATAATCGCTAAAAACATCTCATCACAAATGCTTGTGAGGCCGTTTCTTAGAAGCTCAACTTGAATAGGGGATAAGACTGGCATTCGCTAAATCCATTTAATTAATATTAATTAGGAGATTTCCCCAACGATCGACCTTAGCTATGTCTTCCGGAAAAACTACTATTACACTATCCATCTGTTCTATTATTGCTGGCCCAACCAGTGACTGTCCCGCCGCCAAATCTAGTCGACGGTAGATTTTCGTACTCGTCCACTGCTCATTGCCAAAACAAACCATACGCTCCGAAATCGGAGTACCTTCTTCAGATTCTGGCAACTTAATTAAGGATGGTTTGGTGAGAACACCCGAAAGCTTTACTTTAATATTAACAAGTTCAACGGTCTCACTCGGTTGGGCGTACCCGTAAGCAATCTCATGAGCATTATCAAAAGCTGCCCTTAATTGTTCAATCTCTCTGATGCCAAATTCGTTAACTTCAAATGGTATCGAGAGCTCAAAGTTCTGTCCTCGATAACGGAGATCTACTGTCCAACTTACCTTCCTATTTTGAGAGGATATATCTTCGCTCTCAAACCATCTCTCGGCTTGGACATTCAAATCTTCCCAAACCATCGAAATATTTTCTTCGGCTTTTTCATCAAAATTACAGAGTAAAGGCTTAACGAAATCTGCTATTAAATCAGAACTCAAAAGCCCCTCTGCGCACAAAATACCCGGATTGGGTGGGATAAAAACTTTTTTTATCCCAAGCTCCTTAGCAACTTCCATCGCGTGGAGAGGACCAGCACCCCCATAAGCAAACAACGTAAACTCTGAGGGATCATATCCCCTCTCAACGGAAATAGCCCGAATTGCTTTTACGATAACCGCACTTGCAACTTGGACAATACCAATAGCTGTATTTTCTGTCGACATTTTCAATTTTTTAGCTAGATGCGCGATTGAGGTTCTAGCCAATTCTATATTTATTGGCATCCGACCATCCAAAAGAGATTCGCTCGGTAAGCGACCCAAAACCACATTAGCGTCTGTAACAGTCGCTTCTAAGCCTCCCTTATCATAACAAGCCGGTCCTGGAATGGCACCTGCGCTTTCTGGGCCCACTTTCAAAAGTGCATCTTTATCTATCCATGCGATAGAACCACCGCCAGCACCAACAGCGTTAACATCTAAAGCTGGAAGTCTAAGAGGAAAACCAGCAAGATGCCGTGCATGCACCGTGGAAGGCTCACCGTTCGCTATCAGTGATACATCCGCACTGGTACCACCAATGTCCAGCGTGATGATATTTCGCTCTTCAGCTACACCTGCCCGATATGCCGCGCCGATAACCCCAGCCGCTGGACCAGACAATGCAGAACGAATAGGATATTGTCTAGAATAGGCCGCGGACATCAAACCACCCCCACTCTGGCTAATCATTGGGTCGGGGCTAAGGCCTATGCGTTTTGTTTCCTTCGTCAATCGGTCAAGATAGGCACTCATAACGGTTAATAGTGCGGCATTAAGAACAGTGGTTGAGAACCGTTCGTA